>CANRJP010000005.1 GCA_947630975.1 uncultured Clostridia bacterium
AAAGATACAGGGGCTGTCCCAAGTGTTTCATCGTTTAAAACGAATAACACAGGTAGGAACCAGCCCTCTGTATCTGACGTTAGTGTACCACAAACTCCGTCCGCTGTCAATACCCAAAATGAAAATACCGATGACATTCGCTACTCCGTCAAGGCCGACATGGCAAAGGAGGGCTATGACCCGGAAAAAATATCGGCGGATGAGATGATCGACTGGCTCATAGACAAATACGGCAAGGTCAAACAGGGAGAAAACCCGGCGAGGGACGTTGCCGTACCGAAGAAAACAGCCGCGAACCGGCCCGTCAGCCTCTTTGCCCGTACCATGATGGAGGCGGGAATAACCCCGGACTGGGCGATGAGCGAGTTTGAGCAGGCGATCATCGACGGGACGCTGACCCATGAGGTGATAACCGACGACAGCGCCCGGCAGTGGGCCAGAAAATTTAACGTGTTTGACAGCACAAAGGGCAGAAGCAGCATGGACATACAGGGAATGTTCTAGTCCATGGGAGCTTGATGCCCAAGGCTACGGCGAAAACGTGGGCGCATACTAAATCCCGCCCCGGAGGCGACGGCTTATTGATGAACCTCGGATTTTTTAGACTGTTTTTTTACAGCCCCCACTTTTTACTTCATTTTCGGTCTGGCGACGAGGGCCGCTATCAATGCGAAAAATATCACCGCCGCGATGCCCGCCGCCGTGGCCGAAAGCCCGCCGGTCAGAACGCCGAGGAAGCCGTCCTTTTCCACAGCCTTTATAACTCCCTGATAGAGGGCGTGGCCGAAGCCAAGAAGGGGCACCGTGGCTCCCGCGCCGGCAAATTTTTCAAGGGGCTTATATACCCCTATGAGGGACAGAAACACCCCTCCGACCACGTAGCCCGTCAGCAGCCGTGCCGGGGTAAGCTTTGTTTTGTCTATTACGGCCTGTCCGACGGCGCATATAAGTCCGCCCACCAGAAACGCCTTGATGTAATCCATAAACACTCTCCTTCACTGATTTTAGATTAGTGTTTTTAGTATTTACGGAAATAAATTTTTTATTCGTCAGTTAAATATTGGGTATCTGCCAGTCTATTGGCGGCCGAAGGGCGCTTATGAGGGCGTCGTTGGCTCTGGCAAAATGGTTGCAGCCGAAAAAGCCCCGATTTGCGGAAAGGGGACTTGGATGGGCCGCTTCAAATATGAAATGACGCTCCGGGTCGATAAGCTCCTTCTTCTTGCGGGCGTTGTTGCCCCAGAGCAGGAACACCACGGGCTCTTCCCGTCGGTTAAGGGCGCTGATGACGCTGTCGGTGAAGATTTCCCAGCCCTTGCCCTTGTGGGAGTCGGCCTCGCCCCGGCGGACGGTGAGCACCGCGTTGAGGAGCAGGACGCCCTGACGTGCCCATGGCATGAGAAAGCCGTTGTTGGGTATGTAACAGCCAAGACTGTCCCGAAGCTCCTTGTACATATTCATCAGTGACGGCGGTACGGGCGTCCCCGGCTTGACGGAAAACGCCATACCGTGAGCCTGTCCCGGCTCGTGGTAGGGGTCCTGACCTATTATTACCACCTTTGTGTCGCTGTAAGCCGTGACCTTGAGGGCGGAAAACATATCATACATATTGGGATATACCTCATAATTCGAGTACTCCGCCTTTAGAAATTCTCTGAGTTGAAGATAGTAATCCTTTTGAAACTCTCCGCCGATTATCTCGTCCCAGTCGTTGCCGAGCCTTACCATTCCGCCATCCTCCTAAATAAATTTTTCCATTACTCTGTTCTCAAACGTGACTCCCCGCCGCTCTACCCGGTCAACGCCGCAGACCCTGAACCCGTACTTCATGTAAAAGCCGTAGCCCACCCGGCTCGAGGCCAGGAATATCCGATTTATCCCGTGCTTTTTCGCCCAGGCGGCGGCGGTGTCCATCAGCTCCGTGGCCACTCCCCGTCCGGTATAGTCCGGATGGGTAAAAAGCCGGTTGACATAGCCGTCCCGCTCGATACAGACAAAGCCCACGGGGCGGCCGCCGTCCTCCATGACCCAGGTAACGTTGCGCATAAGAGAATATGTAAGCTTGGCCGTGTCCATTTTTTTCGGCGCCCACGCCTCCAGCTCCTCGGGGGTGTAGACGTCGGCGCACAGCCGATGAACGGAGCTGTAGAGCAGCTCCGCCAGCCTCTTCCCCTCGCCGGGGCGCATTCTGCGTATCTTCACGACTGTGTGCCTCCCCCCGTTATACTAATTCCAATTAAAAAATCTAATAAAGCCGGACAGACATAGTCTGACGGTGAACCGCATTAAGTTAACAATGACAAGGATAAAGCCTTCTCCTTGAGGAGAAGGTGGCACGAAGTGCCGGATGAGGTGTAGCCGCCGTAGGCGGCGTTAGTTTTACCGAGTGTGTTTTACAACGGACGCTTCGCGTCCTACACCTCATCAGTCGGCTTCGCCGACAGCTTCCCCTCGAGGGGAAGCCTTAATCGTGTGCCAGTTACATACCTTAGTAACAACGACAAAGCCGAAACTCGCATATTTATGATTTAAAATTAGCATTAGACAAGATAACCCACATACGTCGCGTATGTGGGTTAGCCGTCTTATTTAAACTTTCTTTTTCTGGCCGCTTCGGACTTCTTTTTGCGTCTTACACTGGGCTTTTCGTAGTGTTCTCTTTTGCGAACTTCGGAAATAACCCCAGCCTTGGCGCAAGAGCGTTTAAATCTTCTAAGGGCGCTATCTAAAGACTCGTTTTCCTTAACTCTTACCTCGGACATCTCTAACCCTCCCCTCGCAGCTCCTAAAGAAATAGTTACCGCATATAGTGACACCATAATTATACCACAAATATAAAATATGTCAAGTGTTTTTTATTAATTTTTTTGTGCGGAATATTATGTCAGCCCGGAGGCCAGGCAAGGCTCCGTCCTCCCAGCATATGGAAGTGCAGATGTCCCACGGTCTGCCCCCCGTCGACGCCGCAGTTATTGACGATGCGGTAGCCGCCCTCGGCTATACCCTCCCGAGCGGCGATCTCCTTCGCAGCGAGGAAGATGTCGGCAATAATACCGGCGTTTTCCGCCGTGAGCTCATTGGCCGAGGCGATATGCTCCTTGGGCACGATGAGCACATGGACGGGAGCCTCGGGGTTTATGTCACGGAAGGCGTAAACCTTGTCGTTTTCGTATACCTTCGCCGAGGGTATATCCCCGGCGATTATCTTGCAGAACAGGCAGTCCATTACTTTCTCTCCTTTTTACCGTATTTTTCTATTACTTCAAGTATAAATTTTTTCCCGTTTTCCAGATCGCCGTCATTCGGGCGACCTTTATTGATGCCGCCGGCCAGCTTGAAGATAAAGAACTTATCCAAGCCCTTGCAGGCGAACGAACCCAGCACCTCCGCGCCGTTGTTTTTCAGTAAGGATACAAGGGGCTCGTTATTCTTTTCGGCACCGGTGCCGCTGGTTGAAAACACAAATACCGGACGGTCATGGATCAGTCCGGCGGCCTCGGTCACCGAGGCCCCGTGCTTTCCGAAATATATGCCGCCGCCGAGGCCGATAATGTCGTAATCGTCAAAATTCAGCCCCGACGCCTTTTCGGCTTTTATTACTGTAAGAGGAGCCGCTTCGGCCATGGCTTCGGCTATTTTCATTGTGTTGCCCTGATGGTGCGAATCGACTAAAACGAGAATTTTCATATCCTTACGCTCCGATCTGTTTGGCGACGATCTCGTCTACTATGGCGAGGGCGTTGTCTATCTTGTCGGCATCCCTGCCGCCGCCCTGAGCCATGTCGGGCTTTCCGCCGCCGCTGCCTCCGGCGACAGCGGTTATTTCCTTGATTATCTTACCCGCGTGTACGCCCTTTGCCACAGCCTCCTTGGTGGCCATAGCCACAAAGGTTATCTTGCCGCCGTTGTTGGTGGCGAGAACTATGGCGCAGCAGGGATTGTGATCCTTCACGGCGTCGCCCATCTTCTTCAGCTCGTCCACGGTGGCACCGTCATTCTGGGCGACAAAGAGGGAAACTCCGCCTATCTCACGGGCGCTGGCCATGAGGTTGTTGGCCTTGGCGTTGGCCATTTGAGCGGCCACGGCCTCGGCGGCCTTTCTGGCCATGCGTATGTCCTCCATAAGGCCCTCTGCCTTGTGGGGCAGTTCGGCCTCGGAGGTTTTAAGAGTTGTGCAGAGAGTGCCCACAAGGGCGTCCCGATCCTCGATATACTTCAGCACTCCGCCGCCGGTAATGGCTTCGATACGGCGGACGCCGGCGGCCACGCCGCCCTCGGAAAGTATCTTGAACAGTCCCGCCTGGGCGGTGTTTTTGAGGTGAGTGCCGCCGCAGAACTCCACACTGTAGTCGCCGACGGAAACCACCCGAACGATGTCGCCGTACTTTTCGCCGAAGAGGGCGATGGCGCCAAGCTTCTTGGCCTCGTCTATGGGCAGCTCCCGAACGTTCACATCGATGGCGTCAAGTATCTTCTCATTGACTATCCGTTCAACGGTCTTTATCTGTTCGTCGGTCATGGCTTCAAAGTGAGAAAAGTCAAAGCGGAGCTTGTCGGCGGTCACAAGGGAGCCCGCCTGGGCCACATGGGTACCCAGAACGTCCCTCAGGGCCTTGTCCAGCAGATGAGTGGCGGTGTGATTGCGGCAGATAGCGGCTCTGTTTTTGGCGTCCACCTGAAGGGTCACGCCGTCGCCAAGGCTGAAAGTGCCCCGCTTTACGGCGACCTCATGGAGATACAGACCGTCGCCTGTCTTGGTGGTGTTTACCACCTCGGCGGCCGCACCGTCGTTGAACAGCACGCCTATATCGCCGACCTGTCCGCCCATTTCGGCATAGAAGGGGGTCTTTTCGGTGACAATGACGCCCTTTTCGCCCTCGCCTATCTCGGCACTGACCTCGCCCTCGGAAACTATGCCCACTATCTTTGACCGTGTCTCGAGGCCGGCATAGCCCACAAATTCGGTGGCGGAAGCGTCCTCAAACTCGTAATTCTCGTCGCCGTCCCAGCTCGAACCGTCCTTGCGGGCGGCCTTGGCGGTTGCCTTCTGCTCGGCCATGGCCTCATTGAAGCCATCGACATCCACGCCGAGGCCTTTTTCCTGTGCCATTTCTACTGTCAGATCCAGAGGGAAGCCGTAGGTGTCATGGAGCTTGAAGGCCATGGCGCCGGTGAGCTCGCCCGCTCCGGCGGATCGAGCTTCCTCAATATACTGATTGAGCACCACAAGTCCGCCCTCGATAGTAGCGTCGAAGCGTTCCTCCTCTTTCTCGATGATGCGCTTGATATACTCCCGCTTTTCGCCCAGCTCGGGATAAGCGGACTTTGAACAGTCGATAACGGTGTCGGCCACCTCGCTTAAGAAGCGGCGGTCGATGCCCAGCAGCTTTCCGTGGCGGGCCGCCCGGCGGAGCAAACGGCGGAGCACATAGCCCCGGCCCTCGTTGGAGGGGATAACGCCGTCGCTTACCATCATTACGGTGCTGCGGATATGGTCGGTGATGACCCGGAGGGAAACGTCGGTCTTTTCGTTTTCCTTATAATTTACGCCCGCTATGCGGGAGATGTGCTTCATAACATCTTGAACGGTGTCCACCTCGAAGAGGTTGTTGACGCCCTGCATCACTACAGCCAGACGCTCAAGGCCCATACCGGTGTCGATGTTGGGCTTGGGCAGGGGGTTATAGTTGCCCTGCTCGTCCCTGTCAAACTGGGTGAACACAAGGTTCCAGACCTCCATGTAACGGTCACAGTCGCAGCCCACGCCGCAGTCGGGCTTGCCGCAGCCGAACTCCTCGCCCCGGTCATAGTATATTTCGGAGCAGGGGCCGCAGGGGCCTGTGCCGTGCTCCCAGAAGTTGTCCTCCTTGCCCAGCTTTACTATGCGCTCGGGCCTTACGCCCACCTCGTTGACCCAGATGTCCCTTGCCTCGTCGTCGTTTTCATAGACGGAGACCCAGAGCTTTTCCTCGGGTATCTCCATCACCTTGGTGAAGAACTCCCAGGCCCATGCGGTGGCCTCCCGCTTAAAGTAGTCGCCGAAGGAAAAATTGCCCAGCATTTCAAAGAATGTGCCGTGGCGGGCGGTGTGGCCCACCCGTTCGATGTCGGGTGTGCGGATGCACTTCTGACAGGTGGTGACCCTGCGGCGGGGAGGGGTCTCCGCCCCGGTGAACCATGCCTTCATGGGCGCCATGCCGGAGTTTATCAGCAGCAGACTGGCGTCGTTTTTGGGCACAAGGGAAAAGCTGTCCAGCCGAAGGCAGCCCTTCGACTCGAAAAAGCTCAGGAATTTTTCGCGAATTTCGTTTACTCCTAATTTTTGCATCTATTGTCAACTCCAATTATAGATTACCGGTTTATTTTGTCATTATATAATATTATATAATTTTAATTACGGTTTGTCAACAGTTTTTTTACTCCGCCTCGTTTGCGAAATAAAGCCGCTTATACATTCCGCCCTTGGCGATAAGCTCCTTATGGGTGCCGGTTTCACAGATGGCGCCTTTGTCGATCACGGCGATCTTGTCGGCGTTGCGTATGGTGGACAGACGGTGGGCGATAATTATGGTCGTCCGGTTCTGTATAACCTTATCTATGGCCTGATGTATGAGCCGCTCGGTGGAATTGTCAACGGCGGCGGTGGCCTCATCCAAAATCAAGATGGGCTTGTTGCGTAAAATTGCGCGGGCAATGGCTATGCGCTGCTTCTGACCGCCGCTGAGCTTGACGCCCCGTTCGCCCACTATGGTGTCATAGCCGTTCTCCATCTCCATGATGAAATCGTGGGCGTTGGCCACCTTTGCCGCGGCCTCTATCTCGTCGCTTGTGGGATTGTCCGCCCCGTAGGCTATATTTTCCCGAGCGGTGCCGTGGAACAGGAACACGTCCTGAAGCACCATGGAAATATTGTCGTGGAGCGAACTGAGGCTTATGTCCCGCAGATCAACCCCGTCAAGGGTTATCCTGCCGGCGGACGGGTCGTAGAACCGTGCCACAAGGCTGGCAACGGTGGTCTTGCCCACTCCAGTGGGACCCACAAGGGCCACGGTCTCGCCGCTTTTTATGTCGAGGTTAAAGTCGCGCAACACCGGAGAGCCGTCTATGTACTCGAAATCCACGTTCTCAAAGCGGATGTCGCCCTTTGCCTTCTGTATCTCGACGGGTCGCTCCGCCTCGGGCACGTCGGCCTTTTCGTCCAAAAGCTCAAAAATCCTCTCACCGGCGGCGAGGGAGTCCTGCAAATCCTCATTCAGCCGGGCAAGGTTGTTTATGGGCGCGTAAAGGGAGCTGAGATACAGGATAAAGGCCACTATCTCTCCGGCGTCCACTCCCCTTGTGGCAAGGTAGCCGCCCACGGCTATAACAAGCACGGTGCCCACCTGATTTAAAAAGGCTATGGATGGGTGTATTACGGCGCTGCGGGTCAGAGCCATGATGTTGTACTTAGTAAACTGACTGCTCACGTCGGCGAAATGGCTCAGCTCCCTGTCCTGACGGTTAAATATCTGAATTTCCTTTATGCCGGAAATGTTGTCCTGAAGCACGCCGGACAGCTCCGCCAGATACTGGTGCCGCTGCTTAAACAGGGGCCGTACCTTTACGGCGTAGACCCATACGCCCACGCCCACCAGCGGTATCACCGCCACGCTGATGGAGGCGAGGGTGACGTTCATGCGGAACAGCATTATCATCACGCCTACGAACATTACCACACCCGCCAGAGCGTCGGCGCTGGCGTGGGCGATGAAAAGCTCCATTTTTTCGGTGTCGGCGATGATGCGGCTCATTAGCTGGCCCGTCTGTTTGTCGTGGAAAAAGCGCATGGAAAGGTGCTGGAGGTGGTCGTACAGCTTAAGCCGCAGATCATGGACGAAGCTCCACGCCGCCTTGTGAGAGGCGAAGGTACGCAGGAACTGAGTCAGCCACTGGAGCAGCGACACAACGAGAAAGGCGGCGGCCATGTGTACAGCCTTGTCCACTATTTGAGGATCCCTGTCGGTGATAAGGCCGATCAGCCGGCGCACCACCTGCGGCAGGTACAGGCCCAAAACACTGTTGCCTATGATGGCGAACATGGTGATTATCAGCAGCCACCAATATTTTCTGGCCTCACGGAGAATTTTAAACGCGGTTTTCAAAATATCACTCCTAATTGAAGTAGGATCTATATTCAATACGGTACCTGCTCTTGGGGAAAAGCTCCCTGTGCAGGGCCACAAAGTAGTCGTCCGTCATGCTGGCGATAAAGTCCGCAACTATCTGGTTGGGCTCCTCGCTTCGATAGTCAAAATTCTGATAATACTTTGCATTTTCTTCTATCTGCCGGATATGGTGACGGTACACCACGGTATTTTCGTCCCCGCCGCGCACATCGGCCAGCAGCCGCGCGTAAAGCTCGCCGAACATGGGGCGTATGCTGCCCTCGTACATTTCGTTCACGTTTTTATTGTTGTAAATTACCTCGTAGTTTTCGCGTTTGGCGGTGCGCAGATCCTCATAGGCTTCGGCTCCGAGGCGTATATAGTCTTTGCCGTAGCTGTTTTCAACTATATCCACAATGAGGTTGTTTATCATCTGGGCGTTCTGAGTTCCTATAAGGCGGGCGGAAAAAGGCTGATCCTCCCCTATTATTTTGGCGGTAACGGCGTCCTGACGGTCCCGTCCCACATAGGCTATCATGTCGCTGACCCTCACCACGCAGCCCTCGAGGGTGGAGGGTACCAGCGTCTTGATTTTTTTACCGCCCTTAACATAGCAGCTTTCCACATTAGCGTCATATTCCTCAAAGCCGTTCAGGGGACGGGGACGGTACTCCTTCAGCTCAAACTCCCCGTTGTGGCAGAGAATACCGTCGAGGGTCTGAAGGCTCACGTTCCGGCGGTAGAGCACGTCCAGCACACGGGTGCTGTGGACGTTGTGATTGAAATATCGGCCCGTGCCCTGCTCAAACAGTTCGTTGAGGTATCGCTCACCGGCGTGGCCGAAGGGGGTGTGCCCCAAGTCATGTCCAAGGGCCATAGCCTCGATCAAGTCAAGGTTAAGGCCCAGCAATCGGCCTATATTCCGGGCAATTCTGGAAACAAGCTGAACATGGAGGCCCCGGCGGGTGATGTCGTCGTTCAAATAAAAGGAAAAGACCTGAGTTTTATCGTTATATCGGTTATAAATCGGAAGGTGGAGTATTTTTTCAATATCGCGGATAAAGGCCGGTCTGAGCAGGCTGTTTTTGTCACGGCTCATATCCCGGCGCAGGGCGTCCCCGTCCCGGAAGCTCCAAGGATTGACCTTCCCCGCCGCCCGATCCTCAAGTATGCGCTGTTCGGTTTCATGGGAAAGCTGTTTATAACGGTATTCCATAGCACACCCACCTTACGGATAAAATCAAAAAATATATCACTTGCAAGAGGGGACATTCCTGCCCCCTCTTGTATCAACGTTTGAATAATAGGTTTACGCCTTACCCACGCTGCCGAAGAGCTCCATCTTCTCCTTGACGGTGGTCTTGATGGCCTCAGCGCCGGGAGCCAGCAGCTTTCTGGGATCGAAGCCCTTACCCTGCTGATCCTTGCCGGCCTCAATATATTCGCGGGTGGCGGCGGCAAAGGCAAGCTGGCACTCGGTATTTACGTTTATCTTGGCTACGCCCAGGTCGATGGCCTTCTTTATCATATCCTCGGGAATACCGGTGCCGCCGTGGAGAACCAGGGGCATATTGCCGGTCTTGGCCTTGATGGCCTCAAGAGCGTCAAAGCGGAGTCCGGGCCAGTTGGCGGGATATTTGCCGTGGATATTGCCGATGCCGGCCGCCAGCATGGTAACGCCCAAATCGGCTATCTTCTTGCACTCGTCGGGATCGGCCACCTCGCCGCCGCCGATAACGCCGTCCTCTTCGCCGCCGATGCTGCCGACCTCGGCCTCAAGGGAAAGACCCTTCTGGGCGCAGATCTTGACAAGCTCGGTGGTCTTGGCGACATTCTCGTCAATGGGATAGTGAGAGCCGTCGAACATAACGGAGGAGAAACCGGCCTCGATGCACTTAAGAGCGCCCTCGTAGCTGCCGTGGTCAAGGTGAAGCGCCACGGGAACGGTTATCTTCAGCTCTTCAAGCATACCGTTGACCATGCCCACAACGGTCTTATAGCCGGTCATGTACTTGCCGGCGCCCTCGCTCACGCCCAAAATAACGGGCGACTTAAGTTCCTCGGCGGTGAGCAGGATAGACTTTGTCCATTCAAGATTGTTGATATTGAACTGACCCACGGCGTAATGGCCGTCACGGGCCTTTTCAAGCATTTCTTTCGCGGAAACCAACATTTAGTGTAACCTCCTGTTTTTTAATTTTAAGGAATTATATCATATTATTTAAAAAAAATCAATATATATATTTCACAAAGAGGAATTATCTTCAAAAAATTTTTTTGAAAAGGTCAGAATTATGAATAAAAAAACCGGCAAACATTTATTTTTCAAAACGGTGGCCGCCGTCTGCTGCCTCGCGGCGGCCCGTGCCTCGGTGACCGGAGCCGTGCCGGTGCCGGAGGGCGTCATGAAGGGCATGCTCTACATGACGGTGAACGTCGGCGAGGTCTCGGCGAAGGCCGACCCGACGCCGCCGGCGGTTGACATTCCGGACAATTCCCCTCCGGCCGCCGAGACCGCTCCCATGGCGCAGAAGGTGGCCGCCGCAGTCAGTACCGAACCGGAGCTGCTGATCTCCAACCTCGCCAAGGCCGAGGTAAATATCGACGAGCTGCTGTCCCTGCCGCCGGAGACCGCCGGGGCGGAGGTGCTTATCCTGCACACCCACGGCTGCGAGTCCTACACTCCGTCCGAGAATTATGACTACGAGCCGTCAAGCGACGTGCGCACCACGGACAAAAGCTTCAACGTGGTGCGGATAGGCGACGAGATACAAAAGGAGCTTGAGGCGGCGGGAGTTACCGTCATACACGACACCACCCTGTGCGACGAGCCGGACTTCAACAAGAGCTACAGCAAATCTCTGGCGGTGGCGAAGAAGCACATGGCCGAAAATCCGAAAATAAAGGTCATTCTCGACGTCCACAGGGACAGCATCGAGGACAGCGACGGCGGACGGGTAAAAACCCAAGGGCCGGACGGAGCCTCGCAGCTCATGTTTGTGGTGGGCACGGACACCGGAGGAGCCGAGCACCCCCTCTGGCGGCAAAATCTGGCCTTTGCCCTCAACCTCCAGCGGCGTATCGAGGCCGCCCACCCCGGCCTTATGCGGCCGGTAAATCTCCGTTCCAGCCGCTTCAACCAGCAGCTTTCCACCGGCAGTCTGATTTTGGAGGTGGGCAGCGACGGCAACACCCTTGACGAGGCCCTCGCCGCGGCGAGAATTTTCGGCCGGGAGCTGGGAGGATATCTTTCCGGTCAAAAGTGAGGAATAATACTTTTTTGACTTCAAAACTATTGAAAAAAGAATTTTTTTGTGGTATAATTAATTTATATAATACACACCGATGAGGAGGCCGGGCCATGGGGTACTTTTTCAGCAGGCTGACCGACGTAAAGCTGTTGGTTATAAAAACGATACAGTATTTCAGGGACGCGATACCCGAAAACATTCTCCTTGACGTAATACTCACCAACGAGTACGCCAACTATTTCGACGTGGAACAGGCCATCCACGAGCTCACCGAGAACCGCCTCATAGCCTACTACGAGGACAAGGGGGGCCGCCGCTTCAGCCTGACCCGCATGGGAGAGACCGCGCGGGAAAGCTTCGCCGACCGTCTGCCAAACTCAGTATGCGAAAAGCTGTACCAGACCGTACGCATAAAAATCAGGGAATACGAGAACGACTTGGCGGTCACCGCCGAATACGAGCGGGGCGGCGACATGGAGTACACGGTAAAATTAAAGCTCGACGAGGGAAAGTACGAGATTTTTTCCCTTTCAATCCCCCTTTTCGATGAAAAGCTGGCCCAGAATATCTGCCGGGAGTTCAGGCGTTCGCCCCAGAACTACTATAACGAGTTCCTGTCCATCATACTGAACGAGCCGAAAAGCTGACAAACAGACTGATACAACATAAAAAAGCAACCGCCCCCCGGCAGGTTGCTTTTTTATGTAACGGTAAGAGCTTGACTTACCGAACATCGCATATATATAATACTACATTTTTTTCATGTTGTCAAGGGTTTTTTATTAAAAAAATTTGTAAAAATCTATTGACAGGAAAGAATTAATGTGCTATACTACAACTGTATTAAACGTTCTAATACAGTTCACACATTAAAACGGAAGGAGGCAGTTGAATGTTCAGTCTGAATTACGGCGACCGCCGCCCCCTGTATCAGCAGATAATCGAAAAATACAAGGAGCTTGTGCTGACCGGCGCGCTGAAGGAGGGCGAGAAAATTCCCTCGGTGCGGGAGCTGGCGGCCACGCTGGCAATCAACCCCAACACCATACAGCGGGCCTACCGGGAATTGGAAAATCAGGGCTATATCCTGTCGGTTCCGGCAAAGGGGAGCTTTGTGGCTCCGGTCAAGGCGGCCGACCTGCCGAGGCTGGAGGAGCTGAGACGCAAGCTGCGTGAGCTGGTGCGGGAGCTCAGATACACGGGCGAAACAAAGGAGAACATTCTCGGCGAAATTGAAGCGATTTACAGTGAGGAGGTAACAAAATGATTAAGGTCAGGAACGTGACGAAAAATTTTGACGGCTTTACGGCGCTGGACGGGCTGACACTCAGCGTTGAGCCGGGCAGCGTCTACGGTCTTGTTGGCCCCAACGGCGCCGGTAAGACCACCATTATGAAAATTCTGGCCGGAATATACCGGGCGGACGGCGGTGAGATAACCATCGACGGCGAAAATCCCTGCGAAAATCCGAAGATAAAGAACGAGAGCCTTTACATCAGCGACGACCCCTATTTCTTCAACAGCTATACCGTAAAGGACATGGCAAACCTCTACGCCGGAGTTTACACCGACTGGGACTGGACGCGGTTCGAGAAGATGAGAGAGGTGTTCGGCATCGACATCAGGCGCAGGCCGGTAAAGCTCTCCAAGGGCATGAAAAAGCAGGTGGCCTTTTGGCTTACACTCAGCGCACGGCCCAAGGTGCTGATACTCGACGAGCCTTTGGACGGCCTTGACCCGGTAATGCGCCGCAGCGTGTGGAGCCTGATAATGCAGGACGTGTCCGAGCGGGGCATGACGGTGCTGATAAGCTCTCACAACCTGCGGGAGCTGGAGGACGTGTGCGACCACGTGGGCATCATGTCCGCCGGAAAGATAATACTTGAAAAATCTCTGGACGACGTAAAGGGCAACATTCACAAGCTGCAAATAGCTTTTAAGGAGGGCTTCCCCGAGGAGCTGCGCTCCGCTCTGGACATCATGCACGACGAGACCTTCGGCAGCGTGAACATTCTCATCGTCCGTGGCGACCGGGAGGAGATCCTCCGCATGGCGGCGGCCTATTCCCCGCTGATATGCGAGATACTGCCCCTGACGCTGGAGGAGGTGTTCATCTACGAGATGGACACCGACGGCTACAACGTGAAAGACATTATGATATAAGGAGGGAGAGCAATGTTCAAAACGGTTTTAAAATCAAATTTCAAGCGTTACTGGTGGGTTTTCGGGCTGAATATCGCCCTCATATTCGTCGGCCTCATGCTGCCGGTGATAACGGATAATTATTCCGGACACTACTATTTTTCCTACGGTCTGCCGGTGACCTTTGCCATAGCCTTCGGCGCGGTAAACGCTTGGAGCGTGTTCGGCTACATGAACTCCTCCCGGGCGGTCAACCTCTACCACAGTCTGCCCTCCACCAAAACGGCCATTTTCGGGGCCAACGTGCTCTACGGGCTGACAAGTGAAATTTTGCCCATACTGTTCTCCCTGCTGCTTATCCCATTGGTGAACGGTCACGGCTATGAGTACATCGACGACAGGCTGACCGTGGGTTATATCCTCTTCCCCGCCCTCAGCGTCGGACTGGCCATCTTTGCCGCGTCCTGCTTTACCGTGATGTTCAGCGGCAGCTCCGTGGCGGGCAAGGTGTTTACGCCCATTATCGTCTTTCTGCCCTTGCTGGGCGAGGAATTTATCGCCTACATGAAGGATGAACGCCTCTTCGGCGGCTACTACGGCACACCTGTTATGTCCGAAAAGCTGTACGGTATGCCCTACGACGACAAGCTTACCGTTTCCTTCTGGATACAGCTGGCATCGGCGGCCATATTGCTTATTCTGGCCTACATCGCCTACCGCCGCCGTAAGATGGAGAACGCCGGCGAGGTTGTCACCGTCAAGTGGGCGAAGGTGCTGTTCGTTCAGGGAGCGGCTCTCTGCTTCGGCGAGTTCATAAGCTACGCTGTATGGAACCGCTTTACCTACCTCGGCACGATACTCATCGGCCTTGTGGCTGCCGCGGCTGCCATGATGATACTGCAAAAGACCTACCGCATAAAAGGCTTTGTGAAGCAGGCCGTCGGCTTCCTCTGCATAGTCGGAGCCATAGCCCTCGTTTACGAGGGGGACATCACCGGCTTCGAGAAACGCATACCCGACCCCGCCGACGTGAAATCCGTGAGCTTTTCCACGGAATACGGCTACGCCGACGGCCTGACCTCGTCGGATCCGGCGTTGATCGAAAAAATAATCACCGCTCACCGAGCTATCGTCAAGGACCGTCCCGAGGAGATTTTCAGCTGCAGAATATATCTTGAATACAAGCTGAAAAACGGCCGAACCCTTGTCCGCGTGTACCATTTGTCCGCGGACGACCGGGACAAATATGTCAAGGAGCTACTTGACAGCCGGGAATACCGGCAGAGCCTCTATGAGATGGATCACGAGTGGAAAACCGTCACTATAAGCGTCTTCCTTCCCGGCAATTACAAGGTAGACGGTGTGGATTACAACCTGACTCCCGCCGAGATAAAGGAGGTTCGCGAGGCTCTCGCCGCCGACCTTGAGACCGTCAGCTATGAGGATATCTACTATTACACATACGACTCCGACAGGCAGGACATCAATCTGAGCATGGACGAACTCAGGGAAAAGAGCTTCGAGGGCGAAAGCTGGGTATACCGACCCATTCTGTCGGTAGGCCCCAATATGCCCCGTGCCTACGCCGTTCTGGAACGGATACAGGCGGAAGTCAGGGCGGAATACACCGAAACGGACGTCTCAACGGGTGTCTTCGAAACGAATGTCTCCGAAGCGGAAGCCGCTTTGCCCCAAGCCGCGGTAGAACAAATACGGTAAATACAGTATAAAAAATATGGGGCCGCTCATCACGGGCGACCCCGTATTTTTAATCGTCGTAATGTCCGCGGCAGGAAAGGATAAATACTGTTCCCTTCTGTTCATAGTATACGACCCTGTTTTCATCATCGATTCGGCGGCTCCAAAATCCGCTGAGATTTTCCTTCAGCGGCTCAGGTTTTCCGATACCCTCATAAGTATTCCTTTGAATATCCTTTATAAGCGCATTGATTTTCTTTAAGGTTTTCTTGTCTTGGGACTGCCAATAAATATAATCCTCCCAAGCTCTGTCCTCCCACATCAGCCCCATCAGTCATCCACCTCTATCAGCTCGTGCTCCTCAAAATGTGCCCTGCCTTCCTTTATATCGCGCACAATATTCTGAAGGTGCCTCATATTGCTCTCCGAATAAAAGGGGTCGGCGTTAATCTCAAAGGGGATGCGCTTTTCACGGCTGACCTTGGTGGCGAAAACCGTAAAGGCCGTTGTCATTGTCATGCCCATTTCGGCGCAGACCTTTTCCATGCTTTTCTTAAGACTCTCGTCCATACGGAAATTTACGTTCACGGTGTTTGCCATGTTTATTCCTCCGACATTTATTGTAATGTTTTTTCTTTTTTATTATACCACAGTGCAAGACGACTGTCAATATATTTCATTACAAAATATAAATTTTTCAAATACAAAAACGGAGAGCGCAAACGACGGTAAAACCGTTTACGCTCTCCGCTGTTTTTGTTAAAGCGCCAGCGCCTCGGTCAAAGCGTTAGCCAACTGGTCGGGACAGGAGGTGCCCCGTCCGTTGCAGTCGATGCCCCGCAGGGTGTCGATTACATCCTCGGCCTTACGGCCCTGGGCCAGCTTCGCCACGCCCTGGGTGTTGCCGTTGCAGCCCCCCTGAAACGCGACGCTTTTGATGATATGGCTGTTCTCGTCGACGTCCACAACTATATTACGGGAACAGGTCCCTTTCGTCTTATACGTATAAACCATGGCCGCGCCTCACTTACTCTGGCCGTAGTAGGCGCCGGGGCCGTGCTTGCGCATGAAGTGCTTGTCCAGCAGATAGGCGTCCACGTCGGGTATAGCGGGATTGAGCAGCTTGGTGTTCAGAGCCATCATGCCTACCTCCTCCATGACGACGGCGTTGTGTACCGCCTCGTCGGGATTTTTGCCCCAGGCGAAGGGGCCGTGGCTCTGTACCACCACGCCGGGCACATAGACGGGATTGATACCGGCGTTGTTGAAGGTCTCGATAATGACCTTGCCGGTGTTGAGCTCATACTCGCCCTCTATCTCCTCCTTGGTGAGGGGACGGGTGCAGGGAATGGGGCCGTAGAAATAGTCGGCGTGGGTGGTGCCGAGGGGCGGGATGCTGAGTCCGGCCTGAGCCCAGATGGTGGCGTAGCGGGAGTGGGTGTGCACAACGCCGCCGAGGGCGGGATATTCCCTGTACAGGGCGATATGGGTGGGAGTGTCGCTGGAG
Source organism: uncultured Clostridia bacterium (assembly GCA_947630975.1). Classification (GTDB taxonomy): domain Bacteria; phylum Bacillota; class Clostridia; order UMGS1883; family UMGS1883; genus JAFLUQ01. The sequence continues at coordinate 16,743 of CANRJP010000005.1, forward strand.
GGGCGGAGATTGCCCTCAACAATATTGCCCTCCATGTCCAGCACCACCATATCCTCGGCCTTAAGCTCGTCGTAGGGAACGCCGCTGGGCTTTATGACAACAAGACCCTTTTCGCGGTCGATGCCGCTGACGTTGCCCCAGGTGTAGGTCACGAGATTTTTCTTCGGCAGCTCCAGATTTGCCCGGAGCACCGCTTCTTTCAGTTGTTCAAGCATGGTGATTTTATCTCCTTACTTAAAAGGGTTTTCCGTTTTGTATAACATTCCGGCGGGCCGATTGAAGCCTATTTCCTCCACAGGCACGCCGATGTACTTGAATACCTCGTAAAGGGCCTTGCCGTGGTGTCCGAAGGCCACCGCGCCGTGGTGGGGGAAGTTCTTCTCGATGAGCACATGGCGGTAGAACCGGCCCATTTCGGGAATGGCGAACACGCCGATGCCGCCGAAGGAGCGGGTGGCCACGGGCAGTATCTCGCCGTTGGCGATGTAGCCCCTGAGCTTGGCGTCGGCCGTGGACTGGAGCCGGAAGAAGGTGATGTCGCCGGGAGCGATGTCGCCCTCAAGGGTGCCGTTGGTGACCTCGATGGGCAGGCTGCGGGCCATTATCTTCTGGTACTTCATGGAGCAGGCGGCCAGCTTGCTGGAGCAGGTGTTGCCGCAGTGGAAGCCCATGAAGGTGTCCTTGTGAGTATAGGGGAACTTGCCCTCGATGTCGGCCTTGAACATATCGGCGGGCACGGAGTTGTTGATGTCGAGGAGAGTTACGGCGTCCTCGCTGACGCAGGCGCCTATGTACTCGCTCAATGCGCCGTAGATGTCAACCTCGCAGGAAACGGGGATCCCCCGTCCGGTGAGACGGCTGTTCACATAGCAGGGCACAAAGCCGAACTGTGTCTGGAATGCGGGCCAGCACTTGCCCGCGATGGCAACGTACTCCTTGGAGCCCTTATGCTCCTCTATCCAGTCCAGAAGGGTCAGCTCATACTGAGCCAGCTTTGGCAGCACCTCGGGCTTGAGGTTGCCGGAGCCCAGCTCCTTCTCCATATCGGCCATTACCTCGGGAATGCGCTTGTCGCCCTCGTGCTTGTTAAAGGCCTCGAAGAGGTCAAGCTCGGAGTTCTCCTCGATCTCGACGCCCAGCCTGTAAAGCTGATAGATGGGAGCGTTGCAGGCCAGGAAGTTGAGGGGCCTCGGGCCGAAGGAAATGAGCTTAAGGCTCTTAAGACCGGCCACGGCACGGGCTATGGGCAGGAAATCGTGTATCATGTCGGCGCAGTCGTCGGCGTCGCCCACGGGATATTCGGGAATGTAGGCGGTGACGCCCCGAAGCTTCAGATTATAGCTGGCATTGAGCATACCGCAGTAGGCGTCGCCCCGGTCGTCGGAAAGGCAGCCCACGTTTTCCTCGGCGGCGGCCACGAACATCTTGGGGCCGTCGAACTCCTGAGCCAGCATGGACTCGGAAATCTCGGGGCCGAAGTTGCCCAGATACACGCAGAGGGCGTTGCAGCCTGCGGCCTTGATGTCGGCCAGAGCCTGCTTCATGTGTATCTCGCTCTCAACGATGCAGACGGGGCACTCGTAGATGTCGGCGGCGTCGTACTTGGCGGCATAAGCCTTGACAAGGGCCTTGCGGCGGTTGACCGACAGGGACTCGGGAAAGCAGTCGCGGCTGACGGCCACGATGCCAACCTTGATTTTGGGAATGTTGATCATGATTTTTTCTCCTTTGCTGTTTTTATGGTTTTATTTTACATTTCTTCGGAGCCTCGGGCGGAGGCTTACTCGGTGGGCTTTTCCTCCGGCGCTTCTTCTGTTTCCTCCACCGCAAGCTTATCCGCGTCGGCCTTTTCGGCGCAGACAGAGTCCACAAACACATTGACCGTCACGCCGCACAGGCCCACATAGGACTCGAGGGCGAAGCGCACGGACTCCTGAACCTTCCGGGCCACATCGCAGATCTTATGACCCAGACGGACGCTGATGTGAATGTCCACCTCGGCGGAGCCGTCGGTGAGCTCGGCCTTGACGCCCTTGGTCTGGCTCTTTTTGCCCCATAACTCGGAAAACGAAGCCGAGGGGGTGCCCAAAGCGGCCACTCCCTCTACCTCACGGGCGGAAATGGCGCTGATGCGCACCACTACCTCCTCGGAAATCTTTATATTACCGTTTTCATTGGAAATAAATCCGTCTGCCATGACTGAAAACCTCCATTCGCGTTTGTGTAGATTTTTACATTTACTATTCTATCACAGTTTTTCCGCAAATGCAAGCATTATTAATTCAATTCCACAATTTTTATCTTTTCGCTGGGTATTCCGCTTTGTTCGGTCACGATTTCCGAAATTACGGCAGCGTCGCTGCTGTCTATGGACTCGGCCTTGACGACCACGTTCGCGCTGCCGTTGTTGATGTAGCAGACGGCGTCCTCAAAGCCCTTTGCCCTAATCAGGTTTTCTACGGCGGTTTCGGTCTCGGTGTTCTGGGCCAGAGCCAGCACTCCCTGCTGGGCGGTCTCGCGGGTCTCGGGGTCGGCGTCCTCATTGGAAATAAGGGCGTTGAAGGTCTCGATGGACTTGCCCCGTCCCGCCTCACGGTCGATACGTGCCTGGGCAAAATAGTCCGTGACGCTTTCGCTGTCCACAAGCTGGGCCTGGCCCAGATAATCCGCTCCGGTCTCCACGTCCTCCGCCTCGGTGGAGACTGTTTTTTCCCGGCTGATATTGATGTAGCCGGCCACGCCCACCAGCACCGCCAGCACGGCGACCACGATCTGCTTGCGTTTTAATACCATCATCAATGTGATCTTACCTTTCCGTCCGCTGAATTATTGTTTTGAGTGCTCCGCCGCGGACAAACGGAAACAGCGGGAGTTATTCCCCTTTTTTCATTACTGACTCCTCATTTTATACACCTTCACCCGATGCGCTCCTATGCCGAGGGCGGTGCTGACCGCCTCGGCCAGATCGGCCCTGACCCTGTCGCTGCCCGCCCCCCGGGCCACCACTATCGCCCCCTGTACCGCCGGATATTTTTCTGCCAGCACCAGAGCCTGACTGCCGCCCTGACCGCTCACTATAACGGTCTTGGAGCCGTCGCCGCTGCTGTCCTTGTCCACGTCCAGCGAGCCCCTATCGCGTGGGACGAGAGTGACGCTGACCTCCCCCGCTCCTTCTATTGAGGAAAGAGTTTCCTCCAACCGCGCCTCAAGGTCGGAAACATAGTCCTTTTCCGCCGCGTTGGCGGCGGGTTGGGGCGGGTCGTCTTTTTTCCCCGGCAGCGAGCCCAGAAGCAACAGCCCTATCCCCACGGCCAGTAATATATATATTCCGGTTTTGGGCTTTTTATCACCCTTGAACAGCTCACTTATTTTCATTAATCTTCACCCTGTCCCCATCCAAATTCAGTTCTCCGGCGTATTCCATTACCTCGTTTGCGTCCGCCGGGCCGCTGACGGTCATGGCGGTGACGTTCCCGTCCCCGTCCACCTCAATGTAGGCGCGGCAGCCGGGGAATCTTTCCTCGGTTATGGCTTCAAGATTTTTTTTGTGCTCGGTCAGAACTCTGGCTCGAGCCTGCGCTTTGGCGGCGGCAATATCGGGTATGTCGATTTCTTCAAATGACAGTCTTGGAGTGAGCGGGCCGAGCATTGCCGCCACGACCGCGAAGCCCCAGGCCAGCCGGCAGTATTTTCTAAATTCCCCCTCGGGAGCGAGAATGTCCATAAGGGCCGAGAGGATAACCGCCGCGCCCACGGAACGAATATACAGTGTAAAGTCCATATTACGCAACACCTTTTTCCGTATTAGCTTATCATTAGCTCATTAGAGCCACGACGCTTATCACCATCATCAGCCCGGTACAGGCCACGGCGGCGAGTATTGTTTCCAGACAGCCGGCCATGCTTGATACCGCCCCGGAAAGGCGTCCGCCGCCCAGCGGTTCCATCAGCGCTCCGCCCGCCCGGTACACCAACGACAAAGCTCCTATCTTCACCACGGGCAGCAGCGCTACGCCGATTATGACCGCCACTCCCACCGCGCCAACGGAATTTTTGAGCAATATGCTGCCCCCGGCCACGGTGTCCATGGCCTCGGCTATGGAGCCGCCCACCAGAGGCACCGCCGAGGATACGGCGAATTTCAGTCCGCGTGCCGCCACCGAATCAAAAGAAGCCGCGGCGAATTTGGTCACCGAAAGCACACCGGTAAAAATCACCATGACGAAGCCGAGAAAGCCACGGTTTATTCTCTGACACAGGTCGGCCAGACCCGCGACACTTACGCCCGAGGACGCCCCGTCCAGTATATACAGAGCCAGAGAGATCAACGACATCGGTATTACCAGACCTCCCAGCGCCTTTGACATGAACCCGCACATAAAGTATATGACCGGATGCATAGCCGCGCCGCCGGCCGCCATTCCACCGCTGAACATCAGCGACAGCGTCACGGGAGCCACCGCGTCCATTATCAGATTTAGATCCGCCACGGCTTCCCGGGCATATTCCGCCGCAGATGTGAAGGTTTCCAGCGCTATGGCCGTCAAATAAGCCGACGCGGCAAGCTCCGCCGTCTTTGCGATTCCCTCTCTGCCGAAGGAAGACTGGAGGTTTTTCAGCACCGCCAAAAATATCCCCATTGCCAGCAGCAGAGCCAGCACCCGCAGACTCAGCCGCAGCTCGCCAACAAACATATCCGCCAGCCGCCCCACAATGGAACCGGGATCAAGCCGAAAGCTGCCATCCAGCATGGCCTTCACCGCGCCGCCGGCGGAAAATTCCGGTATCAGCCTAGCCAGCCATGAGCCGCTTTCTTCGGAAAGAGAGGGTAAGACAAAATCGGTTTCCATCCCACGCACGACCTTTCATTTGGTATTAATCGATGAGCTTCATCAGGCTGACAAAAACCTCCTTTATTATGGGGAAGCTCATAAGCGCGATCGCGGTTTTTCCGGCAAATTCCACCCGTCCGGCAAGAGCCGTCTCCCCCGCGTCACGGCAGAGCTCGGCGGCGAACTGGGCTATATAGGCGATGCCGGTTATTTTCAGCAGCGGCCCCAAAAATTCCGCCGCATAAGAATTGAGCAGACCGAAGTTCCGTATGCCCTCCACAAACTCCCCCGCCATGGGCAGCACCGCCAGCATTATTACTATCCCGGCGCCAAGGGCGACCAACCGTGCCAGCTCGGGCCGGATTTCCCGCAGGAAAAGGGCCGTTACCGCCCCGCAGACCCCCAATGCGCAGATCGCCGCCACGCTCACAGGCCGAACACCGTCCTCACCGTGGTGAACAGCTCCGCGATCTTGTCCACCAAAAGCAGCAGCACCACCACCAGCCCGGCGATAGTCACCATCATGGCCTGCTCTTCCCTTCCCGACCGGGAAAGGAGCTGATTTATGACCGCGACGATTATACCCACTCCCGCAATGCGAAAGATGAGATCTATGTCCATCTTAACACCCCTTAAGTAAACACTGAATAAATACAGTGCGGCGATTGGCGAGACATAATTTTCTCGAGACAAGGAAAAAAGCGCAGAAATAATTTGTTTATTTCGAGCATTTTTGACGCGGTATCGGGGAAATTTGGCCGTCAAGCGTCGTGCTGAGCCGTAGGCGCTATTTATTCAGTGTTTACTTAGCACCACTTAACACAGCATCACGCAGACCGCCGCGCCGCCGAGCACCCCCAGTCCGAGATACAGCCTGCCCTTCTTTGACAGCTCCTCCCTTGCCGTGCGGACGGCGTCGGTCACGTTCTCGGAGAAGATGTCGATGTTCCTGAGCTGCCCGTCCAAGGTCTCCGCTCCCAACCCGGCGGCAAAAAGGGTCAGACCCTCGGCGCTGATCTCGCAACGAGTCAGGGCCCGTTCCGGCGGCTCTCCCCGGCGCAGACCCTCCGCCGCCGGGGAGAAAAGCTCGCTCTGACCGAAGCAGTCCTCAAGGCTCAAACCGCAGGACGCCATCCTCGCCCGAAGCCGTCCCAGCTCCCAACGGAGCCGCTCCAATTCCCTCACCCGGGCGGCAAGTCTTTTTCTGCCCGCCAGACCAAGGGACGCCGCGGCGATCATCACCATTGCAGCGCCCACCGTCTTAAGAATAAACGGCGACATCCTTTATATCTCCCAATCCGCACAGAGTAATTACGGAATTAAAAATCCCGTTTTCCATAAGCTCACCCAGTCTGCCTCGGCGGACAACATCCTCCGGCCCGTAACCGTGGACGGTGGTTATCAGCCGCACCCCGGCGTTGACAAGGGTGTACACCGCCTCAACATCCTCGTCGCCCCCCAGCTCGTCGGCGATTATGACTCTGGGAGACATGGAGCGCAGAGCCATAAGCATTCCCTTTGACTTTTGCACTCCGTCCAAAACACAGGTGTATTTTCCCACATCCAGTTGAGGCACGCCGTGGGTCACGGCGGCTATCTCGCTGCGCTCGTCGATAACGCACACCGGCGCCGCCGCCCCCAAAATTCTGGCGGCGTCCCGCAGCATCGTGGTCTTTCCGCAGCCCGGAGGAGAAATAATGAGCAGATTTCCGTTCAGATAAGGTTTTATTTTCCCGGCCGCGCCGATAACCTGTCTCGCAACGCGAAAACAGAGGGTCGAGGGTTCAAGCATCGCCCCCTCTCCCACCGTGGTAAGATGGCCGCACACGCCCACGCGGTGGCCTCCCTCGATGGTTACAAAGCCCTCTCTCAAAGTGTTTTGACTGGAATAGGCCGCCCCACGGCAGATAAAATTCAATATTCCCCGTAGCTGTGCCGCGGTTACCGGGGCCTCCAAATCTATTATCTCTCTCTCGGTGACCACAGCCGAAACTCCGGTGGACATGAGCCTTATTTCCCGGGCAATATCCATGTACCTCACGGCCTTGCGTCCCACCTCCGCCGGGAGGTAACGGAGAAGATGTTCCATTTTATCCCCCTCACTTTCGATATAGTATATGGGACGGGCAGGCGATTTAGAACAAGCCTCAATTTCAACTTTTTCGGCTTATTTTCTTGACTTTTTTTATACGGAGTGATATAATAAATATGAGGAGGGATAATTATGCTGCTCGTAAACACAGACTATATAAGCGGAAAAACCTTGGAGACACTGGGCCTTGTAAAGGGAAGCACCATCCAATCGAAGAACATCGGCAGGGATATAACCCAAAGCTTCAAAACCATTGTCGGCGGCGAACTCAAAGCCTACACCGACATGATGAACAAGGCTCGGGATCAGGCCACCGAGCGGATGGTCGCCGAGGCGGAAGGTCTTGGGGCCGACGCCGTGATAAACGTCCGTTTTTCGTCCTCGGCCATAATGCAGGGCGCGGCGGAGGTCATGGCCTACGGCACCGCTGTAAAATTCGTTTTATAAGCAATTCGGTTAAAAAACGGGGCTGTAAAATGACGGCGCCGTTTTTTTGTATAAATATACTTGACACATATACTTTTTTAGTGTAAAATGTATTGTAACGCAGATTTGTGGAGGTAAGACCTATGACGAAAGAAAGATTTAAATCGCTGTCCCTGGCCGCAGTGGCCGCTCTGGCGCTGTGTTCGTGCCAGAGCAAGGCGGAAAAGGACTTTTTGGCAAACAAGGCCGCGGCCGAAAGCAAGAGCGGGCTCATCTACCGCACCACATATTTCGTCACTCACGCGGATGACGACAAGGCGGACGGACTGCCCTATCCCAAGGCCGTGGGCGAAAAGTACTGCTACGCATACATAAACGGCGATAAGACCGAGGTGGAGCTCACTCCCGCCACCCTTGCCGACGCCCGCGCCGGTTACGAGGTGGAGAACGGCAAGTTCATCGCTCCGGCGACCCTTGACGGAAAGCAGTGGGGATATGTGCTTGTGGACATAAATAATCCGGACACAAAAAACATGATATGGGACAACGATATAAAGTACGACAACGCCGAGGCCTATTCGGAGGGGTTTGCCGTCGTTTCGGAGAACGGAAAGTACGGCATTATCGACGTGAACGGCAGCTATATAATCGACCCGCAGTACGATTCCATGAAATATTGCTGTTTCGGGGTCATACCCGCGCTGAAGGACGGCGAATGGTTCTTCATTAACCTGAGCAACGAAAAGCTCTTCGGCCCCTTTGAGGACGCGGAGAGCTTTGAGTACGGCTATGCCGCCGTAAAGAAAAACGGAAAGTGGGGCTTCATCGACAAGAGCGGCATCGACGCCACCACCTTTATATACGACGAAGCTTACAGCGTCGAGGACGACGAGGATACCGGCGCCCTTACCGCATGGGTGCGTACCGGCAAAAAATGGGAACAGCTTGACATAGAAAGAGAATAGTACAAAAAATAACCCGTGGACGTTTGTCCACGGGTCATTTTTTACTTTATGCACTCAACCGCTGCTCTCTCAACGGGAAGAGCGGCAGAATATCTTTCAATAAATTTGTTGAAGCCCTCGACGTCCGCCGGGTCTGGAGAAATGCTGACGCCCTTGTTGCCGGCAAAGACCTTATTCTCAAGATAGCTTTTCAGACTTTGGCCGGGAGCTTTATTGACCATATAGGCCGCCAAAAGCGCCATGCCCCAGGCTCCGCCCTCGCCGGCGGTCTCCATGACGCTGACGGGAGCGTTCATGGCGGCGGCCACTATTTTCTGTCCCACGCCGACCGTCTTGAAGAAGCCGCCGTGACCCAAAATGCTGTCCACCTTGACGCCCTCCTTGCCGAGAAGTATGTCAAGGCCTATCTTAAGAGCGCCCATGGACGTATACAGATGGGAGCGCATGAAATTCGCAAGGTTAAATTTGCTTTCGGGAGTACGTACAAACAGGGGACGTCCCTCCTCAAAGCCGGTGATGTGTTCACCGGAAAAATAGCAGTAGCTCATAAGTCCGCCGCAGTCGGGGTCGCCCTCCATAGCCCTGAAATACAGCTCGTCATAAAGCTTGGGCATACTGATGTCCACACCCAAAAGCTCGGAAAACTCCTTAAATATGTTTACCCAGGCGTTGATGTCCGAGGTGCAGTTGTTGCAGTGTACCATGGCCACAAGGTCGCCCACGGGGGTAGTCACCAGATCGATGGCGTCATATACGGCGCTGAGCTCCTTCTCCAGCACTATCATGGCGAAAACCGAGGTGCCGGCGGACACATTGCCCGTGCGGGGCGCGACGCTGTTGGTGGCGGCCATGCCGGTGCCCGCGTCGCCCTCCGGGGGACACAGGGGAACACCGGGGCGCAGAGTGCCGCTGGGATCGAGAAGCTTGGCGCCCTCCTCCGTAAGAACGCCGGCCTTTTCACCGGCCAGGAGCACCTTGGGCAGAATATCTCCCAATTTCCAGGGATAACCCTTATCGGCCACGGCCCCGTCAAATTTCACTATCATTTCGGCGTTAAAGTTCTTTGTATGTATATCAATGGGGAACATTCCCGAGGCTTCGCCCACACCAAGGACTTTTTCTCCGGTGAGCTTCCAGTGTATATAGCCCGCGAGGGTGGTGAAAAAGCGCACCTCGGGCACGTGAGGCTCGCCGTTCAACACGGCCTGATAGAGGTGGGCTATGCTCCAGCGCTGGGGGATGTGATAGTTGAACAGCTCCGTCAGAGCCTCGGAAGCCGGGCCGGTAACGGTATTGCGCCAGGTGCGGAAGGGCACCAGCAGTTCGCCGTTTTCATCAAAGGCCATATAGCCGTGCATCATGGCGCTGAAGCCTATCGAGGCCAGCTTTTCCACGGCCACGCCGTATTTTGTCATCACGTCAGCCCGCAGCTTTGCGTAGCAGTCCTGAAGGCCGGTCCATATGTCGTCCAGCGAATAGGTCCAAATTCCGTTCTCGTACCGATTTTCCCAGTCGTGGCCGCCGGACGCTATGGGTGAATTGTCCTCGCCGATGAGCACCGCCTTAATTCTGGTGGAGCCCAGCTCGATGCCCAGCACGGCTCTGCCGCCGGCGATCGTGTTTTTTACAGATTCAATACTCATTTTTTACCCTCCTGTTTGGTTTCTGATTAAATTATACAATAATTTTCTTATAAATTCAATATTAAAATTAATTATTTTTTGTCGAGACGGTTGCGGTCAGTGCGCCGCGTTGGCCAAGCCTTCCAGAATGGCGCCGTTGGAAATGGCAAAGGAATAATTTTCGACAATAATATCGTTTATTTCGTGCTCGGCGCAGAACTCCGACACGGAGAGTTTGGCGCTGCGGGGATCAACCACAAATATTTCCTCATAGCTGTTGGTGAGGAAAGGCACAAGAGCGTTGCCAAAGGAGTCCTTGAATATCAGCAGCCGCCTGCCGTTCTTATTTTTCGACACTATCTGCATAAGCGCGTGATCCCCGCCAAGAAACACGAGATATTTGTTGCTCGTCCCGGTCACGTCGCTGAGAACGTCGGCCTTGTACTCGCCCGTCATATCGGCGGAATAAAAGGCCGTGCTCCACTCTACCACCGGCTGATAGAAAATTTCCACATAGTCGGGATCGTCCTTCAGAGTCTTGCTTTTGGTGTAACGGTACAAGGTGCCGACAAAGTCATACGCGCATATATCGCTGTCGAAATCGTCAATAGGTATGGGCTCCTCCCCCGCCGCCTTGCAGAAGGCGTAATAGCCCTGATAAGCGCCCCGCGCCGTCCAGTGGTGGTCGGTACGGTAATAGATGTACTGATCCGCGGCCGCGGCCAGATAGGTGTAGGCGTCAACGGGCTTTATTTCCTTACGGAACAAGGTTTTAAGAGTCGCGAGGGCCTCCTTCTGGGATCTCATGCCCGTGTGGTACTTGACCGGCGAATAAAACTCCACCGCCGTCGGCACCACAAGGGAGTAGACGTTCACGTCGGGCACGGCCTCCTGAATGGCGTTCACCTTTTTGGCGTAATTTTCAAGCATATTATAGTAATAGCCGAAAAGCTCCATTGCCCTGTTGCCGGAAATTATTATACCGCCGCGGTTGTAGTCGGCTTCATCCGCGACTTCCACATGGGCGGCCTCGGGCAGCTTTTCCTGGGGTTTCTCCGGAGCCTTGGCGCTGTTGAGGTTTTCCCCTTCGCCCATATCGTCGCTGACCGACCCGGATATTACCTGAATACCGCCGTCCCCATCTCTGAAAAAATTGTGCTTGAGCGCCGACGCAAGGCCGTCGCCCGCCGAGATAAGCTTATCTCGGAAAGGGAAATGATCATTGAGATATTCATTTAAGCCCGAGGTGAACTTTCCGGACATAAGACTGCCGCCGCTCATGCCGGGCAAACCGGCCAATCTTCGGTTCTCCGCCTCGGAAACACTGTTCTTCGGCAATACAAAAAGCATGACAAGCCCAAGGAGCAAAGCCGCCAGAAAAGCTATCGGTACTATTTTTTTCATAACTCTGTTGTCCCCCTGATAACAGGAATACTGCGTCTGCATTTATTTTTTTATTATACTACTGTTTCCGACAAAATTCAACCCCTGTGTGAATATTTTTTTAAATTCGGCGTTCGGAAGAAATTTCTTATTGCTTTTCTAAAAAACCCGTGATATAATATTATAATATGAGGGTGCAAGAAGCTGCTACCGTTTGATTTACATGGAGGCGACGCCGTTGAAATTAAAAAAGCACTATTCCGACTATATGGATCATGTCAGGGACGTGCTCCGCTCCCCCAGCATCCAAAGACTGGAAGAATTTGACCAGCACATGGGCACCACAAGACTGAGGCACAGCTTCAACGTCAGCTACAGGAGCTATGTGCTGGCAAAAAAGCTGGGTTGGGATTCCCGAGCCGTGGCCCGTGCCGGACTGATGCACGATATGTTTTACTACAACTTCCGCGACACGGATTACACCGCCCGGGAGCACTGCCGTATCCATCCGCAGATCGCCCTTGAAAACGCGAAAAAGAATTTTGAACTTTCCGGCAAGGAAAGCGACATCATACGCAGCCATATGTGGCTGACGGCAAAGCCCAGGCCCGGCTGCAAGGAATCGTACCTTGTCACCATGATAGACAAATACTGCGCCGCCCAGGAATTCTGCAAAGGCGTTATAACAAAAATACGAAAATAAACAAAAATACAAAAATAAACAAAAATACAAAAATAAACAAAGGAGAAATACACAATGCTCGTACTGGCCTACCCCGGATGTTCCACCTGCAAAAAAGCCATGAACTGGCTGGATGACAAAAACGCCGTATACCATGTCCGTCACATCAAAATAAACAGACCCACCTATGAAGAGCTGAAAACATGGCATGAAAAAAGCGGTCTGCCGCTAAAGAGGTTCTTTAATACCAGCGGCCTTATCTACAAGGAGATGGGTCTGAAGGACAAGCTGGCTTCCATGACCGAAGAGGAGCAGCTACGGTTGTTAGCGACGGACGGAATGTTGGTAAAACGTCCAATTCTCATCAGCCACCGAGGCGTATATCCCGGCTTCAAAGAGGCGGAGTGGGAGAAGTTGCTGTGACATCGTTCATAAAAAAAGAACCCGTGCTCATCGCGGCCTTGACGCTGGCAATTATTTCATGCTTCTTTACACCGCCGGGCCCCGAATTGCTTGGCTACATAGATTTTCGCACCCTGTCTCTGCTCTTCTGTCTTATGGCGGTGATGAAGGGCTATCAGGAGACCGGTCTGTTTTCCTTGGCGGCCCGGGCCCTTCTCACACGGACAAAAACCCTCCGCCAGACGGCGGGAGCTCTTGTGCTGCTCTGTTTTTTCTCGAGTATGCTCATAACCAACGACGTGGCTCTGATAACCTTCGTTCCCTTCACCTTTGAGGTACTGGGCGCCGCCGGAAAAAAGTCCGCCGTGCCTCTGACCGTGGTGCTCCAAACTTTAGCCGCGAACCTGGGCAGCATACTGACCCCTCTGGGCAATCCGCAGAATTTATATCTGTATTCCAAATCCGGAATGCCGGCGGTCGAAATGCTGCGGCTGATGCTGCCGTACTGGGCGCTGTCGCTGATCCTTTGCACGCTCGCCCTGCTGCTGTTCAAAAAAGACGGGCTGTCCGCCCCGAACGGAGTGACGGAAGCCAAAACCGAGCCGCTGCCCCTTATGGTCTACACGGCCCTATTTGTTCTGTGTATGCTCTGTGTGCTCCGAATCATAGACTATGTGCCGGTATTGGCGGCCGTTCTTATATCCCTGCTCATCTACAACCGAGGGCTGCTGAAAAAAGTGGATTACGCCCTGCTTTTGACCTTTGTGGGCTTTTTCATATTCATTGGCAACATCAGCGCCGTCCCCGCCGTTGGGGAGTGGCTCCGTTCCGTCATAGACGGACGGGAGGTTCTGGTCGGCGTGCTGTCCAGTCAGGTGATAAGCAACGTCCCCGCCGCTCTGCTGCTGTCGGGCTTTACCAATCGCTTTGACCTGCTGATGGTGGGTACAAATCTGGGCGGGCTCGGAACGCTTATCGCCTCCATGGCCAGCCTGATATCCTATAAATACATGGCAAACTATGACGGCGGCGCCAAGGGCAAATACTTCCGGCTCTTCACCGGGCTTAATCTGGCATTTCTGGCAATATTGGCGGTATTCGCGGGGCTGATGTTAAAAATATAAATATATCGTTGAAAAGCAAATTCCGGCTATCCGCCGGAATTTTGCTTTTTAAGGTATTAAATTTCATTGAGCAGACATACCGCCCTGACTTCTATGCCTTCTTCTCTGCCGGTGAAGCCCATTTTCTCATTGGTTTTGGCCTTGACGCTGATTTTCTGAGGGTCGATGCCGAGGGCGCCGGCCATTCTTTCAGCCATGGCCTTAATATGAGGAGCCATCTTTGGCTTCTGTGCTATTACCGTGCTGTCAATGTTGACTATTTCATACCCTTCGGCCCTGACGAGGCGTCCGGCCTCCCGCAACAGCTCGATGCTGTCAGCTCCCTTGTACTTCGGGTCGGTGTCGGGAAAGTGCGAGCCTATATCGCCAAGGTTCGCCGCGCCGAAAAGGGCGTCAATGACGCTGTGGCAAAGGGCGTCGGCATCGCTGTGGCCCAAAAGACCCTTATCGTGCGCTATCTCCACTCCGCCGAGAACGAGCTTACGCCCCTCCACAAGGCGGTGAGTGTCACAACCGTAACCTATCCTCATAGCTTACCTCTCGAAATAAGAATTGATTTTGCCAGCGCAAGGTCGTCGGGAACGGTGAGCTTGAGGTTGAAGTAGGTAATGAACACAAGCTTGCTTCTTCCGCCCATGCGCTCAATAAGAGAACAGTCGTCCGTGCCGGTGAAGCCGTCCTCCAAAGCCTTGTTGTGGGCGGCGACTATGAGATCACGGCGAAAGGTCTGGGGCGTCTGAACCTGAATCGAGGTTTCCCGGCTTATAGTCGCTACGGCAAAGCCCTCGCTGTCGATCTGCTTGATTGTGTCACGGGACTTAATGGCCACCGCGGCGGCCCCGTATCGCAGGGCATTCTCGATGGTTTCCACAACCGTTTCCGATTTAATAAGAGGACGCGCTCCGTCATGAATAACGATTATGTTCGCGTTTTCCGAACAGGCGTTTATGCCGAGGCGGACGCTCTCCTGCCGGGTGCCCCCGCCGCGTATTATGTTCGTCACCTTCAGGAACGGCCTTTCCCTGACTATACCGCAATATCTGCTTTTGTTTTCTTCCGACGAAACTATCACTATCTCGTCCACGGCGGCACAGTTGTCAAAAACCTCCACCGACCGCTCAAAAACCGTTTTGGAGCCCAGATCGAGCAGCATCTTGTTCATACCCATCCTTGTGGCCCCGCCGGCGGCGACAATTACCGCCGAAACAAATACCCTGCCGTTTTCCATACCGTTGCCTCCCTTATGTTCACGCTTCTCTCAGTTGACTGTCTACTATGGAGGACAACTCCTTTTCAATCTCGTCGTTCGTGGCTTTTTTTGCCATAACAAGCTCGCTGACAAAAATCTGTTTGGCGTTTGACAGCATTTTGCGTTCGCTGGTGGAAAGGCCTTTTTGACGGTCGCGAACCATCAGGCTTTTGACCACGGAGCCAACCTCATAAATGTTGCCGCTTTTAATTTTAATCATATTTTCCCGGACGCGTTTGTTCCAGTTGGAATTGACTTTCATATCCGAGCACACGAACTGGCTTATGACCTCGTCCGCCTCGGCGTCTGAAATTACGTCTCTCACCCCTATTCCCGAAACATTGTTCATGGGCAGCATCACTTTCATATTTCCGTATGAAATATTCATCACATAATACTTCTGCACCTTACCCAGAACCTCGCGCTCCTCTATGCTCTCGATAATCCCCGCTCCGTGCATAGGATAGACTATCACATCGCCTACGCTGTACATGCCGCAAACACCTCCCTTGCATATTAATACATTACTTTACTTTATTATTTTACCATAAAAAGTAAGTCCCGTCAACACGGAATATTTCACAATATCAGCCTGAATGTTTTTGACAAATGCTACAATAACAAAGCGGTTTTTACGTGATTTGAAGCATTATCTTGACAAACGAAAAATAATATGCTATACTGCTAACGGTACAAATTCTGCAAACGGGGTGCTTCGCATGACAAAAAAGCTCAATCATATTCTGCCGTTAATTTTGGCCCTGACCCTCTTAACCGTGCCGACAGTTCACGGAAGCTACTACGGAGATGATGAGAGCTACCTCTCTCACACCGATCGCGAAATGATAAGCTTCATAGGCGGCTCGGACGGTTTTTCATATTATGAAACTTTGGGCGGCAGCGTAACCCTTGTGAACAATGCCGAGGGCTATTCCGCCACGTTTCCCATGGGAACGGTCGTGGACACCGGTCTTTCTCCTCTGCGGACTACCGTCTCTTACGGCGGCGTGAAACTCCATATTTACAGCCAGGAGTGCGTCGCTGTCACGACGGACGAGTACATAAATTACTCCAACACCTTTCTTTCCGCTGACAATGACGTTGGTATTTGGGATCAGGGAGTCACAACAATAGACGGGCACGACGCCGTTTACGCCGTATGGTCCCGCCGTCCGCTGTCGGAGGTACCCGATGACCTCCCGAACTACGCCTGTTATGACATAAAATATGACGGTCCCGATGAGATGTGCCGGGTGATAACCCTGATGTTCAAATTTGCGGACGGAGTAGATTTTGACGAGGAGATCATGCCCGTGACGGAAAGCTTTTATGCGTTCGACGTGCCCGCGACGCCCGAAAACATAATGGTGGGCAAAAATGCCGGGCCGGTCATGGACAGCGGAACAAACGATACATACAACAAAATTTTTGCTCCCGGCGCCGGCCTTACATGGGGCGTTTATCTTAGTACGGTGAGCGATATACCCAAAGTGGAAAAACAGGTGGAGCATGAATTTGACATTTATTTGATATATTCCGCCTTTAACACAAACAGGTACGGCGACCCCATAATAATGGAAGAACGGCCTTACAATCTGCTCAACCGGGTATGTCCGCCGGGCAAGGTTCCCGAGCTCACTCTCCAAACCAATTTACAAGGCAAAAAAGGCTTGATGATATACGACGTACTCAACGGTGAGTATGAGGATTTTTTGCGCAAATATGCCGACGACGTCGCCCGCTTCGGCAGGCCGGTGCTCATGCGTATCGGCAACGAGATGAACGGCGACTGGTGCCCGTACAGCGGGTTCATAACCTGTCGGGATCCGGATATTTATATTGAGTTCTACCGTTACATATTTAACATATTTGCCGAGCAGGGAGTCGGCAACGCCATATGGGTGTTCAATCCCAACGGACGTTCGTTCCCGGACTTCAAGTGGAACCACGAACTCATGTACTATCCCGGGGACGAATACGTAAACGTGGTCGGTATGACCGCCTACAATACCGGCACATACTACGATTTTGAAAAGTGGAGCACCTTTGACGAGCTGTACGGTGATCTGTACGCCACCTATATCAGCCGCTACGCCAAGCCTTTGATGATAACGGAATTTGCCTGCAGCGGCATTGGAGGCGACAAGGCGGAATGGATAAAGGATATGTTCGCCGGCCTTCCGAATTATCCGATGATAAAGGCGGCGGTATGGTGGAGCGACTATGATCTGGACAAGTCCGATCCGGATGATCCGGTTATTTCAAGGCCGTATATGATGAATGAAAACAATGACACAACAGCCGCTTTCAGGGAAGGTTTTGCCGCATACAAGTAAAAGGCCGTAAAAAAAGTCGCACAGATCGTTCAAGGGCCGGAGAACGGTTAGAGAACTCACAAAGTACGTTGGAACTCTGAGCCTTCCCCTTGAGGGGAAGGTGGCACGAAGTGCCGGATGAGGTGTAGGACGCGAAGCGTCCGTTATACACTAACGTTTAACGCCGCCTTGCGGCGGCTACACCTCATCAGTCGGCTCCGCCGACAGCTTACGGGGTCCCCACGAACAACTCCGTTGTTCGTGGGGATAGGAGGAGCAGCGAGGTAAGCCACGTTCCGATTTTTTAAATCGGAACAAGCGATACCGAGCTTGCGACGACGATGGGGAAGCCTTTATTTGTATATCAGTTACACAACTTGGTAACAACCTTTTCTTTTTTACAGCCCCTTCAAATTTTACAACAGCAACCCTCCTACTAAGCTGACAGCAAACGAACATATCCACGCGATGGCACACTGGGCCACTACTATGGCCAGCGCCCACTTTCGGCCAAGCTCCCGGCGTATCGCGGCCACAGCCGCCACGCAGGGAGTGTAAAGCAGGCAGAACACCAGCAGCGCCGCCGCCGATATCGGCGTAAGCACACTGTTGATCGCGCTGCCGGCGAACAACACCGTCAGAGTGGAAACAACGCTCTCCTTAGCCATGAAGCCGGTGATAAGAGCGGTGGATATACGCCAGTCGCCGAAGCCCATGGGCGCGAACAGCGGCGCGATAAATCCGGCTATTACCGCCAGTATGCTGTCGCGGGAGTCACTGACGATGTTTAGCCCGAAGTCAAAAGTCTGTAAGAACCATACCACTATCGTCGCTATGAAAATCACCGTAAAGGCCCGCTGCAAAAAATCCTTCGCCTTGTCCCACAGGAGACGGGCCACGTTCACCGCCCCGGGCATACGGTAATTGGGCAGCTCCATTACAAAAGGCACCGCCTCGCCCTTAAACACGGTGTTTTTTGACAGCGTAGCTACAAGGATCGCCATAATTATACCGGTGAAATACAAAAGTACCATCACGAGGGCGCCGTGGCCGGGGAAAAACGCCGCCGTGAAAAAGCCGTAAATCGGCAGCTTTGCCGTACAGCTCATAAACGGGGTCAGTACGATAGTCATTTTTCTGTCCCGTCGGGAGGGCAGGGTACGGCTCGCCATAACGCCGGGCACGGTGCAGCCGAAGCCGATGAGCATGGGCACTATGCTACGGCCCGAAAGGCCGATCTTACGCAGAAGCTTGTCCATGACGAAGGCCACCCGCGCCATATAGCCGCTGTCCTCAAGCAGCGAAAGGAAAAAGAACAAAACGACGATTATCGGAACAAAGCTCAACACGCTGCCCACGCCGTTAAATATGCCGTCGATGATCAGCGAGTGGAGCACGGGATTGACGTGGGCGGCGGTCAGGCCCCTGTCACATAGGGCAGACAGCCGGTCGATACCGCCTTCAAGCAGCGCTTGAAGCCAGGCCCCGATCACGTTGAAGGTCAGCCAGAACACCAGCGCCATAATTCCCACAAAGGCGGGGAAGGCCGTGTATTTGCCTGTGAGCACCTTGTCAAGACGGCGGCTGCGCTGGCGCTCCTTGCTCTCCTTCGGCTTGACGACAGTCTGTTCGCAAAGGCGGCGGATAAAGGAAAAACGCATATCGGCAATGGCCGCCGCCCGGTCGAGACCCCGCTCCTCCTCCATTTGGCAGATTATGTGCTCTATCATTTCCTTTTCGTTTTGGGTCAGGCGGAGGGCCTCGGTGACCATCTCGTCCCCCTCCACCAGCTTTCCGGCGGCAAAACGCACCGGTATGCCGGCTTGAGCGGCGTGATCCTCAATGAGGTGCATTATGCCGTGGAGACAGCGGTGTACCGCTCCGCCAAGGTCGTCCTTGCCGCAAAAATCCGTGCGGCCGGGCCGCTCCTGATAACGGGCTATATGTACGGCGTGGCTCACAAGCTCGTCAATGCCCTCGTTTTTCGCCGCGGAAATGGGAACCACGGGTATGCCAAGCAGCTCCTCCATTTCGTTTATCCTGACGCTCCCGCCGCTGCCCCTCATCTCGTCCATCATGTTCAGGGCCAGCACCATGGGAACGTCCAGCTCCATGAGCTGCATGGTGAGATAGAGGTTGCGCTCGATATTGGTAGCGTCAACGATATTTATTATGCCGGTGGGCTTCTCGTCCAGGATAAACCGGCGGGACACTATCTCCTCGCTGCTGTACGGGGACAGAGAATAAATCCCCGGCAGGTCCGTCACCTCGGTGCCGGGCTGATTTTTTATGGCGCCGCTCTTGCGGTCGACGGTCACGCCGGGGAAGTTGCCCACGTGCTGATTGGAGCCGGTGAGCTGGTTAAACAGAGTGGTCTTACCGCTGTTCTGATTGCCGGCCAGCGCGAAGGTCAGCACCGTCCCCTCGGGCAGAGGGTGCTCGTCGGTCTTTACATGGTACTTTCCGTCCTCGCCAAGGCCCGGATGGGCGTGCTCATAGCGCCTGACGGTATTCTTCGGAGCGATGATCTCCCGTCGGGGGGACTCCTTTACCTGAATTTTCTCCGCGTCGGCCAAACGCAGCGTCAGTTGGTAGCCGTGTATGCGCAATTCCATGGGATCGCCCATGGGGGCGTACTTTATTACCTCCACCTCGGCGGTGGGAATAACGCCCATATCCAGAAAGTGCTGACGAAGAGCTCCCTCGCCGCCAACCGAGGTGATGACTCCCGTCTTGCCTATCTCCAAATCTCTCAGTGTCACTTGCTGTCATCTCCCGTATTATTTTCCTTCGCAAGTCCGTTCAATACAAGATTAACGGTGTCTATTATATCTTTTTCCGCCAAATTTTTATCACGGTAAAGTATATACGGTTTATCTCCCGCTCCGTAGAGTATTTTTCCCTTGTGCTCCGAGGCCAGAGCGGCGATTTTCTCCAAGGGCGGAGGATCTGCGGAGCCGAGCCTGAACACAAGTCCCGCCTCGCCGTGGCTTATCTCGATTATGCCAAGCCCGTTAGCCCTTGTACGCAGCATGGCGATATCCATGAGGAGCCTTACCGGGTCGGGTATTTCGCCGTAGCGATCCTCAAACTCCTCTTCCGCCCGGTCGCGGTCGTATTGACCGCCTATCTCGGCGATGCGTTTGTAAGCCTCGATGCGCAGCTCCGAGGTGGGGATATATGTTTCGGGAATATAGGCGCTGACGTTGATATCCACCAGCGTCTCTTCCTTTTTGGCTTGGGCGGGCTTGCCCATGGCCTCGTTGACGGCCTCCTCAAGGAGGGAGCAATACATATCGTATCCCACGGCGGCCATGTGGCCGTGCTGTTCGGGGCCGAGGACATTGCCGGCGCCCCTTATTTCGAGGTCGCGCATGGCGATTTTAAAGCCGCTGCCGAACTCGGTGAACTCCTTAATGGCCCGCAGGCGCTTTTCCGCCACCTCGTCAAGGCTCTTGTCCCGCCGGTATGTCAGGTAAGCATAGGCAAGGCGGTTACTGCGGCCCACCCGTCCACGGAGCTGATAAAGCTGGCTCAGACCCATGCAGTCGGCGTTTTCTATGATTATGGTGTTCACGTTGGGAATGTCCAGCCCCGTCTCAATGATGGTGGTACATATAAGTATGTCTATCTCGCCCTCCATGACCCGCATCATGGTTTCCTCCAGCTCGGCCTCGCCCATACGTCCGTGGGCCACGGCCACTCTCGCGTCGGGGGCCATATTCTGTACCCGCCGGGCTATCTTGTCAAGAGCGATTATACGGTTGCATAGGTAATACACCTGTCCTCCCCGAGCCAGCTCTCTGTGAATGGCGTTGGACACCACGGCCTCGCTGTACTCCATGACATAGGTTTGGACGGGGTAGCGGTCGTCCGGCGGCTGGGTCAGAACGGACATATCTCTTATGCCTATCATAGCCATGTGGAGGGTGCGGGGAATCGGCGTGGCGCTGAGAGTCAGCACGTCCACGTTCTTTTTCAGCTCTTTGATTTTCTCCTTGTGGGCCACGCCGAAGCGCTGCTCCTCGTCAACTATAAGAAGCCCCAAATCCTTAAAATGAACATTTTTTTGCAGCAACCTGTGAGTGCCTATAACGACGTCGCACTCCCCCGTCTCCAGCATACGCAGAGTTTCCTTCGCCTGCTTGGGTCGGCTGAAGCGGCTGAGCATACGGACGGTTATAGGGAAGCTGCTCATGCGCTGGGCGAAATTGTTGGCGTGTTGACTGGCTAAAATAGTGGTGGGGCAGAGATAGGCCACCTGTTTGCCGTCCATCACGGCCTTGAAAGCTCCTCGCATAGCCACCTCGGTCTTGCCGAAGCCCACATCGCCGCAGAGGAGCCTATCCATGGGACGGCGGCTCTCCATGTCCTTTTTTACCTCGTCGATGCTTCGGAGCTGATCCTCGGTCTCCTCATACGGAAACTCGCTCTCGAACTGGTGCTGCCATGTTGTGTCGGGCGAAAATGCGAAGCCCTGACTGTGCTCCCGTTCGGCGTAAAGCTTTATCAGGCTGTCGGCCAGATCCTTCACCGACTGCTTGACCTTCCGCTTGGTCATGGCCCATTCCGTGCCGCCCAGACGGTTCAGGCGGACGGCTCTGTCCTCGCTGCCGCCCACGTACTTGCTGATGTTGTCGAGCTGGCCCACGGGGATAAAGAGGCAGTCCTCCCCCCTGTACTCAAGCTTGATATAATCCCGTACCACTCTGTTGACGGTCATGCGCACAATGCCCTGATAGCGGCCTATGCCATGAATTTTATGAACGACATAATCTCCCACCTGAAGCTTGTCGATATTTTTGATTTTTTCCTCATTGGAGCCACGGCGGGAGGTGCGTTTTTTCTTTTCACCGGCAAAAATTTCACGGTCACTGACGATAACGGTGTTTATCAGCGGATACTCGAAGCCCTTTGTTATACTGCCGTGCATGACGGCGGCCACGCCCGGTATAAGCTCGTCGCCGAAGCCGGTGATTGAAGCTCTTATCCCCCGGTCGTCCAAGGTCTCGCGGAGCTTTTGCGCCCGTCCGGTGCTGCCGCCCAAAATTATGACGCGGCAGTTTTCCCGATGCCAGCGCTCTATATCCTCCATAAGGAAATTTACGTTGCCGCCGTAGTTGCCCATGCCCTTGACGGTGATGTTGCAGACCTGAACCGAGCGTATGTCGCCTGTCTTACGGCTCAAGGCCGAAAGACACACCGTCCGTCTTTTGTTGAGGGACTTGACTATCATTGAATAATCGTTAATATATTTTTTTTCAGGGTCAAAATTTTCATCGTCCTTCAGGGCGGTCAGGTTTTCGCCAAGCTCAAATTCCACGACCTTGGCGGCTTCGGACACCCGTTGAGGCTCGTCAACAAAAATCAGATCCTCTTTGCCGAAGTAACTGAGGAGGCTGTCGTCCTCCTCGGGAGCGGTGACCGGTATTATCTCTATCTGTGCCACGTGATCCACGCTGAGCTGGCTTACCAAATCGAAGGAACGCAGCAGATCGACCTCGTCGCCGAAGAACTCCATGCGAACCGGCATAGTCATGTCCGGCCCGAAAACGTCTATTATTCCGCCTCTTATCGCGAACTGGCCCTTGCCGTCCACAATGTCCATGCGCACATAGCCCATGGCCGTCAGCCGCCGGGCAAAATCCTCGGTTTCAATTACCGTGCCCACCCGCACCTTAAAGGACAGCTCTCTCAAAGCCTTTACCCCGGGTACAAACTGGAGCAGACTCTCAATGGAAAGCACGGCAAAAGCGCCCTCTTCCACAGCCTTGAGGGCGCTCATACGCCGGTTTTCCGCGTCGTGGTCGGCGGCGTCGACTTTGTGGAGCAGTACCGGACGGGGCGGAACATAGACGAATTTTCCCTTCATGAAAAAGCTCAAGTCGTCCATAAGCCGCCGGGCCGAAGTTTCGTTGGGAGCGACGACCATCGCCCGTCCGCCGCCGCAAACGGCGCTTATCATATGCGCCTTCTGGGCGTCCACCGCTCCGCAAATATTGAGGGGAAAAGCTTTCTCCTCCACGCATTTCATTATTTCCTTGTATTCCGCGCTGTCAAGCAGTATTTCGCTTAATTTCATACCTTAACCTTGAAGTCCGTTGGCCTGACGCTCCATATTTTCCACTACCACGTCGTATATCTCGCCCAAAGAGGCGCAGTACTCCAGCACCTTCCAGGGGGTGTTTGTATGGTAGTGGATTTTAATTAGCTCGTCGTCGCCTACCGCCAGAAGGCTGTCGCCCTCGATATTGTTCCTTATATGTTCATTGATAATATCCTCGTCGAGGTCATGTCCCTCGATGAGGAGCTGGGTATCAAACTTGTATTCAACTTTTTCCACGGTGTTTCTCTCCTTAAGGTTCGTCAACGGCGTCATGTCTTACGGTTTTATTGTATTTATTCATGGCAGACTGAACCCCGTTATTTATTATTTCCGGAATTATGTTCTCTACGTTTTTTATGGCCGCTGTCACGGCGACTCCGTCCTCGTGGGAAAATTTGCCCAGCACATGGTTCACCATGTCGTGCTCGGGCGCGCCGACGCCGAACCGCACCCGCGGGAACCGGTCGCTGTTCAGCTGATAAATTATGCTCTTCATGCCGTTGTGTCCGCCGTCGCTGCCGCCGGGACGTATGCGAACCGAGCCCACCGGCAGGGCCACGTCGTCGTACATTACTATTATATTCTCCGGCGGTATCTTATAGAATTCCCCACAGTCGCGGACGCTTTCGCCGCTGAGATTCATATAGGTGTGAGGCTTGAGTAGAATACATTTCTCCCCGGCTATGCGGCCCTCGCCGTAAGCGCCTTTGAACTTAAGACGCTCAACGGGAATATTATAGCATTGGGCCAGATAATCCAGAGCCACGAAGCCCACATTGTGGCGGGTCTGAGCATAGTCCCTGCCGGGATTGCCGAGACCGACGATCAAATACATAGGTGCGATTATTCCTTTCATTCAAATTAGAGATTACGGACGGGGGCATATAACAGACGCACGAAAAAGTGAAAATTTCATGTTCCGCGTCCATAATTTCTTACTGCAACAAGGCGGATATTTCCGCTTTACCGCAGTGAAATCCGCCTTATTACAAAATCTATTGTCACATAAACAAGGTGCTTATGGAAACCTCTTCATAAATTCTGGTGATGGCCTCGGCGAACACCGGCGCCACACTGAGCGTCTTAATCTTGTCAATCTGCTTTTCGGGAGCGAGCGGAATCGTGTCAAGCACAACAAGCTCCTTGATGGGACATTCCCTAAGGCGTTCAATAGCCGGGCCGCTGAGCACCGGATGGGTACAGCAGGCGTAGACTTCCTTGGCGCCCCTGTCGATAAGGGCTTCGGCGCCGTGGGTTATTGTGCCGGCGGTGTCTATCATGTCGTCCACAAGAATGACCCGCTTGTCCTTTATATCGCCGATAATATTCATTACCTCGGCCACGTTGGGTTTGGGACGGCGCTTGTCAATTATGGCGATCGGCACATCCAGCCGCCGTGCGACGTTACGGGCGCGGGTCACGCTGCCAAAGTCGGGAGAAACCACCACGACGTCCTCCAGTCCGTCCTTGAATTTTTCGGCATAGTAAGGAG
Source organism: uncultured Clostridia bacterium (assembly GCA_947630975.1). Classification (GTDB taxonomy): domain Bacteria; phylum Bacillota; class Clostridia; order UMGS1883; family UMGS1883; genus JAFLUQ01. Next base: position 41,433 of record CANRJP010000005.1, read on the forward strand.
TGAGTATGGGGACTCCCAGCAGATGGTCGACCGGAATGTCAAAGAAGCCCTGAATTTGAGCGCAATGCAGATCCATAGTGAGAACCCGATCCGCACCGGCCTTTGTGATTATATCAGCCACCAGCTTGGCGCTGATCGGATCACGGGCCTTGGCCTTACGGTCCTGACGGGCATAGCCGAAATACGGAATGACCGCCGTGATGCGTCCGGCGCTGGCACGCTTAAAGGCGTCAATCATTATGAGCAGCTCCATAAGATTGTCGTTGACGGGGTTATTGGTGGACTGGACGATGAAAACATCGCTGCCCCGGACGGTTTCCTGAATATTGACGAAAACCTCCCCGTCCGAGAACTTGCCCACCACGGCGTCGCAGAGCGATACCTTCAGGCTGTCGGCTATGGCCGACGCGAGGGTGGGATTTGAGTTGCCGGCGAACAGTTTAATATTTTTACCGTGTGAAATCATAAGATTGTCTCCTCTCGTTGTTGTCCTCACTTCTTTTTTCAATGATTTTTCCGCGCGACGGCAAGGACGGCCGAGCTGCCCGCTCAGTCATCCTTGCGCCTGTCGCCCCAATGTTCTTTAATGACCTGTCTTGCGCGGGCGATAGCCAGCACGTTTTCGGGTACGTCGTCGGTTATCGTGCTGCCTGCCGCAATATAGGCCCCGTCATTGACCGTCACGGGAGATACAAGATTTGAGTTGCATCCGATAAAGGCGTTGTCACCTATAATTGTCTGATATTTTTTCTTTCCGTCGTAGTTGACCACCACCGTGCCGCAGCCGAAATTGCAGTTTTTCCCTACATTAGCGTCGCCCACATAGGTGAGGTGGCTGAGCTTGGTTCCGTCTCCGATAGATGCTTTTTTAAGCTCTACAAAATCTCCCACCTTACAATTCTTGCCCACGCTCGTGCCGGGGCGGATGTAAGCGTACGGGCCCACATGAGTTCCCTCGTCCACGGAGCTGTCAATAATTGTTGATGTCCATATATCCACGCCGTCGGCAATTTCGGCGTTGACGAGACGGCAGTTCTGGCCGACAAGGACATTATCGCCTATAACTGTCTTCCCCTCAATAATCGTCCCGGGGTAGATCACAGTGTCCATACCGATCTGAACATCCGTTCCGATATATGTACTGTCGGGATCGATTAGAGTAACTCCGCCGAGCATATGCCTGCGGTTAATCCTGGCGCGCATGATCTTTTCAGCCTCGGAAAGCTGTACACGGTCGTTTACGCCGAGGATCTCTTCACTGTTCTCTATCTCGAAAGCGCCTATCCTGACGCCCTCGTTCCTGAGAATTTCAAAAACATCGGTAAGGTAGTATTCGCCCTGAGCGTTGTCAGCGGTTATTTTCTTCAGCGCGCCAAGCAGGAACTCGCTTCTGAAGCAATACATACCGCTGTTGATCTCATTAATTGCCTTCTCCGCATCGGAGGCGTCTTTATGCTCGACTATTTTTTCCACCGTTCCGTCGGCGCGGCGTACTATCCGTCCGTAGCCGGAGGGGTCGTCCACTCTTGCCGTAATAACGGTGGCGCCGTTGTCGTCCCTGATGTGTCTGCTGATTACCGATGCGAGGGTCTCGGCGGTTATCAGAGGTGTGTCGCCCGGAAGAATGAGAACGTTTTCACTTTTCTCAATACTCCCCGCGGCCTGCATCACAGCGTGGCCGGTGCCGAGCTGCTGCTCCTGCACCACGGTAGCCGCCCTGTCGCTTACTGCCCTGATCACCTGATCCTTCCTGTGTCCTACCACGACTGTGGCGTCGTTACAGCCCGCCCCCAGTGCCGTGTCAAGAACATGGTTGATCATTTCCTTACCGCAAACCCTGTTAATCACCTTGCTGTTATCGGATTTCATTCGTTTTCCATGGCCCGCGGCCAGGATAATAAGTGATAAATCACCCATAACAAACAACCATCCTTTCACTGCTTATGTCTTAAATTTCCGTCTGATGTACGCCCGAAGCGGCGGTCACGGCGTTCCGCCGCCTCTGGGAAAAGTCAGTCCCTGAAACCTGATGTCGCGTCTTGCATTAAGAACTCTTCGTACTTCGCGAGAATAGCGTTTTGCAGTGTTTCACGCATAGTACCTGTAATGGGGTGGGCTATATCCTTGAACTCACCCTCTGCTGTCCTTCTACTTGGCATAGCTATAAATAGCTTGTCACGACCCTCAATTATCTTGATGTCGTGGACCACCAGTTCGTCGTCAAACGTGACAGAAACAACTGCTTTCATTTTGCCATCCACGCTTACCTTCCGAATCCGGATGTCGGTAATACGCATCGTTGTTTCCTCCTGGTTAAAATTTTTTCAGATTTTTTTGATTTCCTACTTGACTTTTCTACCCATTTTTTATAATATCAAATTATGCAGAATTTTTCAACACATATTTTCAAAAATTTTTAAAAATTTTAAAAATTTTTTTACGTTTATGGGAGTTGTTAGAATTGAACATCAATAGTATTGACAAACATTCGAAAATTCATTTAATAGGCATAGGCGGAGTCAGCATGAGCGGCATCGCGGAGCTGCTCATGGATCTGGGCTGCCGCGTAACGGGTTCGGACTGGAACGCTTCAGTCATGACAGACAGGCTTGAGCGGGACGGAGCGGAAATCTTCATCGGGCCCCAGCGGGCGGAAAACGTGACCGATCAGGATCTGGTAGTTTACACCGCCGCCGTAAAGGCGGACAATCCCGAGCGGGTAAGGGCAAGGGAGCTGGGCATACCGGAAGTGGAGCGGCCGGAAATGCTGGGGCTGCTGATGAAACGTTACAGCACGCCCATCTGCGTCAGCGGCACCCACGGCAAAACCACCACCACCGGCCTCATCGCCCAGACCCTTGTGGAGCTGGGCGGCGACCCCACCGTCACTATCGGCGGCGAGCTGGACTCCATCGGCGGCAACATCCGCATCGGCGGACGGGAATACTTTGTGGCCGAATCCTGCGAGTACTGCCGGAGCTTCCTCGGCTTTTATCCGAAAGCGGCCGTCATTCTCAATATCGAAGAAGATCACCTGGACTACTATAAGGACATAGCCGACATACGGAGCGCCTTCCGCGATTTCGCGGCTCTTGTGCCCGACGGCGGCTGTGTGATAGCCAACGCCGACAGTGAAAATGTCCGTCTCGCCCTTCGGGGACTTGACCGTAATATTATTACCTTCGGAACCGAAAGTAATGCGGATTACCGGGCGGAAAACGTGGTTCACGACGGCTCTGATCTGTATTCCTATGACCTTTACAGGAGGGGTGAGCTGATCTGCCGAGTGGAGCTGGGCATACCCGGCATACACAATATTCACAATTCCCTTGCCGCGGCCGCCGTGCTTGACAGATTTGGCTTCGACCTGACAAAAGCGGCCAGGTGCTTCGGCCATTACACCGGCACCCACCGCCGGTTCGAGCGCAAGGGTGAGCTTAACGGCGCGGTTATCGTGGACGACTACGCCCACCACCCCACCGAGATAAACGCGACCCTCACTACGGCGCTGGAAATGGATTACAAAAATATATATGTGGTGTTCCAGCCCCACACCTACACCCGTACAAAAACCCTTTACGGCGATTTTGTGAAGGTGTTTACCGGACGGGGGATCAAGCTCATTCTGGCGGATATCTATGCCGCCCGTGAAAAGGACACCGGCCTCGTAAGCTCCGCCGAGCTGGCGGCTGACATTCCCGGCGCACTGTATCTCCCCTCTTTCGAGGCCATAGAAGATCATATCGCGAAAAACGCCGGACCCGGCGACCTTGTTATAACCATGGGCGCGGGAGATGTGTATAAAATTGGCGAAAACCTCCTGAAAAAACAGAATTGACGCGGGCTATTTTGGCAAAAACCGTTATTGACTTACGGCAGCCGAAGTTGTATTATTAATAAGTATGGTAACTTTTTCAGCCGTCAACGACGGCGGCATCCGACGTTTAGGAGGTTTTTACTTTGAAGGCATACAACGAAATGACAAGGGAAGAGCTGACCTCTCTTCGGGAGGAGCTCCTTAAGGAATACGAGGGCCACAAGGCCAAAAATCTCAAGCTGGATATGTCCCGGGGCAAGCCCGGCCTTGACCAGCTCAATCTGTCCATGGGCCTTATGGACGTACTGAACAGCGACTCCGTGCTTAAGAGCGAGGAGGGCATCGACTGCCGCAACTACGGCGAGCTCACCGGCATCGGCGAGGCCAAGAGGCTGCTGGGCGAAATGATGGAGGTGGAGCCGGACGAGATAATAATCTACGGCAACTCCAGCCTGAACGTCATGTTCGACACCGTGGCCCGCAGCTACATCCACGGCGTGATGGGCAACACTCCCTGGTGCAAGCTGGATAAGGTGAAGTTTCTCTGCCCCGTGCCCGGCTACGACCGCCACTTCGCCATAACCGAGGCCTTCGGCATCGAAATGATAAACATTCCCATGAGCGAGACCGGCCCCGACATGGACATGGTGGAGCAATACGTGAACGGCGACCCCGCCGTAAAAGGCATTTGGTGCGTGCCCAAGTACTCTAACCCCCAGGGAATAACATACAGCGACGAGACGGTACGCCGATTCGCCAACCTCAAGCCCGCCGCCCCCGATTTCCGCATTTACTGGGACAACGCCTACTGCGTACATCACCTTTACGAGGACGATCAGGACTATCTGCTGGAGATACTGGCCGAATGTAAAAAAGCCGGCAATCCCGACATGGTGTACAAGTTCAGCTCCACCTCGAAGATAAGCTTCCCCGGCAGCGGCATCGCCGCGATCGCCGCGTCCAAGGCCAATATTCAGGAAATCGCCCATCTTCTTTCCGTCCAGACCATAGGCCACGACAAGCTGAACCAGCTCCGTCACGTGCGTTATTTCAAAAATCTTGACGGAATAAAGAAGCATATGATGCTCCACGCCCAGCTCATACGCCCCAAGTTCAAGGCCGTCACCGACACTCTTGAAAACGGCTTGGGCGGCCTCGGCATCGGAAGCTGGTACAACCCCAAGGGCGGCTACTTTGTGAGCTTTGACTCCCTTGACGGCTGCGCGAAGAAAATCGTTAAGCTTGCGGCGGACGCCGGCGTAAAAATGACCGGCGCGGGGGCCACCTATCCCTACGGCAAGGATCCTCGGGACAGCAATATCCGTATCGCTCCCACATATCCGAGTCCGGATGAGCTTCAAGCCGCAATGAACGTTTTTGTCACCTGCGTAAAGTTAGCTTCCGTCGAAAAACTGTTGGAGAAATGAATATGAAACAAATCGCCAAATTTGAAAAGGTGTCCTTAAATCGCTTCAGAGAGGATTTCGGCTTCGGAGCCGACGCGGTTTATGAGGAGATCAGTCTCCCCAGCCGAGCCACTGTGGGCAGCGCGGGCTACGACTTTTTTTCCACCCTCGACTTCACCCTCGAGCCGGGACAGGAGATAAAAATCCCCACCGGCGTAAGGGCGAAAATCGACGAGGGCTGGGTGCTGTCTCTCTATCCCCGCAGCGGACTGGGCTTCAAGTACCGGCTACGGCTGAACAACACCGTGGGCATAATCGACAGCGATTACTACGGCAGCTCCAACGAGGGACACATTTTCATAAAAATATCAAACTGCGGCGATAAGACCTTCTCAATAAAAAAGGGCGAGGCTTTCGCCCAGGGTATTTTCACCGAGTACGGCATAACCGTTGACGACGAGGCCGACGCCCTCCGCAACGGCGGTTTCGGGAGCACCACAAAATAACAAAGCATCAGAATAATAATCAGGCCTTTACAAATAAGCAGCGGGAACAATATTCCCGCTGCTTGGGCAATATGGAGGAAAAAAATGAAAACAAAGACTAACGCCATGCGTATGCTCGACAAGGCAAAGCTCGTCTATGGTATTCAGGAATATGAGGTGGACGAAAACGACCTCAGCGGCGCCCACGTTGCGGCGCAGATCGGGCAGGATCCGGAGACGGTGTTCAAAACCCTTGTGGCCCGTGGAGAAAAGCGGGGCATTGTGGTGTTCTGCATACCGGTTGACAGGGAGATAGACCTGAAAAAAGCCGCCCGAGCCATAGGCGACAAAAAAATCGAAATGGTACACGTGAAGGAGCTTCTGGGCCTCACCGGCTACATTCGCGGCGGATGCAGCCCCGTGGGCATGAAAAAGAAATACCCCACATGGTTCCATATCACCGCGGCGGAGCATGAAAAAATCGCCGTCAGCGCCGGCGTCCGGGGAGCTCAGATAATAATCGATCCCGCCGCGCTTATAAAATTCACCGAGGCGGAAACCGCCGACCTTTGTTCATAAAAAAGGGGGCAACGTCAATGACAGCCTTGCTCAAACCGTACATACACAATGAATTTTTGCTGAATCTTATCACAAGAGCGGCCGGTTTTGCCGTTACACTGTTGGCGGCCTTTATTCTCTGGCGGCTGTGCTTTACCGCTCTAAAGCGCTATCGGGACAGCCAGCCCGACAACCGCCGCCGCAGCACCATCTGCGCCATATTGGACAGTATAATCCGCTACGTCATCTATTTTTTCATATTTGTACAGGCTTTAAACCAGCTCTTCGGCATAAACGTGATATCGCTACTGGCGGCGGCGGGAGTTGTGGGCATAGCCGTGGCCTTCGGCGCCCAAAGCGTAGTCAAGGACGTTATCACCGGCTTTTTCATCATTTTTGAGGGCAAATTCGAGGTGGGCGACATAGTCACCATCGACGACTTCACCGGCACGGTGGACAGCATCACCCTCCGCTGCACCACCATAAAAAACTACGTAGGCGACCTGTACATAATCCCCAACGGCTCCATAGAGAAGGTGCTCAACCGGCAAAAATACCCTCACGATGTGTCCATAGATGTGGAGATCGCCTATGAGAGCGACATCGACACCGCCTTTGAGGTTCTCCGGAGGTGCGGCAAAAAGGCCCGCGAGGAATTTCCGCTGATAACCGGCGACCTTAAGGTGCTGGGCGTCGTGTCCCTTGGCAATCACGGGGTCACGATCCGCTGCCTTGTGCCCTGCGAGGGCGGCAACCAGTACGACGTGGAAAGGGAAATGCTCCGCCGGATAAAATACGCCTTTGATGAAAACGACATTGAAATTCCGTACAACCGCATCGTTGTGTTTGACAAGAGGAGTAAAAATGACAAGTAAGCGCATATCAACTTTGGCAAAGCTGGCCCTTGTGGCGGCCACCGTGATCTGGGGCGCCGGCTTTGTGGTAATGAAGAACGCTCTGGATTCGGTGCCCTGCTTTTACCTTTTGGCGATACGCTTTACCATGGGCGCACTGGTGCTGACGCTGATTTTCACGCGCAGGTTCAGGGCCGTTGACCGTTCGTATCTGCTTGGCGGCGTAATCATGGGGCTTTTTCTGTTCACGGCCTATACCCTGCAAACCATAGGTCTGATGTACACCACACCGGGCAAAAACGCCTTTCTGACCACGGTATACTGCATAATCGTACCCTTCCTCGGCTGGGCGGTTACAAAGAAGCGGCCCGGCTCTCAAAGCGTAGCGGCGGCTTTAATTTGCATGGCCGGAGTGTGGCTCATATCGGTAAATCCGGCCTCGGAGGGCGGCATCAACATCGGCGACCTGCTTACCATTCTCTGCGGCTTCGCCTTTGCCTGTCACATTCTGGCGGTGAACCGCTTCAGTCAGGGGCGGGACATAGTGGTGCTGACGGTGATCCAGTTCGCCGTGACCGCCGCCCTGTCATGGAGCTGCGGAGGACTTTTTGAAACCTTCCCCTCCGGCTTTGACGCCGGGGCGGTGAGCTGTCTGCTCTATCTTGGACTGCTGGGCACGGCGGCGGCCATGCTGCTCCAGAATATAGGACAAAAATACACTACGCCTTCCACGGCCTCGCTGCTCATGAGCCTTGAGGCGGTGTTCGGAGTTATTTTTTCCGTAATATTTGCCGGAGACCAAATGACATTACGGCTTACGCTGGGCTTTGGGCTGATTTTCGGAGCGCTGGTGCTGTCGGAGGTCAAAATCAAAAAAAGTCACACAAAAACGAAGCCGTAAAAAAATGGCGCAGAACGGTGCCGCCGCAAGCCTCGCTTGCGGCGGCATTTTCTAAGGAGCAAAGACGGACTTTGCTCCCGGGGTTTTCCCACGAAAATGTTACCATCCGTGGATAACGATTTCAAGCAGGCTCGTCCACACATTGTCGCTGTTGCCAAAGCCCTCGACTCTGATATAACGGGCATTTTGATGAACATTGACATTCTCCCATGTGTTGCCGAGGGTGCTCTCCCCGTTAAAGATCTCAACATAGTTCACGCCGTCCTCGCTGACGCTGAGGCTGTATTTCTGTACCCTTACCTCGTTGAACCAAAAGGCCAGATCAACGGTGTCCACCTGACGCACCGAGCCAAGATCGAACACCGCGTCAAAATCCGTGGAAGCGTACCTCGTGCTTAAATCCCCGTCAAACGCCAAAACCGGATAGTTCGCGGGTTCGGGGATATACTTCGCCGTCACGCCAAGGATGGGGAGACTGTTGTTTGCCGTCAGGCCGTCCTGATCCTGTCTGACGCTTAACCCCCGGGACTTTATGTCGATTGCGTATGTATCGTTGTGATAGGTGATACCGTCATTAAGCCCGAGCGCAAAAACTTCGCACGGCACCATTATTTCGGTTCCCTTCAGATACGGAGCCGTACCCAGTATCTTCATGCTGACCGTTCCCCCGCTGAACACATAAGCATACCGGGAACCCATTCTAAGCAAAACATTCATATCCCCGTAGGCTACCGCGAAGGAATTGTCCTCCGTGTACATATAGAGACTGAAATTCAACGCGTCCCACATACTGAACAGCGGCAGCGCCCATTCATAGTAGTAAGATGTGTCGGGTTCGGCGTCCAGCCTGACTAAAGAACCGTTCACATAAACAGACGGACTGTTGTTTGTGTAGGCCATGGCCGGACACGACATGGCCAGCAGTGCGGCGCAGAGAGTGATGATCAATACCTTTTTCATGTTTTTCATTCCTTTCTTTTTTGACACTTAAGTGCCTTCATAGTAATAGACGCGGTTAGAACCAAAAAAGTTTCACATTTTGAGAAATTTTTTTAAAAAATTTTTCTATAAGCATTATATCACTATATCCCGGCCATGTCAACATAAAAATGTTCGGAGCTTTTATGCTCGACGGCAAATTATTACAAAATCACCCATTCTGTAATCAAACTGTAAAAATCCCACGTATATACTCGGGAACCGTATCTACCGGTGAAACCGTAGGATTTGCGGGCTTGCACAGGTTGTCCCAAATTATGAACAATTTGTTAATATTAAAAATTTGTTACAAAACCCCTTGCATTAATGAAATATTTGTGTTATAATCATTTCATAATCTTGGAAAAAGAATGAGAGGATGATGCAGGATGCGCAGTAAAGCCTTATCGGCAGTGTTCGCAATGTTAACGACGGTGCTTCTTCTCAGTGTTTCATCCGCGGTGTACGCCGCCGGTGACGATATAGATGTTTTTCTGAATGGCAGAAGGATAAATTTTGACAACGCGCCCGTAATGGTAAATGACGTTATGATGGTTGAGGCCCGCCCCTTTGCAAACGCAATGGGCTTCGACGTAAAGTGGTCCACCAACACTCAGAGTGTTAAGCTGACCGGCGACGGTATAGGCGCCGTACTCAAAATGGACTATGATATAATGACGGTGAGCGAGCTTACGGACAGCGACGACGTGGCACAGGTACAGCTTGCCGCCTCTCCCATGGTGGTGGACGGATGCGCATACGTTCCGCTCAGGAGCGTCGCTGAGGCTTTCGGCGTCGATATATACTGGGACAGCGACGATGAGTCCGTCAAGCTTTCCACCGGCGGATATGACTACAACGACGCCCCCGCCGAGAGTCCGTCATACTACGGCGGTGACCACACCTTCTTCTTCCAAAACCAGGCCGCGTGGCAATTTCCCAATTACGGCAGCGGCTATTGCTGGACTGTCAGCTACGCCATGCTCCTCTCCGACGTCTTAGGCTATACGGTTACTCCCGTTGAGGTTGCCGATGTCAACGAGGCCGCGGGCGGCAGCGGTTCATATTGCAGCCACTGGAAGATCGCGAACGCTTTTGGCGTAGATTTCATTTCCGCTCTGGATACCGACAGTCCGTACTACGGAGGCCGCGATTCCAATTCCGGCGGAACATTCGTCAACTGTTCAAATGATTACGAAGCCATTCAGGCCATCAAAGAGGCCCTCGACAGAAATCCCGCGGGCGTTATGGTGCGTTACAACGACTATCCTCACACTATGGTCGCGGTGGGATATGAAGGCGATACCGTATTCTTCAATGAACCCATGCAGATTTCCCGCAGCTATGCCGATTATAGCTCCAAGGAATGTGTCACCTTTGACGAGACTTGCATAGGAGCAAGCGGTATAAGCATCGGAGATATAACCTTCATGCAGGCACTTGCCGTAAAATAAGGCAAATAAGGACGGAGCCGTAAAAAAAGTCGCGCAGATCGTTCAAGGGCTGAATGACTTAATTTAAGGCAAATTTGAGTGCTATATAATCAATAAAATAATTGCATAATGTAGAAAATTCGCCCTAACAAGCGAATTTTCTCATTTTTATGCCCTTGAACTACGAACGAAAATCACCCTCGGCGTACCTATGTACGCCGTCGGGAGGGCTTTCTCGGCGGCAGGCTTCGCCTGTCGCCTGCGAGAGCTGATTTTCGTCCGTTCTGCACGATTTTTTCGACCGGCCCCCGTGCCTCCATGTTACAGAGCGACTTTTTTCAGCCCATTTGTGTCGGATAAAAAACCTTTTGTTAAAATAACAAAATATACTTGACGACGAACCCGTTTCTACATATAATATAATTAATTGTAAAAAAATTCAAAGCGAAAGGATGTATACATATGAATTCTTTTCGGAACGATCCCCATATACTCTCCGGCAACCCGCTCCGCACCTACAAGGATGTGTCGGACGCCGTGCTTGAAATGTGCGAACCCCTCGTCGGTCTGTACTCCGAGGGAAAGAGTCGGCTCCATATAGGCAATACAAGCGCCGGATACAGCGACAGCACCGCCGAGGTGGAGGCCTTTGCCCGCCCGCTTTGGGGGCTTGCGCCTGTTTTCGCCAACGGCATGGGTCAATCCTTCTGTGATTTATACCGCAAAGGTCTGGCCTGCGGTACGGATCCCGAAAGCCCCGAATACTGGGGCGACGTGCATGACCACGATCAGCTTTTGGTTGAAATGGCGGCCATGGGGCTGGGGCTTATACTGGCTCCGGACAAGCTGTGGGAGCCACTCTCCCAGAAGGAAAAGGATAACCTCTACCGCTGGCTAAACTTCGTCAATACAAAAAAGGCATGGGACTGCAACTGGCGGCTCTTTGCCGTCATGGTAAACTTAGGCTTCCGGAAGGTGGGTCTCCCCTACAACAGCGAGGTAGTCGAGGCCGCCCTCCGGGCGGTCGAGAGCTATTACCTCGGCGACGGCTGGTACGCCGACGGTATCAACGCCCACAGCGACTACTATGTGGCCTTCGCCATCTATTTTTACCAGCTTATTTACGCCAAGGAGATGGAAACGGCCGACCCGGAACGCAGCCGACTCTTTAAGGAGCGGGCCGATAAATTTGCCCACGACTTCATATACTACTTTTCGGAGGACGGCAGCGCCGTCCCCTACGGACGCAGCATGACCTACCGCTTCGCTCAGGCGGCCTTCTGGAGCGCCTATGCCTACGCGGGTGTGGGCGGCTTCGAGGACGGCGTCGTAAAGGGCATTATCCTCCGCCACCTGCGCGGCTGGTTCAAGCGGCCTATATGGAACAACGACGGCACGCTCACCATAGGCTTCGGCTATCCCAATTTGATAATGACCGAGGGATATAACGCTCCCGGCTCCCCGTATTGGGCGATGAAGACCTTCCTCATTCTTGCCCTGCCGGAGGACAGCCACTTCTGGCAGTGTGAGGAGCTGCCTCTTCCCCAGCCGGAAAAGAGCCGCGCCCTCCCCCACCCTCACATGATAGCTCAAACCGACGGGGAGCACCGTGTGCTCTTCGCCGCCGGGCACCCATACGTGAACTGCCACACTCACTGCGGCGCAAAGTATGAGAAATTCGCTTATTCCAACCTTTTCGGCTTCAGCGTCAGCAAATCCAACTGGGGCGTCGGCGCCGGAGGCTTTGACAGCACTCTCGCCCTGTCCGAAAGGGACAATGTGTATCGGGTAAAACGGGAAAACAAGGGCTGGAAGGTTACCGATGAGTACATATACACCAAATGGACGCCGTGGAACGACGTTGAGATAGACACCTATATCATCCCCTCCCTGCCTTGGCACGTGAGGGTGCACATCATCAATTCGGCCCGTGAGCTGGACGGCTTCGAGGGCGGCTTCGCCTATCCCTGCGAGCACACCTCTGCCGTCCGGAATATTGAGGGCGGAGTGTTTGCGAGCTTTGACGGTTACACAGGCGGAATAGTGAACCTGACAGGCGACAGAAGCGCCTGGATTCAGGGTATGGAGGCCAACACAAACCTGATTTATTCCCGCACCTCTCTCCCCGCCCTCGGCGGAAAAATCGAAAAAGGCCGCACCGTGCTGGCCTGCGCCGTATTCTGCGGCAAACACGGCGAGGACAATATCCCCTCCGTCGCCGTGTCGGACGGCAAAATCGCGGTAAAAATCATGGATAGGGACGTTATAATAGATTTATGAGGAAATTTTTAGTTATACTTTTAATAATTCTCGCGCTGGCATCGGCTTTCTTCATTTTTCTTGACCTCTGGGAGGCAAGGGAACCGGAAGCTTTGACCGCTCCGGAGCCCGACGCTCCGGCGGCCTTCGATCAGGCGCTCTACGAGCGATTTCTTGAGGCGGAGGAGGCCGGCGATTATGTGGAAATGAACGCCGTCTTTGATGAAAACATGAGCGCCACGGGTGTAAGCTTTTTTGATGACGGGTACGATCCCACCCACGGCGGCCTTATATACACCTATACTTACTCTGTAAGCGGCGACAATGGCAAGTCCCTGACGGGGAATATGTATATTGTCGACAAGAACCTCGATATGGACGCTCAGTCCGTCGGTGAAAACGACTATTTCGCGGTTGACCGCCGGGACGCCTCAGACCCCGAGATCGTCGTCATGGACTCATACAGAGCAAATTCGGACGTTCTCATACGCCAGCTCTGTCAGATATTGCTGGATCATGAAGCGGCCCACCCCACCAAATGGGAGCGCACTCTTGACAGCATGGCCGCCGAATGGGCGGTTCATAATATGGCCTACAGCATGGACTACAAAATCGACCATTCACAGCACGTCAACCTTAACAACGGCGACGAAAAAACGGACTGGTTCGAAAGAGCGGCGGAGGAGTTCCGATGACATACCGGCACACAATGCTGGGCTGTTACACCGGCTATATAGTCCAAGCCATAGTCAACAATCTGGCCCCTCTTTTGTATGTGACCTTCAGCCGGGAATACGGTTTAAGTCTGGGGCTTATAAGCACCCTCGCGGTTATCAATTTCGTAATTCAAATGACCGTAGACACAGCGGCGGCGGCGCTTTCGGACAGACTGAGCCATCGGGCGCTGATGCTGGCGGCACATATCAGCGTTATTGCCGGACTGTGGGGGCTGGCGTTGCTGCCCGGCATAATTCCGCCCTTTGCCGGGCTCCTTATCTCCACCTTTTTATATGCCGTGGGCGGCGGATTGCTGGAGGTGCTGGTAAGTCCGCTGCTTGAGGCGCTGCCGCTGAAAAACAAGGCCTCGGCCATGAGCCTGCTCCACTCCTTTTACTGCTGGGGTCACGTGGCGGTGGTCGTGCTGTCCACAATATTTTTCACCCTTGTCGGCGTGGACAGCTGGAAGCTCCTGCCCCTGCTCTGGTCGGCGGTGCCGCTGGCAAATCTGATTTTGTTCATTAAAGTGCCGATAGTCACCCTCGAGGACAACGCGCCCTCCATGCCGCGGCGAAAGCTACTGAAAAACAGCGGCTTCTGGATATTTATGGTTTTGATGCTCTGCGCCGGAGCGGCGGAGCAAAGCATGAGCCAGTGGGCCTCGGCCTTTGCCGAAACGGGTCTTATGGTGAGCAAAACCGTCGGCGACCTGCTTGGCCCCTGTCTGTTCGCCGTGCTTATGGGCACAAGCCGGGCATTTTACGGCAAGAAGGGCGAAAAAATCAACCTTACGGCCTTTATGACCGGCTGCGGCATACTCTGCGCCCTCTCGTACCTCGGGGCGTCGCTCATTCCAATACCACAGATCGCCCTGCTGTGCTGCGGACTTTGCGGCTTAAGCGTGGGAATTATGTGGCCCGGCACCTTCAGCAGCGCCGCCAAAAGCTTACCCTCCGGAGGAACCGCAATGTTCGCCCTCCTCGCCTTGGGCGGGGACATCGGCTGCGCCGCGGGGCCGGCCCTCGTAGGTCTGACCGGTGAAATTCGGTCGGGGCTGCTTCTGGCGGTAATTTTCCCGATAATATTAATAATCTTACTTCAGTTGATGAAAAACAGAAAAGAGATGAGAGCATGAAAATCAGGGACAATTCAGATGAAGCCAAAACCGTCCACACGGTTCTGGACGACCTCCCCTGCGGTACGCCGAGCGCCGCCGACCTAAACGGACGGGTGGGAAGGGCCGTTATTCCCGAGGGTGTCGCCAAAAATATGCTCTACCGCGACATAATTCTTATCGCACTGCCGAGTTTGGTGGAGTTTGTGCTGACACAGCTTACGAGCATGGCGGATCAGATAATGGTCGGCCACCTGCCGGGGCAAGAGGGTATCAACGCCCTTGCCGCCGTCGGTCTCGCCGCGCAGCCGAAGTTCCTGCTCATGACAATGATACAGGCCCTGAACGTGGGAGCGACGGCGTTGATAGCCCGATTCCGAGGGCAGCAGGACAGGGACAGGGCAAATCTCGTGTTCAAGCACGCCATGATACTCAATCTGGCTATCTCCATACTGTTCATGGCCGTCGGACTCATATTCAGCGAGGAACTGATACGTTTTATGGGCGGAACGGGCATAAGCGAGACCACTCTAAATCTCGGCGTACAGTACCTGAACATTCAGCTCTACGGCTTTATCCCCCTGTGTCTGGGCATCACCGTAACGGCGGCCCTGAGAGGTATCGGCGACACGACGACGCCAATGATATACAACACTGTCGCCAACGTCATAAACCTGGGCTTCAACTACGTCATGATATACGGGCACTTCGGCGTGCCGAAGATGGGCGTGGCCGGCGCTTCGTGGGCGACGATAATCGGCCAGACCGTGGCCTTTATAATAGCAATGGTAATCGCCTTTGGCAAGAGGCACTATGTATACATAAGCCTGCGGGAAAAATTTGTCTTTGACAAATCCATAATGTCAAGGGTAATAAGCATCGGCGCCCCCTCCATGCTGGAGCAGCTTTTCATGCGAGCGGGCATAATAATATATACCCGTCAGGTAACCGGTCTGGGCGATCTGGTTTACGCCACCCATCAGGTGGTAATGAGCATACAGGCCATGACCTTCATGGTCGGTCAGGCCTTCGCCAACGCAGCCACAACGCTGCTGGGGCAGTCCATCGGCAAGGGGCGGCTGGATATGACGGCGGTATATATGCGCAGGACCCGCAATCTCGGCATAGGGGTCTCCTTCGTGCTGATGGTGCTCATGATACTGTTCAACCGCCAGATAATCTGGCTTTTCAAGGACTCCGAGGACGTCATAGCCATGGGCGCGCCCATTCTGATACTTCTGGCCGCCAGCCAGCCCTTCCAGACCGACCAGTTCATTGTGGCCGGCGGTCTGCGGGGTGCGGGAGATACGCGCTTCGCGGCCATAGTTACAGCGGTGACCGTGCTGGGCGTCAGGACAATAATCTGCGCCGTGCTTATCAATGTCTTTGATTTGGGCCTTTGGGGCGCGTGGATAGCCCTCGTGGCCGACCAGTGTATGCGGACGGTGCTCATGTCCTTCCGTTACCGCTCCGGCAAATGGAGAAGAATATCCGCCGTGGCATAGGTTCAGCTCTATAATTTACCGAGCCGTCACAATTAACTCATCTGAATAGTCAATGGGGCCGTAAAAAAACGACGCCGTTCTGCACGATTTTTTTGACCGGCCCCCGTGCTTCCATGTTACATAGTCAGTTTTTTACAGCCCCTTCTTTTCTATCATCTTAGCTTAATGACATTGGGTCTCGCTGGGCACAGTTTTGTTTTCGCCTTTGCCGAGTTTGATGAATTTTAATGGGGAACTGACATTGAGTATTTTTCCATCATCATAAGATAGAATAGGCTGAGCTCTGAACAATATCACCGTTTTCCAAGGCTTTACTATCATCATCTTAACAATTTAGCATCGGTCCATGCTCGAATTTGAAATATATGCTGCCCTTATGGTGAATTTCCTTTTATATTGCACTTGTTGCACAAGATTATACGAACTCCCTACCTGTTCCCGTACA
>CANRJP010000006.1 GCA_947630975.1 uncultured Clostridia bacterium
CCAGATGGTACGCACTATCAAGTATTTTGCCGAACTCGGCTGATCTAAAAAATTTAACTGCTGAAAGGCTGCCGCCATGCGCGGCGGCCTTTTCAGTTTGATACTAATACCCAATTAAAGTCAGACACCGAGCGACGAGAATTTTTCGTGACATACTAATCCCTATTAAAAGCGTCAACCGATAGGGGAGGATTTTTTGTGCCGGACAAGGAAGAGGCCACAGGCAATACTGTATGTATTGACAAGCATTACGGGCCCCACAAAAACAACAGAGTTGTTTTTGTGGGAAGAGGAGAAGCGACCGATTGAGCCAAAGGGGCTGTAAAAAAACTTACAATGTAACCTTGAGGCACGGGGGCTGTCCAAAAAAATCGTGCAGAACGGACGAAAATCAGCCCGCACAGGCGGCCCATGCCGCCGAGCAGGCCCTCCCGCCGACGTACAAAAGTACGTCAAGGGTGATTTTCGTTCGTAGTTCAAGGGCTTAAAATACAAAGAAAAACCGTCTTTTTTCTCGTAAAAAGGCGGTTTTTCCACATCAATTTACAAATTTGATTGTATCGCCGGATTTATCAATACATAAATTTGGCTTAAATAAAGGTTTTTTGCCTTTGAACGGTCTGCGCGACTTTTTTTACAGCCCCTTGCGATATGAGGTCAGCTTCGACGAGTTGGCGCGGACTTCGCCGCCACAAGCTATACCGTGCTTGCGGCGGCGCCGTTCCGCGCGTTTTTTTGGGTTTAAATCATTTATTCGGGTTGAGGAGCGGCTTCCGCCGGAGCCTCGGCCTTTTCCTTACCCAGATACTCGGGCAGCTTCATGCCCGCCATGTCGAAAAGCTCGCTCATGGGCGGCACGGCCTTTGCCATATTACTGATAAAGTTGGCGGTGGAGCTGCCCTCCTTGCCGCTGTCCCATACGGTGACCTTGTCTATCTTGATGTTCTTGATGGCGTCAACCTGTATGCGCATGAGCTCCTCCATCTTGTCGGCCAGCATCAGACGCAGGGCGTCGGCGGCGCTGCCGCCTGCGGCGGAAACTATCTTTTCAAAGCCCTCGGCCTGCTTGGTGAGTATCTCCTGCATACCGCGGGCCTCGGCCTCCATCTTGGCGTAGATGGCGTCGGCCTCGCCCTTGGCCTTTATGCGGGCCTGTTCGGCCTCGGCGGCGGCGGCGATCTCCCGCTGGCGTTTGTCTATCTCGGCCTTTACCAGCACGTCGGCCTCAAGAGTGGCCTGTTCGCGGGCGGCACGGGCAAGCTCGGCCTCCTTTTCGGCGCCGTAGGCGTCCTCGAGGGCCTTTGCCTCCTGAATTTTTTCGGCGGCGGTGGCCCGGCGGAGGGCCTCGGCCTCCTGCTCGCGCCGGACGGCGTTGGACTTGGCTATGGTTATCTGGGCCTCGTTCTCGCCTGTGATGGCAAGGCTGTTGGCCTCGGAAACCTGAATACGCTGGTCACGCTGGGCGTTGGCTTGACCGATGGAGCCGTCGCGCTCCTTTTCGGCCACGGAACGCTTGGCGTCGTTGATGGCCTTGGCGGCGGCTTCCTTGCCCAGGGCGGAGATATAGCCGCTCTCGTCGGAAATATCGGTGACGTTCACGTTGATAAGGCGGAGGCCTATCTTTTTCAGCTCACTCTCAACGTTGCGGCTCACCGCCAGCAGGAACTTGTCACGGTCGGTGTTTATCTCCTCGATGTCCATGGTGGCGATGATAAGGCGCAGCTGGCCGAAGATGATGTCCCTCGCCAGCTCCTGTATCTCGTTCAGCTTCAGGCCCAGCAGACGCTCGGCGGCGTTCTGCATTATGCCCGGCTCGGTGGAAATGCCCACGGTAAAGCGGCTGGGCACATCGATACGGATATTCTGGCGGGAAAGGGCGTTTTTCAGATCGACGCTGATGGAAATGGGCGTCAGATCCAGATAGGCGTAGTCCTGAATTACCGGCCAGATAAAGGCCGCTCCGCCGTGAATGCACTTGGCGCTGCGGCTGGAGCCGTCGCTGTTGGTGCCCACCTTACCGTAGATAACCATGACCTTGTCGGAGGGGCACTTCCGATAGCGGCTGATGATGAGGGCCACCGTGGACAGGGCCAGCACCACGATTACACAGATAAGAATTAACCATTCCATAAATGTTTCCTCCTTGAAATTTTAGGCAATACCGCACAGAGATTGTACCCGTATTGCGCCGCAGATTTTTTGACGGAATTACGAAAACGACGAAGGAATACTGTCGTATTTCAAGGAGTTTTCGTAAGAAACGTCGGAAAAAATGCAAGCAAGACGGGTGCAAAGCTCACAAGCGGTCTTTGTACGGTATTGCCTTTATTTACCGTCAAATTCCCGTTTCAGCGCCCGCTCAACCGGGAACAACGAACCAACCATTATTATGCCCTGAACTGCCACAAGGGCGCATGACACATAGCCGAATGTGCCGAGACCGCTGTTAAGAAACGGCAGGTGCACGGCTGCCGAAATTGGCAGCATCACAAGTCCGGCTTTAAACCACAGCTTTCCGCAGTACGCCTGAGCAAAAGCCCAGGCCTCGGGGCTTTTCATTGAGCGGGGCGTCCGGTAACCATACAAGCCGTTTGGCTTTTTCGGCGGACGTCTCAGCATCAGCCAGCCGCCCGCAGCCATAGCCAGCGGTATCAGCAAATCGCAGAAAAATATAAATAATTTCATGGGTTTACCTCCTCAGAAATTCGACGACCGCGTTTCGCTTTCCGCCGGTCAGCACGCTCCCGATTTTCGCAAGAACCTCATCAGGGCTTTTGTCAGTGAAAAATTTCATTAAGGCAATACCGCACAAAGACCGCTTGTGAGCTTTGCACCCGTCTTGCTTGCATCTTTTCCGACGTATCTTACGAAAACTCCTTGAAATACGACAGTATTCCTTCGTCGTTTTCGTAATTCCGTCAAAAAATCTGCGACGCAATACGGGCACAATCTCTGTGCGGTATTGCCTTAATTCTCCTCACTTCTCCCTCACCACCAGCGTACCCAAAGTATTGACGCCAACCACGGTGACCTCCCGTCCGGTGGGTATCTCCTCCCCGTCGGTGACGGCGTCCAGCTCGGAAAACCGCTCCTGAAGGACGAGGTTCACCTTGCCGCTGCCCTGACGGTCGGCGGGCACCGGCACATACACGGTGCCGGACTTGCCAACGGCGTTGCGGGGGTCAAGGTTGCCGGACTGCTGGAGCCGAAGCATGGCCCGCATGAGCATGGCAATAAGTATCATGGCCACCGCTCCGGCGCAAAACGCCCCGACAATGGCGGCCCACAGGGGCATACCGGCGGCCAGCAGGGCCGGGCCCGTCCAGCCGAACACCGCGAAAAACGCCACAAAGCCCCGAACGGTGAACACCCGCAGATCCCCCTCAAGCCCGCCGTGGACGTCGGGGATGCCGTCGCCGTCAAGGTCTACGCCGTCGGGCATATCGAGGCCGTCGGGAATACCGTCGCCGTCGAAGTCAACACCGTCGCCGCCGCCGAGACCGATGAGCAGCATTACGGTCTGAATGACAAGCACCAGCGTCGCGGGCACCGCCACAAAGAGAAATCCGTGCTGGGCGGCGGACATGGCGTTCCACCAATTTACAATAAACATACGTAACCCTCCCATTAAATGTCACAGGTTCAGACCCTCGGCCAGAAGCGAGGCTCTGGACTTGAGTATAGACGCCCCGTAGGCCGTAGCCATTACCCGCAGGGTGTCGCCCAGCCGGGCGCGGACGAAGCCGTCCCCGCACTCCGCCACGGTGAGCTCCACGGCGGAGCTTACGGACTCCTCCCGAAAATCCTTCAAAAGACCGATGGTCTGTATGAAGTAACAATACAGGGTAAAATCGTCCACAAGGTCGTCGCTCTCGTCGTCCAGATGGCCGTTGATGTAGCCCATCAGGGCCGTCACCCGGTCTATCTGCATGATTTCCTTTAAAAAGCTTATGAAAACTATGCGGCAAAACTGCCGCTTGCTGTATTTCTTGTTCACCGGCGGCGACACGAAGCCCCGCTTCACCCAGTTTTGTATGACGTGGGGAGCGCAGTCCGTAATTCCGGCCACCTGACTGAGCACCAGCCCGCCGGTGAGGAAAATCGAGTCCAGCAGATTTTCCGCCGCCGCGTAGGTAAGTTCCCTCACCTCGATATTTGTTCCCGGGAGCACATACATCAAATCACCCTTTCATCTTATGAGATGATTATATCACATGGTCACGTGATTGTCAATAGGTTTTTATAAAGTTTTGAATATTTTTTTATTAACGGCGAAAAATAACCTCAAAATTACTATGTGGGGGATGGTTAAATTGAAGGCGTTAATACTTGCCGGCGGAGAGGGCGCAAGGCTCAGGCCCCTGACCTGCGACCGGCCCAAGCCCATGCTGCAAATTCTGGATCGGACCGTGCTGGAGCGCTGTGTGGAGCTGTTAAGAGACGGCGGCATAACGGACATAGGCGTGACCCTGGGCTATATGCCCGGCACAGTGAGGGAAAGGCTGGGCGACGGCGGCAGGCTCGGGGTGAAAATAACCTATTTCACCGAAAGCTCGCCGCTGGGCACGGCGGGAGCGGTAAAAAACGCCGCCCGATTTACGGACGGCGGCAGCGTTATGGTCATGAGCGGCAGCACCCTGACGGATATGGAGCCGAAGGAGCTGATCAGGTTCCACGAGAGCAGAGGGGCGCTGGCCACCCTTGTTCTCACCCGCTCCGACGGGGATCACGACTACGGCTCGGCGACGGCGGAGGAGGACGGCAGGATCACCCGCCTGAACGAAAATCCCGATTGGGGCCTTGCGGTGAGTTCATACGCCAACGCCGGAATCTGCGTTCTTTCCCCCGAGCTCATCGATCACATTCCTCAAGGGGTATTTTCGGATCTGAACAGGGACGTGTTCCCCGCCCTGCTGGAGGATCCGCGGGGCATTTACGGCTTTATACACAAAGGCTATTGGCGGGGAATAAGCGACCTCAGCTCCTACCGCCGGTGCCACGAGGACATCTTGGACGGCAAAATCGGCTTTCCCCTGCCGGACAGCGGGGACGGGATCTACCTCGGCGAGGGAGCGGTAATCGAGCAGGGCGCTCTCGTGCGGCCGCCGGTGTATATCGGCGCCGGAAGCCGCGTATGTAAGGGAGCGAGGATAGAGCCGTACAGCGTCCTCGGCCGAAACGTCACCGTCAGCGGAGGAGCCGGTGTAAAGCGGGCGGTGGTGCTGGACGGCTGCCGTCTGGAAGAAAACTCCCAGCTGCGCGGCGCTGTGGCGGACGAAGGAGCCAGGCTCTGCAAGGGCAGCGCCGTTTACGAACAGGCGATCATAGGCCGGGGCAGTATTGTGGGCGAAAACTGCGCCGTGAAGCCCAACGTCCGCATCTGGCCCCAGAAGGAACTGCCCGCCGACCGGGTGCAGCGCACCAATCTCATCTGGGGAAGCTGCGGCGGCGGGAGGATATGGAACCGCACCGGACTTTTCGGAGAGCTGGGCGTCGAAATTACGCCGGAGACCATGACCCGTCTGGGTGCGGCCATGGGAACGCTGGCGGGCTGCGACAGGGTGGCGGCCTCGGACAGCGGAAGTCCGGCGGCGGCCATGCTTAAGTCGGCCTTCATGGGCGGAGTGCTGTCCACCGGGGCCAGGCTCTACGACTTCGGAGAACAACCCCTGCCCGTGACGCGCAGCGGCATACGCTTCCACCGTCTCTGCGCCGGAGCGTCAATCAACGTCTACAGCCGCGGAGGAGCGGACTACGGTGAGATACGGATAGTGGGGGCCGGAGGAGCCGACCCGGAGGCGGACTTCATGTCGGCCCTTCGGGGCAGCTACGAGAGGGAGGATTTTTCCCGAAGCGGCGGCGACAGCATACACGAGACGGAATACCTCTTCGAATACAAGCTGTTTTATTTGAAAAACCTGATAAACTCAACAAAGAAACAGAGCCTGGGCTATAAAATCCTTGTGGGCGGCGGCTCGCCATGGGCGGAAAGGCTGCTCGTCAGCGCCGGGAACGACCTGAACTGCCACGTGGAAACCTTGAGCGGCACCGATGCCGCCGAGCTGGCGGAAAAGGTGCCCGCCGAGGAAGCTGATCTCGGAGCGGTCATTGACCCCTCCTGTCAGGAGCTGACCCTTATAGACGGCGGCGGGCAGATAGTCGACCGGGACAGGTACACCCTGCTGACGGCCATGGCCGTCATGCAAAGCCACAAAAACGCCCGCATCTACGTTCCGGTATCGGCGCCCTCGGGAGTGGAGGAATTGGCGGCCCGTCACGGAGCGGAAGTAATTAGGACGAAAAATTCCCCGCCGGAGCTGATGCGGGAACTTACAAACTCCTCCGACCCGATGCTTCAGGATCAATTTATATACAACTTCGACGCCGTGGGCGCACTTATAAAGCTGACGGACTTTATGAAGAGCGAAAACTCGACCTTGGCCGAGCTTTTGAAGCGATTGCCGGAGACCCATATGGTGCACACCGGCGTCGACTGCGAAAAGTCCTCCGAGGCCATGGATCGGCTGTTCTGCCTGCACAGGGAGCAGCAGCCCGACCTGACCGACGGCATCAGACTCAGCTTTGACAAGGGCTGGGTACTGGTGCTGCCGTCGGAAAGCAGCCGTTCTATCAACATCATCAGTCAGGGGTACTGCGAGGAATACGCCCGGGAGCTGGCGGATATGTGCGTCGACGAAATATTGAACACAAATTAGTACAAAATTGGGGCAGCCATTCGGCTGCCCCAACTGATTTATTTGATTTTTACAGGCTCTGAATACCGTCGTCGAACTTTGCAGTGTCAACTATTTCCTCAACGGGAGCCGCGTCAAACTCGGAATAGTACACGTCCGTCAAATCGTCATAGTTATCCGCCGTGTCGCCCAAGGATTCGGTCGTGGCGTCACTTGTCCATCCCTCGGAATAAAGCGCCTCATAGGTTTCACGAAGCGTCTGAGAATCAGAGATCTCATCATACTCATAGAGGATGTAGCTTTCCTTAACTCTAAGGTTAAGGTTATTCGCATTACCCTGACGGCGAACGAGAACAAGCTGATTTTCGGCGAGCGAACCGTTGCCCACGCTGTCGACGCCGATGATGTAGCCGCGGTTGTCATACACAAACCTGAAGCAATCGCCTTCTACGGGTTCATCGTAAAGCATATCGTTCTCTCCGCTGCCGTACTTGATATTCATTTTTGAGAAGTACTTAAGCGCGTCTATTTCCATTATACGTCCTACATAGTAGAGCTGACGCTCGGACCAGTAACCGTTGAGCGAGTACAGGCCGTATGGGAACTTGTACTTTTGATTGGAATTCTTACCTCCGTCCGCTTCGTCTGAGGTGGGGTCATTCCAGCTTGTGCCGAAAATGCTTTCTATTCGACCGATCTTGCCTTCAAACCGGACAAACCTCACAATATCGCCGCGGCGCCACAAAGTTTGGCCGCTCCTAAAGCGGGCATCCTCATAATTCTCATGGAAGTCCGCATAGGTGGAGGAGCCGCCCTCCCAGTACATAAGTCTGTAATGAACGTCGCCGTTTTCCGGATCATAGTACTCAACAATGCGGTCAACAACTCTGATTCTGTCGCCCAAGCAAGCCTGATAGAATTCCTGAGGACCGGAGTTGCTGCTGGAGTTGGAACTCTGGGTCACATCAAAGTCATCGTACATTACGGCATAGGAAGCGTACTGATTGTCACCGACATAGTAGAAGTAAGCCTCATACCACTCGAAATAGTAGTTTTCCCAAAGCTGGGAGGGCGTCATTACGCTGTAAACCTGGCTGTCGTCAACCTTGGTGTCATTGTCGCTGGAAAGCATCAATACCGTGCCGTCGGTCACAAACACCTGATTGCCGGCTCTGTGGAAGCTGTGATACTTTGTGGAGTAATAGAGAGAGTCAAGTCTGTAAGTGCCATCCGTCGTCGACAACCTGTTGTCAGGCCGCTTCTGATAGTTCGCGCTAAAGCCCCGATCCCTTCCTACCCGGTCGGGAACATCACTGCCTGTGCCATTAACTAAATTAGTATTGTTAATATTTCCGTAATGCCAGCCGGAATTACGGCCTCTCTGAACGACACAACGTATTTCTTTGTCTGTATATCCCGTATCCGTCGTCATTTCAGGAACCGTTCTGGACGCGGTAGTAGAAGCGTTCATAATGATTTCGGTGATGTCGCCCTTATTATTGAGCTTGTAAAGAATACCCGCCATGGAGGGCTCGGCTATTATTTTGCCGGAATTCTCGGAATCGGGCTGGCGCTTGCCGAACAAAGGAGACTCCTCATCGGCTATAAGCTCAAAGAGGTCGGTTCCCTTGTAATTTCTGCCATTGACGCTTACCGTACCGGCAAGGTTGTAGAGGCCGAAGGTTCCGTCGGACTTAAGCAGCTTGACTACGTCCCCGCCCTCGGTGAAGGTGCCCCTGTTGCAGGAAATATACATACCGATATTCATGCTGAGCTTATCCTCGCCGTCAAAGCCGGCTATTCTTCCGTCATAGGTGAGGTAGAAGGTTCCCTTGTCGCCTACGGACATAGCGTTTTCACTCTTCATGTAACCAATGACCTCATACTCTTTGTCATTGATTACGTATGTACCGTCGTCGTTCTTTCTCTGAACGGTACCGGTAATGCTGTCGTTGGAAACGATAACGGTTCTCATTGTGCTGCCGGCGTCCTTGCTGACGGCCACATGAAGCACGCTGTTCTTGGTAATGGAGGAGAAGGGAACCGATTTGCCCTCGCCGTCCAGAATTCTTACATCATAGAGGTCGTCCTCGGTCTCGTCAAGCTGAACGGTTCTGACGCCCGTCGTATAGGCGGGATAAGCGGAAATCGTACCGCTGGAGGCCGAAGCGTTGAGCACAAGCATTATGTCATAGGCGGTAATATCGACAAGGTCATAGAGATTATCATTATCCGTGTCGATAAGAGTCACCTGTCCGTAATTTGGTTTGAGGTCATTGAGCGTGAAATCGGTAAGAGCCACGCCGTTGTAAATCACGAGCGGAGAAGTGCTTATCTTTACGCTGCTGGTGGTCTTTGCGGTATCGCTCTTCCAATACTCGACGATATAAGCTTTGGTATTAAGGCTGACATCCTCGATATCCTCGGCGTTCAACTTGAAGTAATCGTTTCTGTTGGACTCAACCTTATAGGAGACGATCACACGCCTGTCTCTGTTTTCCGTTTCGAGAGCGTAGAAGGTCACATAATAACCTACATAGTCGCCGACATTTGTGTCGCCGTCGTAGAATATCTCGTCGCCTATCTTGACTTCGCCGTCCTCCAAGGTAGAAACGCCGTAAAGTCCGGTGCGGTCGTTTTCTTCAACGACGCCGCGAATTTTCTCTATATCAAAATAGGTATTGAGTATATTCTTACCCTTAACTATCTCATAAGATACCCTGCTGTCGTTGGTATAGCTGGACTCGACCATCATATCGACGGTGAGCGCCTTGTAAATTATCTTGGCAACGTCACCGCGTGTAATATACGAACCGACGGTGAGGCCGACGCCATTTGTGAGCTTAAGCTCGTTAGCCGTCATAAGATAACCGGTGGGATAGTCCGCAAGCGTCGTGGCATAATAGTCATAGCCTATGGCGCCAACGATCATCTTGACCGCCTGTTCATATGTGACGGGATCGTCGGGATAGAAGTATCCGTCGTCGGAGCCGTCGATGATACCGATGCTGCGGGCATAGGCCACAGCGGCGGCAAGAGGATGCCCGATGACATCCTTGAACTGAATTTCCTCATCGGAAACGATCGTTCCGTAGTCGGTTATACCGCGGAGACGCACACCGATCTCGGCCATTTCAGCCCTGGTGACCGTCGAATAGGGATGGAAGTTGCCGTCCGTATATCCGGGCATAATGCCCAAGGCGCTGAGTATGCTCACCGGCGCCTCGTAGCCTGTGCCGTCCACGTCCGGATATCCGGTCTGACCGGCCGCGAAAGCCGAGCCGCCGCAGACTGTCAGAAGCATAGACAAAGCCACGAGCAAGCTGATAATCCTTTTCATGCTGTATTTACCCTCTTTCCTTTATTAGTGACATCAGTACAAGCCCTTACGGGTACTGATATTATAAATCACAACAGCCGCCTGGGCTCTCGTAGCGTTGTCCTTGGGTGCAAATCTGCCGTTTACTCCGTCCATAACTCCTCCGTTTACAAGAGCGGTCACAGCCGTCCGGGCATAATCGGCGACAGAGTCCATGTCAGAGTAATATGCGATGCCGTTGCTTCCGTAGGTATTGATATTGACGCCGTACTTTATTGCGGCCCTGTATACAAGGGTGGCAACCTCTTCACGGGTCACGTAATCGCCGAGACCAAATCTGCCGTCGCCATAACCCTCGGTAATGCCGGCCTTTTCGGCGCTGGCAACATATATATAGTACCAGGCGTCCTTATCGGTCACATCGGTGAAGGAGGATTCGGCCTTAATGTCAACAAGGTTGAAGGTATTGACAAGGAGCTTCATGAACTGCTCTCTGGTGAGGGGATTTTCAGGACTGAACTTCATGTCGCCCGTGCCGTCAACGATACCGTTTTCGGTAAGAGTGAGAACGGCCTTTTCCGCCCAATCGTAGCCTTCCATATCGGTGTAATAGTCCTCTATAAGCTTCTTTTTCTCAAGAGGATCGGGACGTACCGTCTTATAGTCAACGGTGTAGGTAACATCGTTTCTGCTAACGCTGCCACCGCCGCTGCCGCCGGAGCTGCCGGAGCCTTTTCCGCCGGAGCTGCCGGAGGAACTGCCGGAGCTGCTGCCCTTGTTATCTTCCTTGTCCTTATAATCTTTGTACAGTCTCTTGGCGTCCTCGTAGGAGCGTTCCCAAGCCTTTTCGAACTCCTCGAGTTTTTTCACGGGGAGCTTCTCACCGTCGCGTACTTTGCTGAACTCGGAGCCGGTGGCCCTCATTGCCTTGCCGAAGAAATCATTCAAAGTTTCATTGGCTATGATCTCATTCAGCTTTTCGGTCGTTATGCCGCTGGCATCGGTATCTACGCCAAAGAATCTCTTATAATTCAGTATTTCGTCAGCTATGTTGAGATAGCCGGCCTCGTTAATGCGCTCGAGGGTGAGCGCCGCTTCAAGGCTGTCCTTGATACCGTCAATGGAGGCGCTGTATGTATCCTGCGCTCTAAGGACACTGAAAAAGCCCTGATAATCGGAAATCATCCTGTAACGGCCGTCGGAGTCGCTCAGACGGAAATCCTCATAACCGCCAAACACATCCCTGAAGCCGAGCTCGGAGGCGTTCTTGGAGAGAGTCTCATTGCTGGCGTAAACCACAACGAAAGCCTCGTTCGCAACCGAGCCGATTTCCTTCATGTCGACGCGGCCGTCGCCGTTGCCGACAACGTTGTCCTCGTCGCCGTCAAGCTTGTGATCTACTATGTACTGAGCAAACTCACGTTTGGCGTCTTTGTTGAGAGCGTCATAGTAAGCGCTGTTGATGCCGGCGGCTTCAAGTGCCACATCACTGCGGTTGAACGCCGTCACCAAATCGTTTATATCAGGAGTGTCGCTGTTGATATTATCAACTATCATACTTCTCTCCTGATAGCTCATGTAAGACACGCGCTCCGAAACTCTGTCGGAAGCGACGGGAGAACCCACGGTCACAACATATGTGCCGGTGGGAAGGTCGTCGGGCATGAGAACGTCAACGGTGTCGCTGGCGGCGGAAATGGCCTTATACTGAAGGGCCACGGCATTCTCGTAATTTACGTCCTCGCCAAGGGGCGTTACGAGCACAAGGATATGCTCCATATTATTTGTCTTGTCGATACTGAACTCAACGGTTACGGTGCCCTCGTTTACAACACAGCTCGTAAGGGTGAGATTGGCGCTGCCGGCCGCCATGACGGCGGGAGCGGCTGTCGCGACCATTGTCAGTACAACAAGAGCCGCAAGGAGCTTTTTGACGGAAACTTTCTTGTTCATTTCTTTTCCTCCCTCTCTCAGCTTACTGCTGTCTGCCGGATATCAGCACGGCGTAACTTTCGGAAGCGTTGCCGTAGATATTGAACGGATCCTTGGGGTCGCAGAGATATGCCAGACAGGAAAATCTCGACACATCCTCGCCCTCGTCTATTTCAAAAGGCACCGAAACGCTGCCCTTCGCGGGAGTCAGCTCACCGTCATAGAGAATTGCCGTCCGGCTGTCAACCTGACGCTGAACGATGTCCCAAAGCTTGCCGTCCTTAAATATGGCCACAACGCCGTTGAATACCATCGGGTTGGTTATGTTTACCGTATAGTTGATTATCTGATTGTAGGGAACGCCGACATCGGGTATCTCGTCATACTCTTCCCAGGTCACGGGGTTCTCGACGGTGTTGTCGTCAATTACGATGGCGGGAATGGGCGTAACCTCATAAATAACGAAATCATCCATGCGGATGCTGCCTTTGCCGCCTACGTAGGGCAGATAAAGGAATCTGTTTTCGCTGCCCGCGCCGCGGAACACGCACATATCCTGCTGCCAGTCGCCCGTTTTCTCAATGTCGCGGCCGATCTCGTTTACGTGCGGAGAATCGTTTATAACATCGCTGGTACCGGCGATATGCCGCTGTCCGTTGTCGAGGTTGGCATCGCCTGTAAACTTGAACCAAGCGGAATATACATAATACTTGTCGGACGTAAAGGTATTGGCGCCGCATCTCCAGATAAGCGTACCGCTGTCATATTCAAAGCAGCCGAGGCCGTCATGGCCGTCGTTGGGATTTATGCTTCCGCCGGCAGTGGCAATAAAGGTGCGATCCGCCGCTCCGGAGTCCTGAGAAAAAGGATTGGGCATGGCCGAGAACGAGCCGTCGCCTATGGCAGTAACAAAATTGGTGGCGTTCGCCTCAATTCTATAGGTCAGGCCGTTGTACTCAATTACTCTTCCGGGAGCGATTTTCTGACCTTCGGCGGCCATGAGTTCGGCCTCCGCCTCTTCCTGAAGCACAACGTCGTCAACAAAGTCCATGCCGAGATCAACCGTCACGTCTTCGTCCAACTCATTGGGCGCTTCGACAAAGTCGAAATCCATTCCCATCCCGTCGTCGGCTTCCTGCGCAAAGGCCGCCGCGTTGAACACAAGCGAGACGGCAAGCAGGAGGACGAACAATTTTGTTCTGGCACCATTTCTCATAGAAAGTCCCTCCTAATAAGACTTATTTAGAATAAATTTTAACGAAGCGTTCACATTTTGATAATGCTACATACATATTTTACAGCAAATTTCTGAAAAATGCAATAGCAAACCCAAAATTTTTTTTGTTAAATATCTGTAACAAATACTTAACCACGCTATAGTATAAGTTTATTATACAATACAAACCCCGATATGTAAATAACGATTTTGCGATTTTTTACAAATTGTTAAAACCTCATAAATTTACTTTAAAAAATTTGTACAAATTTACAATAGGTTTTTGGCAAAATTTTTCCGCCGTCCGTTCCGCGAAAAACCGCCGCGTATGTTGAACATCTGTAATTTTTGTAAGTGCGCACATTTTTTATTCAAAACAGGGCGCATTTCCCCACAGTATCAGGAAAGGCCGCATAATACCGGAAGGTACGGCAGCATTTACATGGAGAAATCCGGGAACTTTTGTGTTACAATGGTGTTACAGCTTCAGCGGCGGCAAGCCGCGGCAATACAGAAAGGAGAAATCATATTGAAACACAGGAAGCTTGTCACAGTTTTTACGGTTCTGGCCATGATGGGCCAGACGGCGGCGGCGTCCACACACACCGCCGTCAAGGGGGACACATACTGGCTGCTGGCGAAAAAATACGGCGTCGGCTTTGAGGAGCTTTTGGCGGCCAACGGCGCCAACGAAAGCTCCGTCCTCAACATCGGCGACAAGGTCGCCATCCCAGACGGAGAAAAGGTACATATCGCAAGCAAGGGCGACACATATTGGCTCATAGCCCAATGGTACGGCGTGAGCCTGTCCGACCTGCTCAGAGCCAACGGCGCCAACGAGGGCTCCGTCCTCAACATCGGCGACCGGGTCATAATCCCCGGGAATGAAAAGATACACGTGGCCGACAAGGGCGACACTTACTGGCTGATAGCACAGTGGTACGGCGTGAGCCTGTCCGACCTGCTCAGGGCCAACGGCGCCAACGAGGGCTCCGTCCTCAATATCGGCGACCGGGTGAAGATCCCCTCCGGCACGGCCTCCGCCCCTTCGCAGCCCAAGCCCTCCGTCCCCGACGCTCCGGCCCAGGGGAGCGGCCCCTACATTACATATACCACCTACACGGTGAAGTCCGGCGACACCCTTTGGAACATCGCCATAGAGTGCGGAATTCCCTTCGATGAGCTGCTGAGCGCCAACGGCCTCAACGAAAACAGCCGGGTCAAGGACGGGACGGTGCTGACTGTGCCTGTCCACAACGTGCCCGTAAAGCCCGCTCCCGCAGGATACGGCGAGCTTTTGGACTGGTGGAGCGAGGCCCAGTACGTGGTGCCCATAGGGGCGGTGTTCACGGTTACGGACTTAAACACGGGCAAAAGCTTCACCGCCAAGCGGACGGTGGGCTCCAATCACGCCGACTGCGAGACCATGACCGCCGCCGACACCGCAAAGCTGAAAGAGATATGGGGCGGCAGCTTCAACTGGGGCAAGCGGGCGGTAATAATTACATATAACGGAAGAAAAATCGCCGCCAGCGCCGCCGGAATGTTCCACGCCGGCAACGAGTGGGCTCCCGGAGGGGCGTGGACCGACTGGCGCAGCGACGACTACGGCCCCGGCCAAAACTACGACTACGTAAAGGGAAACGACGCCAGCGGCCATTTTGACATACACTTCTACAACTCCACCCGCCACAACACCGGCACCGTCGACAGCGGACATCAGGCGAACATACTGCGGGCGGCGGGGAAATAGTATCAATATTTTAAGGCAGTATCCTTACGGTCGTTCCCACGGGGACGACGTCGAACAGGGCTTCCACATCCTCGTTAAACATACGCACGCAGCCGTTTGAGGCGTTTTTCCCGATAGAGGACGGATCATTTGTTCCGTGAATCCCGTATCCCCGGCGGCTCAGTCCCAGCCAGCGGGTTCCGTAGGGCCCGCCGGGATTGACCTGCTTGTTGACCACGGTGAAGGTTCCCGTGGGCGTGGGCGTTTCCTCCTTGCCCACAGCCACAGCATATTGGCGGAAAATCCTCCCGTCCTTATAGACGGTCAGCCGCTTTGCGTTTTTGTTTATAACTATCTCCACAGGCGAGGGGGCCAGCGGGATGCAGATCACTTGGCCTATCCGCAGATTTTCCGGAACGATGCCGGGATTTGCCGTCAGCAGCTCCCTCGTGCTGATCCCAAAGGCGGACGCGATGGCGCCAACAGTGTCGCCCCGGCGGATAACGTAGTAATTCTGCTGGGGACAGGGGGGCGTATCACCCACGGGCTGGGAAACGCACAGTCTTTGACCCACCTGCAAATTCAGGGGGTCGGCGTCGGGATTGTTGTTTTTTATCGCTTCCACCGTCGTGCCGAAGCGCATGGCTATTCGTGCAAAGGTGTCGCCGGGCTGAACGGTGTACGGCACCGACCCGATAGGGCAGCTCACTTCCGGATTTTGATTTCCGTCCCTTGCGCGCACGCATATCCTTTGGTTCACCTGCAAGTTGTCCGGGTCGATATTCGGATTTATCTCCAACAGTCTATCCACGGAAACTCCCAGCCGCCGCCCTATGACAAAAAGGGTGTCGCCGGGCCTTACGGTGTAATATTCCAGACATTCCATAAAAATCACCTCTGAGCCATACTATGCCCAGAGGCTGTTTTTTGCCACATATTAATTATCAGCCGGCGTAATTTACGTCCTCGGCCAGCCCGTCTCCGTTATAGGCCGCCACCGCCAGCCGGTCGCAGCGCTCGTTGTCCGGATGGCCGGCGTGTCCCTTTATCCAGATGAGATTGACCTTATGTATTTTCATGAGCTTCAGCAGACGCTTCCAAAGATCGACATTGAGGGCGGGCTTACCGTCGGACTTTTTCCAGCCCTTTTTCTGCCAGCCGTAGACCCAGCCCTTCGTCACCGCGTCCACAAGGTACTTTGAGTCGCTGCACAGATCCACCTCGCAGGGTTCCTTCAGCGCCTCAAGGCCCACTATGGCTCCCAGCAGCTCCATGCGGTTGTTGGTGGTCAGCCGGTAGCCTTGGGAAAAGACCTTTTCCGCCCCGTTGTACCGGAGTATGGCCCCGTAGCCGCCTTTGCCGGGATTTCCGCTGCAAGCGCCGTCGGTGTAAAGCTCAACCTTTTTCATAAGTCGGTTCCTTTCATTATTAATCCTTGAGTCGGCACAGGGCCTTTTTCTCTATCCTCGAAACATAGGAGCGGCTTATGCCCAGCCGTCCGGCCACTTCGCGCTGGGTCAGAGGTTCCCGGCCGCCAAGGCCGTAGCGCAGGAGGATTATCTCACGCTCCCTTTGAGAAAGAAGGTTTTTTACCTTATATATGACCCGCCGTATCATATTGTTTTTATCCATCTCCTCACAGATGTCGTCGTTCTCCGCCTGAAGAATGTCCATAAGGCTCACCTCGTTGCCGTCGTCGTCGTGGCCGATGGGCTCCTGAAGGGACACCTGGCCCGCGTACTTTTTTTCCCGACGGAAATACATGAGTATCTCGTTTTCGATGCAGCGGGAAATATAGCTGGCAAGCTTGCTGTTCTTCTCACGGTCAAAGGTGTTCACGCCCTTGATGAGGCCGATGGTGCCGATGGAAATAAGGTCGTCGCCGGACGAGGCGTCGGCGTATTTTTTCACTATATGGGCCACCAGCCGGAGATTGTGCTCGATCAGTACATTCTTCGCGGCTCTGTCGCCTTGAGACATCAGCTCGATGTACCTGTCCTCCTCCTCTTTGGAAAGAGGCTTCGGAAAACATGAATCCTGAAGCTGACCCGTCATGAACAGACCGCTCAGACAACTGAGCAAGATAGATAAAACCATAGTAAAACCTCCCTATGGAGCATAATATGTGACTCCGAAGGGAATTGTTACTTTATTGGTTGTTCCAAATTATCACTTTAAAGCGTTGTCGATCATGTCCGCAATCTCGTCGTACTCCGAAACGCCCACCATTTTGCCGGCGGGCTGACCGTTTTTGAACAAAACGAGGGTGGGGATGCTCATAATGCCGTACTCCATGGCCGTCTCGGGCATAAGATCCACATCGGCCTTAACGGCCTTTATTTTGCCCTCATAGTCGGCGGCGATGTCCTCCACGGTGGGAGCCAGCATCCGGCAGGGGCCGCACCAGGTGGCGAAAAAGTCCACCAACACGGGGACGGCGCTGTCCAGAACCTCGGGTTTGAACTGATCCTTCGTAATTTCAAGCATGGTTATACCTCCAATTTTTACTCATTCCAGATAATTCGAAATTTGCTTAAGGCCGAAAAAGTCATTCTGCCGCAGGGCCTCGTAGGCCACGATGGCGGCGGAATTGCCGAGATTAAGGCTTCTGGCTCCGTCGGCCATGGGGATGCGTATGCAGCGGTCGGGGTTCGCCCGCAGCAGCTCCTCGGGGAGACCTCGGGTCTCCTTGCCGAAGAGTATGTAGTCGCCCCGGCGGTAATCCGCCTCGGTATAGACCCGTCCGCCCTTGGTGGTGGCGTAGAAATACCGGCCGCCGGAGGTGCGCTGAAAGAACTCGTCAAGATTTTCGTAGCAGCTTACCTCCACCATGTCCCAGTAGTCAAGCCCCGCCCGCTTAAGAGCCTTGTCGCTTATATCGAAGCCCAGAGGCTTCACCAGATGCAGCGCCAGCCCCGCCGCCGCGCAGGTGCGGGCTATGTTGCCGGTGTTTTGAGGTATTTCCGGCTCCACAAGGACTATGTTCAGCTTTGGGGCACCTTTTATTATTTCATTTTTCCGTTCAAAAAATACCCCTTCCTTGACGCCGTAAGCACAGAGATAGAGCTTGGGGCTGTCCAGGAGATCCATCATGACCTCCAAAGGGGTAAGGCCGGCCAAAATAACGTCGGCCCGCGACTTGTCCATTCCCTCGATGTCGGCCCGCTTCTCCGGCGGGGTATCGCTTATTGTCCGATAAATCATGGCCACGGTTTTGCGGCTTATCTCATATCCGTTCAGTTCGTCGGTCTTAAGAGGCCGTTTTTTACAGAGCTGACCCAGAGTCCGGGCGCTGCCGCCCACTCCGTATACCGGCAGGCCGCGGGCCTCCTCTATCCACGGTATGGCCTCTATCACGGAGCGCGCCTCGTCATAGAGCTCTTCCCGGGGTCTGTCGCGGAAACGCTCGGTCATAACCACCGCGCCGCAGGGAGTGCTGACGCTTTTTTCGAGCCGACGGTTCTTCACCAGCATTATCTCGGTACTGCCGCCGCCGGTGTCAAAAATCAGGCCGCTCTCGATGGGCAGGGTCTCCTTAACGGCAAGGAAGGAATACCTCGCCTCCTCCTCGCCGGAAAGAATGCGGAAGTCTATCCCCGCCCTCTCCTTCGCGGCGGAAAGAAACTCCTCACGGTTTTCGGCTATACGCACGGCCTGAGTGGCGGTGGCGATCATCTCACCGCAGTCCGCAGCGGCGGCGGTAAGACTGAAATTTTCCAGAGCCTTAAGAACCCTCTCCATGGCCCCTTTATCCAAAAATCCGTCCCTCATGCCCTCGGCCAGACGCACCGTCTCACGGAGCTTGAGCCGATTTTTCCACTTTCCGTCGGGAAAAACCGTGCTGACGGACATACGGACGGAGTTGGAGCCCAAATCGATGACCGCTATATTTTTCATATTCCCACCCCCTATTTGCATTAATTTTACATCAAATTAACTAATATGTCAATGAGAAATGAAAATTTAATGTAAAAAAGGTTGATTATTTTTTTCTTTTAAGCTATAATGTATGTGAGGTGATTAAGATGCAAATCAACGATGAAGAAAAAAACGGGACCAGACGCTTTCCGTACTTTAAGGTGATCCTCGGAGTGCTGGCGCTGGCTGTGATAGTCGTGGGCGCGTTTTCGGTGGAAAAGGCCATAGGCAACACCGTTCGGGACGTGAACATCAAAAAGAGCGCCCTCTCGGCCGACAAGGTGGTTTTCCGCAGCGTAAAGCCTCTGGACACCAAAATAATGGCTGTTCTTGCCAGCGACGGAACGGTGCGGCTGGCCTTTGACGACTGCTTGAGCTGCTACTACAACGAGGGCGTAAGGGCGCACTTCAAGGACACGGGCACCTCGGTTATCTGCGACAACTGCGGCTGTGAGACGCTTTATGACGACATGGGGCTGCTCAGCTACGAGTGTACCCCCTACCCCATCCTCAACGACTACATAATTGAGGACGACACCACCGTTGAGATACGCAGCGACTTTCTCGAGGAGTGCAAGGATATGCTCACCCTGCTCAGGAGCGGCAAGGGCAACTACGCCACGGTCTATCCCGAGAGCGAATATATGAATATGGAAATAACCGAAGGCGGCGACAGAGCCGTGGAATACGACACCAGCGGCGAAATATCCGTACCCCGGCAGCCCGTAACCGTGGACTCGCTGCTGAACCGGACGGAGAACATAACGAAGCTGTACAACGGCTACCTCGATGTTGTGACCATGGCAGCCGACCATGACGACCTGGCCGAGTTTGAGGCGGTGCATCAGGAATTTAAGGAGCTGTGCGACGAGCTGGCCGACACGGAGATAAGCGCCGAAAGGGCTCTGGAGATCGACGCCCGCTTCGACGAAATAGAAGAAAAGATACGAACCATAGGCCAGAGGGCCGCCGGTTGAGGCTCGCGGGGGTAATCAAATGAAAAGAACGGCTAAAATCCTCGCTCTTGTTCTCGCGGCGCTGCTCGCGCTTTCGGGCTGCGGCGAAAAAAAGACCCGGGCGGAAATAGAGAAGGCTCTGGACGGCTTTTTCGAGAGCGTGTTCTCCCTTGACACCGAGGAAGCCCTCGCCCATATAGACCCGGACTCGGAATATTACAAAGCGTCAACCGAAAACGGGATCTTCGGCCTTGATCCGGAAAAGCTGGATCTCAGCGCCATGCTCGGCGAGGAGGACAGGGAGCTTTTGGGCGACAGCGCCGGCGATTATCTGGACTCCATAATCGAAATGGTGGGTCGTGGCAGCAAGTACACCGTAAATTCCGTCGAGGCCGCCAAGGACAGGGCGGAGGCAAACGTGAGCGTTACCCTGCCCAACTTTGACAATTTGGGCGCCGCGCAGATGAGCCCGGAGGACATTCCCTTCGACATAGAGGACTTTCTGGCCTACGCGAAGGAACGGGGCTACGATCAGGACGGCTTTCTCTCCCTCGATCCGGCGGACGGACAGGAGCTGATATTCGGTTATATGAGGGACAACGGCTACATGGACGCGGTCATAAACTCCGTCATTTCAAATATGGAGGAAAACCTCACCTACGACACCGTGGACGTAAAATTCACCCTGCGCAAAATAAAAGGCGAATGGAAAATCTCCGGTGAGGAACAGCTCGAAAAAGAAAAATCCGAATAAAAACGCCCCCTCCGGCCAAACTATGGTCGGAGGGGATAATTTTGAAATCACTTATCTGCTTAATTTCGGTTTTGATACTGCTTCTCACCGGCTGCGGCGAAAAAACCGCCAACGAAAACGGAGGCGCTGTCCGCCGAACGGCGGTGGAGACCCGTGAAATACCCGAGAATGACGACGCTCCCCAACCTCCGGCGGAGACCGTCATCGCTCAAACTCAAACTCCGCTGCTGGACGACAGTCCCTCGCGGGTGGAAAACATCAACATCGCCTGCGGGGCCATAAACGGCGTCGTTCTTTACCCCGGCGGGAGCTTCAGCTTCAATGACACCGTGGGCCGCCGCACCGAGGCCAACGGCTACGGGGACGCTCCGGTGCTGGTAAACGGGCACAAGGAGGAGGGCTGCGGCGGCGGGGTCTGTCAGGTCAGCTCCACCCTCTACATGGCGGCGGTCCGGGCGGGGCTGCAAATAGACGAGCGCCACCCACACAGCCACGGCGTGGGCTACGCCCCGGAGGGCATGGACGCCACGGTGGTTTTCGGTGAAAAGGATCTGGCCTTCACCAACAACACCGACAAAATAATCACGCTGGGCATCTGGACCGACGGAGCGAACGTTTTTTCCCAGATAACACAGAAAAGCACTTGACAAAAGTGCTTTTTTAGATTATAATATTTTTAACAATTCATATATGAAAGGATGATTTCTATGAAGTACGTATGTCCCGTCTGCGGTTACATCCATGAGGGCGACAATCCTCCCGAAAAATGCCCCGTATGCGGCGTTCCCGGCAGCAAGTTCACCGTTATGGAGGAGGGCAAGCTGACCTGGGCCTGTGAGCACGTTATCGGCGTTGGCGCCAAGGGTCAGATCGACGAGAGAGTTTACGACGGACTTAAGGCCAACTTTGAGGGCGAGTGCTGCGAGGTGGGTATGTACCTTGCCATGGCGCGGCAGGCTGTACGCGAGGGCTATCCCGAGATCGGCGCCTTCTACGAGAAGGCCGCCTATGAGGAGGCCGAGCACGCCGCCAAGTTCGCCGAGCTGCTGGGCGAGGTGGTAACTCCCTCCACCAAGAAGAACCTTGAGCTTCGCCGCGACGCCGAGAACGGCGCCACCGCCGGCAAGCTGGAGATCGCCAAGCTGGCTAAGGAGCTGGGCTACGACGCCATTCACGACACCGTTCACGAGATGGCTAAGGACGAGGCCCGCCACGGCTGCGGCTTCGAGGGTCTGCTGAACAGATACTTTAAGTAATTTTTCGCGGGTATGGAGGTAGCACTATGAAATACGTTTGCCCCTGCGGCTATGTCTACGACCCCGAGGTCGGCGATCCCGACGGCGGAATAGCTCCCGGCACCGCTTTTGAGGATATTCCCGACGATTGGGTATGCCCCGTGTGCGGCCTTGGCAAGGACGCCTTCGAGGCAGAGTAAAACAAAACAAAAAACGAGGGAACCGGCTTGGCCTGTTCCCTCATTTTTTCATTCCGGCGGCCGTTCCTCATGCAAGTTAATCGTGTATTTCAAACAGCTTATCTATCGGCACATTCAAAACTCTGCTTATGTTCCACAGAACATACACACTTACACCCTGACAAACACGCTCGCTTTCCAAATTACCTATCAGTGATGTGGATACCCCGACGAGCTCCGCCAGCTTCTCCTGGGTTATCCTTTCGGACGACGCTTTGCCAAGATTGTACAACTGTCTGCAATACCGCACATTTTGACCGATTATCCAATAGAGTTCTTTTTCAAGCATCAAATTATCACCTTCACTAATATATTATCACCTATAATAACTTCAAACAATCGACTATAAATGATAAAATATTATTGACAATGATAAAAAAGAGTGGTATAATATGGGAGTAGAGTTATCTTCCATAAAGAGGCCGCATCGTTCGGGAGGTGATAGTATGTTGCTTGATATAATAGTTTGGCTGACAGGGGCTGATTATATTTCCGATCTGCGTACCAAGCAGTATTCGGACCGCGCACTTTTTCTGATAGCGCTTTTGCAGAACACATATCCCAAAGATGTTGTCTGCGAAGCCCTGGAATACATTTCCGGCGTTGAAAAGCGGCGCTGAACCGCGCCCGCACCGGTTCATACTGCTCATACCCCCTTTGGGAAGGCCGCGGCCTTCCCGAAGGGGTTTTGCGTTTTATTATACATATTATACATTTTTATTGACAAAACAAAACCTTGATGGTATAATAT
Organism: uncultured Clostridia bacterium; assembly: GCA_947630975.1. Classification (GTDB taxonomy): domain Bacteria; phylum Bacillota; class Clostridia; order UMGS1883; family UMGS1883; genus JAFLUQ01. The sequence goes on from CANRJP010000006.1 coordinate 22,748, forward strand.
AGTCGTGAAATATTGACAGGGAGGGTCGTGTATGGCAAAAATCAAAAAGCCCCATGCCAAGGTGGACAAAAGCATAACCGCAACCGGCATAGTCATAATCCTGATAGTAATACTTTTAGTGGCCTCATATTATCAGATAAACACTCTGCTGAGAGAGCGCTCCCTGAGCCGCATGGAGGAGGGCGTACAGACCGTCACGAACGAAGTCGTTTCCAAGTTCCGGCGGGACAGCGACATTCTTAACGCCATGGCCGCCACGATCTCCCAGGCGGACAATTTTGATATAAACGAGACTATGTCCATCGTTCAGGCCAACGCCATACTGCTGGAGACCATGCAGGTGCGGGTGCTGATGGCCGACGGAAGGATACTCGTGCCGGACAATTCGGACGGGATCATAAAGGTGAGGGATGTAAGCGCCTACAGCGACAAGCTGTCCTTTGAGGAGGAAGCCGCCAAGGGGGAGCACGTATCCAACAGGGAATACGACCTCACCGGCCACAAACCCATACTCCGCCACTTTGTACCCATAATACAGGACGGGGAAACGGCGGCGCTGCTCTACGGCGTCACCGACCTTGAGACCCTGCCCGACAGTCTGAATATAGACAACATTTACAATGCCAGCGCCAGCGTGTACATAGTCGACACCAAAAGCGGCGACTTCATACTGGACACCTATCCCGCTCACGAAGAACTGTCCAACATAGCGGACTTTGAATCGACCAACACACAGCTGGAAACAAAAGGCGGAATGAACTGGGAGGAATACACCGACGACCTGATGAACATGGGTACGGGCTGCGTCATTTTCCGCACGCCATTAACCGACGGCTGGGACTATATGTACTACGCTCCGGCGGGAATAAACGACTGGGCCATCGCCGTTGAGGTGCCGGAAAAGGAAGCCTTCGCCAGCGTTTTCAGCGTCCGGCGGATCTGTATTGTGCTGGCCGTGCTGCTGGCCATAATCGTCATACTCTACTATATTTGGGTGAGCCGCAACGCCAGTCATATCACAAAACAGGCCGTCGAGCAGGCGGTGCTCACCGAAAAGCTCCGCAAGGCTGAGGCCGCCGACCGGGCCAAGAGCACCTTCCTCTCAAATATGTCTCACGACATACGGACGCCCATGAACGCCATAATCGGCTTCACGACCCTTGTGCAGACCAATCTGGACAACAGGGAAAAGGCCCAGGAATATCTGAAAAAAATCATCTCCTCCAGCAACCATATGCTGTCGCTGATAAACGACGTTCTGGACATGAGCCGCATCGAGAGCGGAAAGCTGAACATTGAGGAAAAGGAGTGCTCCATCTCCGACATTTTCCGGGATCTGCGGAACATTCTGCAAACCCAGATGCACTCCAAGCAGCTCAACTTTTACATGGACACCGTCGATGTGGTGGACGAGGACATATACTGCGACAAGCTCCACGTCAATCAGGTGCTGCTGAACCTTCTGTCCAACGCCATCAAATTCACTCCGGCGGGGGGCAGCGTCGCCCTGACCATCAGACAGAAGCCCTCGGCTCCCAAGGGCTACGGCTCCTACGAGATAAAGGTAAGAGACACGGGAATAGGCATGAGCCAAGACTTCATAAAGCATATTTTCGAGCCCTTCGAGAGGGAGCGCAACTCCACCGCCAGCGGTATTCAGGGCACGGGCCTGGGCATGGCCATCGCCAAGAACATAATAGAGTCCATGGGCGGAACTATCGAGGTGCAGTCCGAACAGGGCAAGGGCACCGAGTTTACGATCAACATTGATTTCCGTCTCCAGCACAACCCAAAGCGGGTCGAGACCGTCAAGGAGCTTCAGGGAATGAGGGCGCTGGTGGTGGACGACAACTTCGACACCTGCGACAGCGTTTCAAAAATGCTCAGACAGATAGGTATGCGCTCCGAATGGGTGCTCCACGGCAGAGAGGCTGTGCTCCACGCCAAGCAGGCCCACGAACTGGGCGACGGCTACAATGTGTACATAATCGACTGGTTCCTGCCCGATTTGGGCGGATTTGAGGTAGTGCGCCAGATAAGGGCCATAGTCGGGGAGGACACGCCGATAATCATCGTCACGGCCTATGACTGGACCGATTTTGAAGAGGAAGCCCGCAAAGCCGGCGTGACGGCTTTCTGTAACAAGCCCATCTTCCTTTCCGAGCTGCGTGACGTTCTGGTGTCCGCCACCGGAGACGCTCCGACGGCGGCGGAAAAGGATGAGGCTGCCGATACGTCAAATCGTCTCAACGGCACCCGTCTGCTGCTGGTAGAGGACAACGAGCTCAACCGCGAGATAGCCGTAGAGCTGCTGAACGAAAAGGGATTCGAGGTCGACAGCGCGGAGGACGGCATAGACGCCCTCGAAAAGCTGAAGTCCGCAGGGCCGGGCCGGTACTCCATCATACTCATGGACGTACAGATGCCGAGGATGAACGGCTACGACACAACAAAGGCCATAAGGGCCATGACCGATCCCGGCCTTGCAAACATACCCATCGTGGCAATGACGGCCAACGCCTTTGACGAGGATAAGCGCCGGGCGCTGGAAAGCGGAATGAACGCCCATATCGCCAAGCCCATCAACGTGGATAAACTGATGGAGGTCATTACGGACATACTTGAAAAGTAAAAAAATGGCGCAGAACGTTCAAGGGCTGAAAGCGTTTATTTAAGTAAAATTTATGCTTTGTTAGACCCGGCAATAAAATCAAAACTATGAATTTTTAATGTTGAAAAACCGCCGTTTTTTAAAACGGCGATTTTTCTTTTTATTATGCCCTTGAACTACGAACGAAAATCACCCTCGGCGTACCTATGTACGCCGTCGGGAGGGCTTTCTCGGCGGCAGGCATTCGCCTGTCGCCTGCGAGAGCTGATTTTCGTCCGTTCTGCACGATTTTTTCGACCGGCCCCGTGCCTCCATGTTACATAGTCAGTTTTTTTACAACCCCTTTATTATGAGCGGGTTTCCAAATTTTTCACCGTACCGATCAGGTATAATATGGTAAATGCTATTTTTGCCATATGGCAAAATGGCAAAAATGGCTGATACAGATACAGATAAAGATAAAGATACTCTTACTGATACAGAAAAGGATAGAGATAATGATACTTAGTATTAGAGAGGCGGCTTTTCCACAGATGAGCCGGTTTTTCCCATAAAAACGGGAAAACTCTTGTGGAAAACCCTGTGGAAAATTTGTGGAAAACTCTGTGAACGCCAACAATGGAAAGCTTTTTTCTTTGTCATATTTACCGTAAACCTCCACAACCACAAAAAATAACTGCCCCCATAGCTAAAAAGTGGCAGTTATTTTTAACTAAAACTCTCGGCTAACCGTTTTACGGGCTTGCCTCTATCTATTTTTATTATACACGGTATTTTTTCCTTTGTCAAGTGATTTTACTTTAAAATTTTACTTTTACGGTACAGTAACGCTCTCTTTGGCAAAATCAGCCCCCTCGCAAAATGGGAATGCCCCGCGGGTGACCGGGCGTCACCCACAGGGCAAAGGAGGAGGGGGATTACAGTTATTATAATAGAATAGGTTTATTACCCCAATATTAAGGATAATTATTTTTTATCTAAACTTACTGTAAACAAACTGTGAACACGGTAAAACGCCGTAAATTCAGGGAATTCCCATGTATTTAATGGGAAAGATTGGAAAATACAGTTATAGCAGCGCACGTCTTACGGCGTCAAGGGCGTTGAGCACGGTTCTTGTCCTCACCCTCTCACGGTCGCCGGAGAGGTTCAGCTTCACCGTCCGGACGCCCCGCTCCGAGGCCAGGCCCACATACACCAGCCCCACGGGCTTTTCCGGCGTTCCGCCGCCCGGCCCGGCAATTCCCGTGACCGCCACGGCGATGTCCGCCCCGCTGACGCGTTTGGCTCCGGCGGCCATTTCCGCCGCCGTTTCGGGACTGACGGCTCCGTGAGCCGCAAGTGTCTCCCGCCGGACGCCCAGAATTTGCTCCTTGGCTTCGTTGGCGTAGGTGATAAAGCCGAAGCCGTAGACCTCGCTGGCGCCGGGCACGGAGGTTATGGCCGAGCCTATCATGCCGCCGGTGCAGCTCTCCGCCGTGGCGAGGGTCTTATTTTTTTGCCTTAAAAGCTCCACCACGGTACCGGCCATGGTTGCGCCGTCGCCCTCGGCGTAAATTTTGTCGCCAAATTCCCGATACATCCGCTCCGCAACGGGTGCCAGAAGCCTTTCGCCCTCTTCTGGACTGTTTGCCATGGCCGTTATGCGGAAGGTAACCTCACCCTCCTTGGCGTAGGGGGCCACGGTGGGATTGGTCTGATTTTTTATCAGGTCGTCGACTTGCTCCGCCGCCGCGCTCTCACCTATGCCGAAAATACGCAGCACTCTCGAGTACAGCTCGGCGCCGCTTAACTTGCGGAGGTGGGGCTCCGCCCCGTTCAGGAACATGGGCATCATTTCTCTCGGCGGGCCGGGGAGGAGGACGGCGGTCTTTCCGCCCTTTTCAAAGATACAGCCCGGTGCGGTGCCGTTGTCGTTGGGGAGGATAATTCCGTCGCCCTCCGCCGGCAGATAAGCCTGTTTCAGGTTGTTTTCGGGCATCGACCTGTCCCATCCCCTGATATAGGCCCGCATTCTGTCCACTCTGGGCTGGTGGAGCTTAAGCTCCGCGCCGAAAAGCTCCGCCACGGTCTCCTTGGTCAGGTCGTCGTCGGTAGGCCCAAGTCCGCCGGTGAACACAACAACGTCGCAGCGGCTTAACGCAAGCTCCGCCGCGTCCCGCAGCCGCCGAGGGTTATCCCCCACCACGGTTTGATGCAGGACGCTTATCCCCAGTCCGGTCAGCCTTTCCGCCAGAAATTTGGCGTTGGTGTTCACTATCTGCCCCATGAGGAGCTCCGTCCCCACGGCGATAATTTCGGCTGTGAGCATATTATCACTCCTCGCTCTCAATAACTTCCCACTGAGCTTCCTCCACCGCCTTGTTCACCCAATATTCCATGTCCAGCCTACTCTGGCTCTCCAAAATTTTCGCCAAAGCGGGCTTGGTGGTTGGGTGCTTGGGCACGAACACCGTGCAGCAGTCCTCGTATGGCAGTATGGAGGTCTCGTAAGTCCCTATTTTTCGGGCAATTGTGACTATCTCGTCCTTGTCCATGCCTATCAGGGGCCGGAACACGGGCACGTCTCCGGCGGCCTCGTCGGTGACGGCCAGGGCCTGTATGGTCTGGCTGGCGACCTGACCCAGACTTTCGCCGGTAACGAGGGCAAGGCTGCCGCTCTTTTTCGCCAGACGGGCGGCTATCATCATCATCATGCGCCGCATTATGAGGGTCAAATGCTCCTCGGGGCAGTTGTCGCGAATGGCAAGCTGCTGCTGTGTAAAGGGTACGACGTAAAGGTTGTACCGCCCCACGTAGCCTGCCAGTATTCGGGCCAGCTCCACCACCTTTTCCTTGGCGCGGTCGCTGGTATACGGGGGGCTGGCAAAGTGGACGGCGCATAGCTCCACGCCCCTCTTGGCCATCATATATCCCGCCACGGGACTGTCGATGCCGCCGCTGAGCAGCAGGGCCGCCCGGCCGTTGCTGCCGGTTGGCATTCCCCCCGGGCCGCTGACCCGGGCGATGTCGGCGTAGACATAGGCCTCCCTGTCCCGTATCTCCACCCTGACCACGGTGTCGGGCTGAGTGACGTTCACCTTCAAATGGCGGCACCGGCGCAGAACGGCGCCCCCCATCTCTCGGCTGATGGCCGGGGAGTTAAAGGGGAACTGCTTGTCGCCCCGCTTGGCCTCCACCTTAAAGGTGGACACGGTTTCCATCGCCGGAGCCAGATACTCCGGCCCCTCTTTCAATATAACGTCCATATCCTTGGGGAAAACTCCGGCCCGGGCGATAAACACAATGCCGAATACCTTTTGCAGCCTTTTTATCATTCCGTCCACGTCAGCGCCCTCGGCGGGTTCCACATAGGTGATGGCCTGGGACTTGCGGACGCAGCTCCAGCTGTCCTTGGGCAGGGCCTTTTTGATATTGCCGACGAGCAGATCCTCAAAGTGGCTGCGGTTAAGGCCCTTGAGTATTATTTCTCCGTACTTTATGAGAAGTATCTCTTTCATGGGTCAGTTTCTCCCTGTCAATTCCTGTACTATATCCTTCGCCGCCGCCACGGTCTTGTCGATCTCGTCCTCGGAGGTATAGCGGCTGAGGCTGAAGCGTATGGCGTTGTCCGCCAGCTCCGCCCCCATGGCCTTAAGCACATGGCTGCCAACGCCTCTGGCGCAGGCGCTGCCGCTGGAAACATAAATTTTCCGAAGGCTGAAAGCATTAAGCATTACCTCGCTGCGGATGCCGGGGAAGGAAATATTGAGCACGTGGGGGGCGCCGTCGCCGCCGTTCTGCACCGTGCCGGGAATGGACATCAGTCCGTCACGCAGCAGCTCCTTAAGCCGGGCCATTATCTCATAATCCTTCGGCTTCATTTCCTCAAGGGCGGAGGTAAAGCCCGCTATGCAGGGCAGATTTTCGGTGCCGCTGCGCAGTCCTCTCTCCTGACCGCCGCCCAAAGATGTGGTTTTTACCGTCACGCCGCTTTTGACATACAGGGCACCGATCCCCCGTGGGCCGTGAATTTTGTGGCCGCTGAAGCTGGCCATGTCCACGTCCCACTTTTTCAAGTCAATGGGAATATGGCCAAGGGCCTGCACCGCGTCGGTGTGGAGCAGGGCACGGGGGGCTACCCTGTCAAGTATGGGTCTGATCTTGTCCACGGGCATAATCGCACCGGTCTCGTTGTTAACGGCCATGACCGACACAAGGCAGGTTTCGGGGGTGATGGCCTCCCTTATGGCGTCGATGCTGACGCCGCCGTCCCTTTCGGGGGGCAGGAATACCACGTCAAAGCCCTGCTCCGCCAGCCGCTTCATGGGCTCCGCGACGGCGGGGTGCTCCACGGCGGTGGTAACTACCCGACGGCCCTTTTTGATATTGGCGCCGCCAAGCACGGCTATGTTGTCGCTCTCGGTGCCGCCGCTGGTGAAATACAGCTCCTTCGGCTCGATGCCGAGAGCCTTTGCCGCCCTTTTGCGGCAGGCCTCCAGCTCCTTTTCGGCCTCAAGGCCCAGTCTGTGACGGCTGGAGGGGTTGCCGGGGAATTTTATCATGGCGTCCGCCGCCGAACGGATTACCTCCGGAGTCGGAAAGGTGGTCGCACAGTTGTCGAGATAAATCATTTTTGTCGCTCCTTTTTTATTAAATTACCATGAGCAGCGTCCCCGCTCCAATGAGAACGCAGCCCGCAACGGACTTCCATGTAAGCTGCTCGTGGAGGAAAACGAAGGCCAGCACAAGGGTTATTACCACGCTGAGCTTGTCGATGGGCACAACCTTCGAGGCCTCGCCGATTTGAAGGGCCTTGTAGTAGCAGAGCCACGAGGCTCCTGTAGCCAGCCCCGACAGTACGAGGAAGATCCAGCTTTTGCGGCTTATCTCCCCCATGCCTCCCTGTGCTCCGGTGATGAACACCATGAACCAGGCCATGACTACCACCACCACCGTCCTTATGGCCGTGGCAAGGTTGGAGTTGACCCCGTCGATGCCCACCTTGGCCAAAATCGACGTCAGGGCCGCGAAAATTGAGGACAGCAGCGCGAATATAAACCACATATAATTCCCTCCTCAGTTTACGTCCACAATGACGTTATGAACATCGGACTTGAATTTTCGGCCTTTTTGAAGCCCCGGGCCTCGTAAAAGCCCAGCTCGGCGTCATAGGCCACCACCACAATGCGCAGGTATTCCGAGTAGGTCTCTTTGACCTTTTCCACAAGCTCTTTTCCTATGCCCATGCCCTGATACTCCGGCTGCACAAGGAGATAATGGACATAGGCCGTCATAACGCCGTCGTCCATGGCGCAGATTAGGCCGACCAATTTATCCCCGTCCCAGGCGGAATACACGGTCTCAAAATTTTTCATGGCCGCCGCCAGCTTATCGGGGAAGCGGCCCGACGACCACTCCACGGACAGGAAAAGCTCCTGTAAGTCAGAGACGGAAAAATCATGAGTCGATTTGTAGGTTATGGGCATAATATAAACCTCCCTTTACGCAAGTTCGTACTGGCTCGTACACAGCGCATAGTATCTGCCCTTTTGGGCCATGAGCTCCTCGTGGGTGCCGCTTTCCACAATTTGGCCGCCGTCGATGAACATAATGTTGTCCGCGCCCCGTATGGTGGACAGCCGGTGGGCTATCACAAAGCTGGTGCGCCCCTTGAGCAGCCGGGCAAGGCCGGTCTGGAGGGCCTGCTCGGTGCGGGTGTCGATGGAGGCCGTGGCCTCGTCCAGTATGAGAATTTTCGGGTCGGCGAGGAGCGCCCTCGCAAAGGAGATGAGCTGGCGCTGGCCCACGCTGAGACGGCTGCCCCGCTCGTTAACCTCGGTGTAGTAGCCGTTTTCAAGGGTCTGGATGAAGTCGTGGGCGCAGACGGTCTTTGCCGCGGCTATGACCTCCTCGTCGGTGGCATCCAGCCGGCCGTAGCGGATGTTGTCCATGACCGTGCCGCTGAAAATGAAGGTATCCTGAAGCATTACGCCCACCTGCGACCGCAGGGAGTGCAGAGTGTAGCGGGTGATGTTCTCCCCGTCGATGAGAATTTCGCCTCCCTGTATGTCATAGAACCGGCTCAGGAGGTTGATTATTGTGGTCTTGCCCGCTCCGGTGGGGCCCACGACGGCGATGTTTTTGCCCCGCTCAACGGAAAAGCTGAGGCCCTTGAGGATGTTCACGCCCTCCTCGTAGGCGAAGGTGACGTCCTTAAAGTCCACGTCGCCCTTTATGGGCGGCATCTCCACCGCTCCGGGCAGATCCTCCACCGTGGCGGGGGTGTCCATGACCTCAAAAATGCGCTCGAGGTAGGCGGCGGTATTGATGAGCTGGTTGTAGTAGTTGCACAGGGACAGCACCGGCGTCCAGAACAGGTTTACATAACCGACAAAGGCCACAAGGGTACCGGCAGTTATGCCGCCGCCCCCGAGGAGGTCGGCCCCGCCCACAAGGAACACCGCGCAGGTGGTGATGGTGGAGATGGTCTCCACCATGGGCCAGTTGCAGATGTCGATTATCTTCGCCCGCATAAAGCTGGTGCGGACGTTCTCGCACTGGGTCTCGAAAATGCGCTGGTTCTCCTTTTCACGGCTGAAGGACTGGGTCACCTTTATGCCGCAGATGCTCTCGTGGATATAGGCGTTGAGGTTGCTCTGTTTGGCGCTGTAATCCTGCCACACCCGACGCTGCTTGTTCTTCATGGCGAAGATTATGCCGCCGAACACAAACACGCCGCAGAGGGTGATAAGACTGAGCTTAAGGCTCAAGGTGAACATCAGGCCCATGGTAATAACGACGGTGAAAAGGTCGGTTATCAGGTTTATCAGGCCGCCGGTGAGCAGATTGTTTATGGAGTTTACATAATTTATTACCCGCACCAAAATCTTGCCGTGGGGGCGGCTGTCGTAAAAGTCAAAGGGCAGTATCTGCAAGTGCTTGAAAATGTCCCGCCGCAGATTTGCCACAAGGCTCTGACCCACCTTGACGAGGGTCACCATGCGGAATTTCACGATTATGGCGTTGATGAGGTAGATTGCCACCAAAATTCCGCCAAGGATCAGTATTCCCTTCAAATCTCCGGCGGGCAGGCGGTTGTCGATGGCCTCGCGGGTTATCATGGGGGCCAGCATATTCAGCAGGCTCGTCAGCAGCATGAGCCCCACGGTGGCGAACATCAGCCACTTAAAGGGGACGAGGTAACGGGCCAGCCGCTTTATGTGGTCGAAGCTGAAGCTGCTCTCCAGCTTTTCGTCCACGTCGAATTTGTTCCTCGCCATCAGCAAACGCCCCCTTTCACGGTTTCGGCTGTGGCGGCGTCAAAGTTGCCGTACTGGGTGTCAAAGACCTCTTTGTACCTTCCGCCCAGAGCCAAAAGCTCCTCATGGGTGCCCCGCTCGGCTATGCGCCCCTTTTCCATCACCAAAATCTGGTCGGCGTCCTTTACGGCGCTTATCCGGTGGGCGATTATGAAGGTGGTGCGTCCGGCGGAGAATTTTTTCAGGGTCTGCTGTATGTAATGCTCGGTCTCCATATCCACGCTGCTGGTGGTGTCGTCGAGAATGAGTATCGAAGGGTTTTTCAGTATGGCGCGGGCAAGGGCTATGCGCTGCTTCTGTCCGCCGCTGAGGCCCACGCCCCGCTCGCCGATTATGGTGTCGTAGCCCTCGGGCAGGTCGCGGATAAAGCCGTCGGCGTCGGCCATCTTAGCCGCTTCAACCACCCGCTCAAAGGGGGCGTCGGGGGCGCCGTAGGCGATATTTCCCTCGATAGTGTCGGAGAACAGGAAAATATCCTGCATGGCTATTGAAATACTTTGGCGCAGGGCCCGAAGATTGAGGTGCCGCACGTCGATGCCGTCCACCAGCACCTGACCCTCGGTGGCGTCATAAAAGCGGCAGATAAGGTTAGTCAGGGTGGACTTTCCGCTGCCTGTCTCGCCGATGATAGCCACGGTCTGGCCGGGCACGGCGGTAAAGCTCACGCGGTCGAGAACCCGCTCCTCCCCGTAGGAGAAGCTCACGTCCTTAAATTCCACCTTTCCGTCGAAGCTCGCCTTTTCCACATGGTCCTTTTCGGTGTGGATTCGGGGGCGCTCAAGGGTAAATTCCATTATTTTTTCGCCGCTGGCGATGGCGTTAAGGCTGTCGTTGATGAGCCAGCCCACGTTGCGCATGGGGGTGTTCAGGGCCCAGCTCATGGAGTTGAAGGTGACGAACTCGCCGGGGGTCATGTGCCCCCTTATGACCATAATTCCGCCGGCCACAAGCACTACCACGTTGAGGGAGTTGGCCAGAGTGTCGAGGATGGGTATATAGCGCTGGCCGATGCGGTTGGAAGCGATGTTGGCGTCCCGGTATTCCAGATTGGCCCTGTCGAACTTCTCCAGCTCGTAGTCCTCACGGGCGAAGGCCCGAACCACCCGGTTGCCGGAGATGTTCTCCTGCACCACGGTGTTCAGGCCGCTGAGCTTCTGCCTGGCGTTGCGGAAGGCGGGGCCCACGCGCCGGCCCATGGCTACGGCGAAAAACGCGATGAGGGGCGTCACCGCCAGCAGGCACAGGGTCAGCCGCCAGTTGATGAAGCCCAGAATAAACAGGGCCGAAAGGAAAAGGCAGGAGTTTTCCAGTATGCCGTTGAGCACCCAGGCCACGAAGTGGCGGACGCTGTCAATATCGCCGCTGAGACGGTTCATGATGTCGCCGGTGCGGTTGTGGTCGAAAAAGTCGAAGTCCAGCTTGTGGAGTGACCTGTACAGGGCCACGCGGATGTTGTACACCACCTTCTGGCTGGTGCCCTCAAGTATGTAGTGGTCGATGATGCGGAACACGTCCTTGACAACTATGGACAAAAACATCAGCACCACCAGAATGAGCAGCCGGTTCCGCATACCGTTGTAAAACACGTCGTCGATTATCCGGCCCGACAGATAGGGGCGGATGTTGCTCAGCACCGTGTTGATCATTGTCAGGCTCAAAGCGAAGATCATTCGGCCCATATATGGGCGGATATACACGGAAAATAGCCATTTCAGGGTTTTCATGGGAAAAATCAGATCCTTTGATAATAAGAGTATTTGCAGTCCGTCAAAGTCGGTCGTTGTTTAATACTTCGGTCATTTGCTCAAATATTTGCTGATTGTAATATAAAATTCCTCGGCCCTTGCGTACTGCTCCGCAGCATCATCTTTAGAAGCGATAAAGAAATCGTCATAGTCGCAGTTGTTCCTTATCTGAAACGCAGTTTGAAGATAATTGGAAAATTTTTTGTCAAAAATTCCGGTTTTTATATATTCCCTTTGAAAGTAAGATATTACTCCGGTGTGCTTTGAAAAATCCACACCGTCCTTTGCCAAAACGGCCCGAACCGCCGTAAAAATAGCATAGTAAGAGCGTCCTATAGAGTCCCGGTACTGTCCGGCCTCCATAAGGAGCTTAGCGGAGTTAAGCCTCTCCCGTGAGCTATCAAGCCTGTATTTACTCAAATCAACCAATTTTCTTTCCCTCCTTGGCGATATTGCGGTAATAGGGCAGTACATTTTTGTATTCCTCAAATTCGCTACGGGGTATCACCGTGGGAGAGATTATTACGTCGTTTTCCAGTCCCAACTCGGCGGCCATATCCCAGACTGACTTAAGCTTGCGTTGCAGCTCGGCTCGGTCGCCCTCCACAATGGCGGCGATGTCGATGTCGGAGTTCTCGTCAAAATCCTCTCTTGCATACGAACCGTAGAGAAATATGCAGTCCACGTTTTCGCCGTAAACACTGCGGAAATATCCCGCCACTATCCTTGAAAGCTCCCGGGCCTTCGGTTCCGGACACATAATATGACCTCCTTTTACTCCAGTTTTATCTGTACGCTGCCGCTGTCCTCCTCCTTAAGGAAGTAACCGGCGGAGGGAATGCTCCTTGACCGGTAGCCGTCGGGGGACTTAAGGCAGTCCTCGGGCAGGGCCACGGTTTTCAGCAGGCTCCGCCGCCGGAGGGTCATCACCTGCACGCCCTGGGCGGTGCGGCTGGTCTTGGTGAGTATGGCGGCGGTGTTGAACACAAGGCACTTGTCGGCGGTGCTTATGAGAGCGATGTCCCTGTCATCGGGGACGTACATGGCCCCTATCAGGTTACCCTTGCCGTAGGCCCCGGTCAGGCGCTTGCGGTTGGTCTTGGTGGCGTAGCCGTTCATGTCTATCTTGGCTATTTTGCCGCTGTCGAAGGCAAAGAGCATAAAGCCCTTATAGTCAAAGGCCGGGGTGGCGTACACTATCCGCTCGCCCTCCTCCATGCCGATGATATTGGGCAGATAGTCGCCCATGGCGCTGACGCGGGTATCGCCGATGTCCTTAAGCCGCAGCTTGTAGCAGTTTTGCCGGTCGGAGAAGAACAGCATATCCTGTTTGTTGGAGGTCTCGGCGGAGCAGATTATCTCATCTCCCTCCTTGAGCTTGTGGTCGCCGCTGCTCCGGAGGGAAACGAGAGTCACCTTTTTGAAGTAATTCTCACGGGTCATGAACACCCGCACCCGATAGTCGTCGGTCCCGTCCTCCTCTTCCTCTATGGGAACGTCCTCCACGGTGATTATCCGGGTCTTGCGGGGCTTGGCGTACTTTTTTTCAATGTCGGTGAGCTGCTTTATTATCAGCCTGTGTATTAGCTTTTCGCTGCCCGCGGTTTTCCGCAGGTCGGCGATGTCCTTTGTCAGGCTCTCTATCTCGGCGGTGCGCTTGAGGATATAGTCCTTATTCAGGTTGCGCAGCTTTATCTCCGCCACGAACTCCGCCTGTATTTTATCTATGCCGAAGCCCTCCATCAGGTTGGGCACCACCATGGAGTCGTCCTCGGTGTGGCGGACGATGTAAATGGCCTTGTCGATGTCCAGCAGTATCTTTTCCAGACCCTGCAAAAGGTGGAGCCGAGCTTCCTTGTTCTCCGCGTCGTAGACGCACATACGCCGCAGACTTTCGGTGCGGAAGTCCACCCACTCGGCCAGTATCTCCTTTATCCCCAGCACCTTTGGCTCACCGCCGGTGAGGATGTTGAAGTTGCAGCCGAAGCTGTCCTCCAGAGTGGTCTTGTCGTAGAGCTTCTGCATGAGCTTTTCCGGGTCGGCCCCGCGTTTGAGGTCGATGGTGAGCCGCAGACCGTTTATGTCGGTCTCGTCACGGACGTCGTTTATTTCCTTGATTTTACCGGCCTTCATCAGCTCGGCTATCTTCTCTATTATCACCTCGACGCAGGTGGAGTAGGGTATTTCGGTTATCTCCAAGGTGTTGGTCTTTTTGTTGTATATATATTTTCCCCTGATCTTTATGCTGCCCGCGCCGGTCTCATATATCTGATCCAGCGCCGCCTTATCGTAGACGAGATAACCGCCGGTGGAGAAGTCCGGCCCCAGAATGTACTCCCGCAGGTCGGCCTTTTCGTCCTTGAGATAGGCTATCGTCGCGTCGCAGACCTCCTTTAAATTGTAGGAGGCGATGCGGCTGGCCATGCCAACGGCGATGCCCATGTTGGGATTTACCAGAATATTCGGAAAGGCCGTGGGCAGCAGCACCGGCTCGGTCATGGTGCCGTCGTAGTTGTCGATAAAGTCCACGGTGTTCTTGTCTATGTCGCGGAAAATTTCCTCACAGATGGGAGTCAGCTTTACCTCGGTGTATCGGGGGGCGGCGTAGGCCATGTCCCGGCTGTACTGCTTGCCGAAGTTGCCCTTGGAGTCCACAAAGGGGTGGAGCAGGGCCTCGTTGCCCTCGGTGAGGCGAACCATAGTCTCGTATATGGCGGCGTCGCCGTGAGGGTTGAGCTTCATGGCCTCGCCCACCACGGTGGCGCTCTTGGTGCGCTTGCCCTTAAGCAGGCCCCGCTTGTACATCATGTAAAGCAGCTTGCGGTGGGAGGGCTTGAAGCCGTCTATCTCCGGAATGGCCCGGGAGAGGATGACGCTCATGGCGTAGGGCATGAAGTTGTTTTCCAGAGTGCGGGTGATGCCCTCCGGTCTGGCCTTGTGATCCGGCATGGCGATACCTCCTATATCAAAAATCTATTTAATCATAGCACAGTTTTTACCGTTTGTCCAGTGTTTAAGGAAATTTTTTTCTTGACTTTTCGCTTTAGTGTAGTATAATAATTGTGTAAAAAATAACTGTGACTGCACGAGGTGTATTATGTCTTTACCCAACCCCGCGGGGCGGTACGCGCCCCTTAACAAAACCGCTCTGCTGGAGGGGAGCCGGTTTTTCGAGAACCGGAGCCGCACCCTGAAATATCTGAAAAATCTGGATCCGGACAGGATGCTGTACAACTTTCGGGCGGCCTTCGGCGCCGACACCCTCGGGGCGGAGCCTTTGGGCGGCTGGGAGGCTCCCGACGGTCTGCTTCGGGGACACAGCACCGGCCACTTCATTTCCGCCCTGTCACTGGCCTACGCCGCCACCGGCGACGAAACCTACGGGGACAAGCTCCGCTATGTCGTCCGCGAGCTGCGCACGCTGCAGCTCATGTCCAAGGGCGACCCGGCGGCCTTTAAAACGGTCTGCACCCCCGAGGACGCCGGTCAGGACAAGTGGAACCGCGACCCCGGCTGCTGGGGCGAGGGCTATATTTCCGCCTATTCCCCCGACCAGTTCGCCCTGCTGGAGCAATTCACCAAATACAACACGATATGGGCGCCCTATTACACTCTTCACAAGATAACGGCCGGTCTGCTGGAGTGCCACAAGCGCGTGGGCCTCGGAGAGGCGCTGGACGCCGCCAGGGGCATAGGGGACTGGATATACCGCCGCCTCTCTCCCCTGACGGCGGAGCACCGGAAAAAGATGTGGAGCCTTTACATCGCCGGTGAGTTCGGCGGAATGAACGAATCCATGGCCCGGCTCCACGCCCTGACCGGCGAGAAAAAATACCTCGACGCCGCCCGAATGTTCGACAATGAGAACATCTTTCCCGGTCTGGCCCGAGGCAGGGACACCGTCGCCAACCGCCACGCCAACCAGCACATTCCGCAGATAATCGGGGCGCATCGGGAGTACATGGCTACGGGTATTGAGGATTACGAGGCGGCGGCGCTGAACTTCTTCGACATAGTCACCCGCCACCATATGTACGCCATCGGCGGGGTGGGACAGGGCGAGTCCTTCCGCGACGCGGACGCTCTGGCGGCAAACATAAAGGAGGACACTAACTGCGAGACCTGCGCCGCCTATAATCTGTTGAAGCTGGCAAAGGAGCTCCACGCCTTCGACCCGGAAAACACGGTATATATGGAATATTACGAGCGGGCATTGATAAATCAGATTTTGGCCTCCCAGTCTCCGGACGAAACGCCGGAAATGACCAACGGCGTCACCTATATGCTGCCCATAGGGCCGGGAGCGGAGCGGCAGTACAGCGACAACTGGCACAGCTTTACCTGCTGTCACGGCACGGGCATGGAAAATCACGTGAAGTATCAGGACGCCTCGTTCTTGATAACGGAGAATTGCCTTTACATAAACCAGTATTTGAGCGCGGCCTATGACGGCGCGGCGGTGGGCGTCCGGATAAGGAGCGGCTTTCCCTTCGGCGATGTGGAGATAGAGCTGGAATTTCACCGGGATTTCGAGGTCAGGCTCCGCGCCCCCAAATGGTGCGGCGGCCCCTTTCCCGGCCTTGAACGGCGGGGCAATTACGCCGTGGTTACCGGCAGGGCCGGTGAAAAAAAGACCGTCAGGGATCGCTTTGACTATTCCGTCCGCCTTGAACCAACTCCGGACACGCTGGACGGCGCCGCCGTGGCGGCCATACTCTACGGCCCCTTCGTCATGGTGACCAGAGATCCGTCAAAGGAGTGGCTGACCCTCCCCGCCGACATAGCGGAGCGTCTGACGCCCGTTACGGACACGGACGCCCCCGCCCTCACCGACGGCGAGCGGGTATTCGTACCCATGTATCTGGCGTCGAAAGGGCCTTATCACACCTATTTCAAGTTGAAGTAAAGGCAATACCGCACAATCTTTGTGCGGTATTGCCTAAATTTTTTTCAAAAAGCTCTTGATATTTTTCTGTTTTTGTAGTATAATATCAATGTCGTACTAACCGGGGAGGCAGCGGCGCCCTGTATCCGCAATCCGCTACAGCGGAGGCTAACTCCCCATTTGAGGCAATTCATCTGTGCAGCAGGCGCCGATAAGTGGCGTTGACGGTCGGGTCTCGCGCAACATGGACCCGTGAACCTTGTCAGGCGGGGAACCGAGCAGCAATAAGCGGCAACCCGTGTGTGCCGCGAGGTCACCTGATCCGAGCTAACTGTCGGCATACCGTGTGGGGATGATTGTCGATTTTGGGGTGTACGACATTTTTATTTTGATCGAAAGCGTATCCACGTCAAAATACTCCAACAAAGAATTTACAAAATAGGAGCCGTAAAAAAACTGACTATGTAATCTGGAGGTACAGGGGCCGGTCAAAAAAATCGTGCAGAACGGTGTCGTCACAAGCTCTGCGCGACTTTTTTACGGCTCCTGCCACGTTTTATTCAGTACACGGCAGTCTCAAAATTCCCTCCGTTTGGCGGCCATGCCGACTATGGCCGTGAAAAGCGCGATGTACAAAACACACACAAATATAAACTGCCCATAGCCGCTCTCCGCAAGCTTTTGAGGCGCGTTTGCGCTCATGCCGTAGGACATCAGCGAATAAGGCCATATATGCCCCAAATCCTTAGCCAAAAACACAAGGCCGGAAAGTCCGCCCGCGAAGGCTGTCCCCACGGGCAGCGCGAAGCTTTTTAAGTTCATGGAGATCAGTGTCTGTATGGCTGCCGTGACCGTTCCGCCGAGAGCGCCGAACACGCACCACCGCGCGATCGTGAGCCACGGCGGGTCGGCAAGCCCCGCCGCGCGGCCCGATATCACGAACAGCGCGGCTACCCATATTTCACTGACCAGCAGCATCAGAACGGCGGTAATCAGCTTAGCGAGGAATACCGACCAACGGCGGACGGGCACAGTGAAAACCCTGTTCCAGTTGTTATTCATATGCTCCAGCCGCATTATATACGCACAGTAAACGCCGATCAGCACCGGCAAGAAAAAATAATCGGTAAACAGCGTGTGCTGCGTCCAAAGGCTTATCCACTCATTTGTCAGAGTTTCCCGATTATAAATATAGTTCGCCGTTCCCAAAACCGCCGGAATGACCGGCACAATGAAAAACGCGAGCCATACGGGAGAGCGTTTCAGCTTCATGCGCTCCGCCTTCAACAATTTCATCAGCATGGGTCAAAGCTCCTTTCTCTTAAACATTTCACGCTCGGCCGCATACATGGCGGCGCACACAAAAATCAGCGCCGCAAAGAATTTCCAGTCAATTTCCATCAAATCAAAACGGGCGAACTTGTAGCGGTTTTCCTTTGTCCAGCCGAACAGCCCCACAAAATCCAGCGCACCGTAGCCGCCCCATATAAGGGACTTGCGAAGCCACGGGAGTTGGGGCAGGAACATTGAAAACACGCCGAGAAACATACCGGTTATTCCCGAAATGAATGTGACCGCCTGATTTTTAAAGCACAGGGACAGCGTATGCTGAAAAATATACACCGCCGCCGTGGGCACCGCCGTGAACAGCAGATACAGGAGATACAGCTTTATCGGCACATCGCCGTCAAAGCCCGCGTGATAGCCGATGGCGACCGTCATTACCCAGCTCAGCCCCACACAGAACAGTACGACCGCGAGTCCGTATATGAGCTTCGCGTCGTAGATACGGCCCCGCCTGACGGTGACCGCCAACTGCTTCAGCATCGCGCCTCTGTGCTCGATGTCGCAAAGCCGGGACGATACGGTTATCGAAAGGAGCGGCATAAAGACCGAGTTCACAAGGGGAAGCTCATATAAATATTCCATCCATCCAAGCCGCAGCAAATCGGCGTTTTGGTGCTTCGGATATATCCACACGAGCATCGCCGCCGTCAGTATGAGCGCGGTCGCCGGCACATGGCGGCGGCGCGTTTTTTCGTGTTCGCATTTGAGCAGACTAATCATAAGCCGCGCTCCTTTCCCGTAAGCTCGAGGAATATTTCTTCGAGAGACTTCGAGCTGTCGATACCGTGCAGGCTTTCAAGAGATCCCTGATATACCATTTTGCCGTTCGTGATAATCCCCACGTCCTCCGCCGTCCGGTCGATTTCGGAAAGCAGATGGCTCGACACGATGACCGTCATTCCGTATTTTTTGGGCAGCGACTTTATCAGTTCCCTCATCTCCTGTATGCCCGAGGGGTCAAGTCCGTTGGTGGGCTCGTCCAGTATCAGCAGCCTCGGGAAGGAAAGCAGCGCCTCCGCCAGACCGAGCCGCTGCTTCATGCCGAGGGAATAGGCGGACACCTTTTTACCTCGCCGGTCGTCCAGCCCGACGATTTGCAGCACCTTGTCAATGTTGTGTTTTGGGACGTCGAGAAGCGTCTGCAAAATCCTCAAATTTTCCTCGCCCGTAAGATGCCCGTAGAACGACGGCGATTCTATGAGCGAGCCGACGCCTCGCAAAATCTCGACACGGTTTTTCCCGTTCATGGGCAGTCCCATGATCTCAATTTCGCCCGCCGTGGGACGGACAAGGCCCAGGAGCATTTTCAGCGTCGTGGTTTTTCCCGCGCCGTTCGGGCCGAGAAAGCCGTAGATGCGCCCCTCGTTGACGCTCATATTGAGGCCGCTGACCGAGAGTACCTCTTTATAGCGTTTTGTAAGTCCGGTTGTTTTTACGATTTCGTTCATATTATATCCCCTTTCTGTTCCGGATCGACCGCATTATATCACGGCGGCCTTTCAAAAAAATAAATTTAATCTTAAGCAAACCTTAAATTTTTACAAAACGAATTTAAAATTTAATTTTTATATGGTAGAATAGAACCGGTGATAGTATGAACGAATTGAAAAACAAGAAAATTTTAATCGTAGACGACGAAAAAGAGCTTTTGAAAATGCTCTCGGAGATTTTGTACCGCGGCGGATTTTACAATATTTTCACGGCGGCCGACTGTAAGGAGGCGCTGCAAATCGCCGGTGAGCGGTCGGTCGCGCTGTACATTCTGGACGTAAATCTGCCCGACGGAGACGGGTTTGAGCTGTTCGAAAAGCTCCGCGAGTTCTCCTCCGCCCCGGCGATATTCCTCACCGCCCGGGGCGAGGGGAACGACCGAATCACCGGGCTCGGACTCGGCGCGGACGATTATATAGTGAAGCCGTTTCTTTCGGACGAGCTGATCTTGCGGGTAAACGCGGTTTTGAAGCGCGTTTACAAAATCGCCGAAGCGAGATCGGCGTTCAGCCTGTCCGGCGTTACGGTCAATTTTGAAACCGCGTCCGTAAACAAAAACGGCGAGGCTATCCCCCTCACGGCGAAAGAGTATATTCTGCTGAAAAAGCTGTGGGAAAACAAAAATAAGATCGTCACGTCCGACGCGCTGTGTCTGGCGGCGTGGGGCGGGGAATATTACGGCTACGAAAACACGCTTATGGTGCATATCCGGCGGCTCAGACAGAAAATCGAGACCGAGCCCTCAAGGCCCAGGCACCTGTTGACGGCCAAGGGACTCGGGTATAAGCTGGTGGTCGACGATGAATAAAACGAGCGCAAAAATTTTCACCTGCTTCACGCTCACCTCGGCGGCCATCGCGGTGATACTGCTGTGCGTGAATTTTTTCGGATACGCTTTTATCGCCAGCGATCCCGACAGCAATAAAAACCCGAAAGAGCTTCTCGCGCGGATAAGCGAAAACTTGACGCGTACCGGCGGCGGCTTTGAACTGGCGGACAATATTATTCCCGACGGCTGCTGGTGCGTTTTGATAGACGGGAACGGCGATATTATCTGGTCGCAAAACCGGCCCGGCGATATTCCGGCGCACTACTCGCTGAACGACGTGGCAAAAATGACCCGTTGGTATTTAAACGACTATCCCGTCTATGTCCGCGCGGAGGATTACGGACTTCTGACCTTCGGTCTGCCGAAAAAATCCGTCGGCAAATTTGAAATACACTATTCGATGAGCTGGTTCGACGCGCTGCCGCAAAAGATTTTGATAATCCTTTTTGTCAATCTTTGTTTCGCCGCGCTGCTGGCCTGCGTTTTCGGCATGAGGCTGTACCGCCGTCTGCGCACGCTTACCGAGGGCATAGCCGACCTGCGGAACGAAAAGCCGGTAAGCCTGCCGGAGCGCGGCATCTTCAGGGAGATCTCCGAAAACATAAACCTGGCGTCAAGCTCAATAGAGCGCAAAAATTCCGCTCTCGCCGCCAGAGACAGCGCCCGTGCAAACTGGATCTCGGGCATCTCCCACGATATTCGCACGCCGCTGTCGGTAATAGTGGGCTATTCGGACGAGCTCGCCAAATCAAAAAATCTCAAAGACGCCGAGCGTAAAAAGGCCGAAGCGATAACGGCGCAAGGAGTGAAAATCAAAAAGCTCATCGAGGATCTGAATTTAATTTCGTCGCTCGAATACGATATGCAGCCCGCAAAAAAGACCCCGGTCAAGCTCTGTCCCTTGCTGCGCCGCGCGGCTTCGGACATATTAAACAGCGGTATCGCGGACAAATGCGAGATCGAGCTGGAGCTGCAAAATGAAAAATCAACCGTATCCGCAGACGAAAGCCTGATCGAAAGGGCGGTGTTCAACCTGATAAGCAACAGCGTCACGCACAATGAAAACGGCTGTAAAATCACCGTATCGCAGTATGAGGAAAAAGGAAAGGCCGTCGTAAAAATAACCGACAACGGCAAGGGCATACCCCGCGAGGCGGTAGAGAATATCGACAAGATCCCAAAATCGGCCCACGGGCTCGGACTGCCCATGGCCTATCAAATCGTCCGGGTACACGGCGGACGCCTTACGGTCGAAAGCGGCGGAGGTACGGAAATACGCATTGAGCTGCCGACCGTTTAATACTAATCCCAAATTAAAAACATAAATATGCAAGTTTATTATGGTAACAATGGCAGAAAAAAAGGCTTCCCCTCGAGGGGAAGCTGTCGGCGAAGCCGACTGATGAGGTGTAGCCGCCGTAAGGCGGCGTCAGTGTAACCGTAAACGTATAACGGATGCTTCGCATCCTACACATCGTCGACGCAAGCTCCATATCGTCCGTTCCGTTTTTTCAAACCGAAACGGGACTCATTACGCTGCGTCTCCTCTCCCCACAAACAACTTCGTTGTTCGTGGGGCCCCTGCAGACCAACGTCAGACAATGTCTGTCCCTTCAAAGGGGAAGGCTTTATTAGACGCTTTTAATTGGGGATTAGTATTACATCTATTCTCTTATCGTCAATACTATGACTCTGACGGTGCCGCCGCTTGCAAGGGATCTGTCGGCGTAAAGTTCGACGGAGCGCACGTCGTCCATTCCAACCAGATCGTCAAGGCTGAGCGCCCTGTAATTCTTGGGATAGTCGCCGCCGTAGGCCACGGCGTTGTCGCTCATGGTGTAGATCGTGCCGTCCACTTTTATTCGGTTCGATGTTGTGGCCGTGACGGCCCTGCCCTCGCCCACCTTCACAAGATTGGTGAAGTTGGTCTCGCCGTTCTCGTCCGTGCCGTAGCCCACCGCCTCGCCTACAAGGAAGGCGTAGTTATTGTTTATCTCCGTTTCGGTATTGCCCAGCAGCAAAGTGTACTTGAAGCGGGTGCGCGTAACCGAGCCTGTTGTCTCCTCCACATCCTTGATAACGCCGTAGGCGTACTGCTCCTTGGTTACCGCGCCGATGTAGAGTATCGAGATGTCCTCCATCTCTCCCACGGTCTGGATATGTATCACATCGGAGGAGGTCAGGGACTTGCGGTTCAGCTCGTCAAGGGTAACGGTGCGCAGCGTGGCGGCTCCGTTCTCGGGCAGGCTAACAAGCTCGATTATACCGAAGTCGTTGGCGAACCAGTGGCCGGCAAGGGAGGGAACGGAAGCGTCAAGGACGCCGGTGAACACGTTGTACTTCACCTTTTCAAGGCTCAAAGCGCCGTTTTCAAACACAAGGCGGCGGAACTCGCCGATTTCATCGGTGTAATCCGCGTCGCAGCGGTAATCCGTCGAAGCGCCGTCGGCGGTGAACACCGTCACCCAATACTCCTCGCGGCCGAGACTGTCCTCGTCCTGAGAGATAAGGGTATAGGCGTTCTGTATCACGCCATAGCCGAGGAGGTCGGCGCTGTCGGTGTCCACAACGCCCACGATCTCGCCGTTGCGGCCCTTGAGCAGGGTTATACGGTCGTTGATGGCAAAGGCGCCGGGACTTTCGTTAAGCTTGTTTATGGCGGCCTGAGTGGCCAGCTCGTAGTCCTTGCCGCTGAGTGTTATGCTGGTCACGTTGGCCTTGATGGGATAAGCCTTTTCGTAAATACCGGTGACGCTGTCGGCATAGGCGTAGAGGGTGTTGGTGTTTTCGGCGTAATAAAGCACATCGAAGCGCCGTATATCGTCCAGCGTAGCCGTAAGGCCCTTGCGAATGACGCGCAGGGTCGAGGTGTCGGCAATATTAAACTCCCGAACCGGCGAGAAGCTTTCGCTTTCCGCAATTTTAGGCCCGGCCATCGTGACGGTGCTGAGCATGGCCCGGCGGAGCTCGCCGTCCCCGCCGTAATAGAGCTTAAGCTGGCTGCCCTCGCTCATAAGCTGATAACCGTTGCCCATGGTGAGGGCGCTGCCCTCGTTGTAGAGAGGACGGTTGAGCTCAAAGCTTTCGGTGCCGGCGGTTCCGTTTTCGGTGTAATTTATCTCGACCTTATTTGTCTCGGCGTTCATGAAGGTGCTTGTCACGGTCAGGGTGCGGACGGTCTCGTTCTCGGGCGCAAAGGCGACTATGCGGCTGTCAGCGTCATAGTACAGATCGCCGTAATCGCCCACCCGGGGAGTCTGCTCCGGATCCTCGGGAGCCTTGAAGCTGCCGGCGGAGGTTTTTATCATGTCGGCGGCAAGGGACACGTCCACAAGGCTGTCGGCGATAACGGTCACATCCTCGATACGGGTGACTTTGCGCATGGAGATAAGCTCGACGCCGTTCTTCATGTCGGTGAAAAGGGCGTTTTCAAAGAGGAGCGCCGCCTCGCCCCGGGTGATGGGCGCGTTGTAATCCGTCACGGTCAGTCCGTCCAGCAGACCCATGGCCTGGGCCTTTTCGATATAGCCCTCGGGCCAGCGGTAGGCCACGTCCTCGCCGCTGTAGCCCAGCACACGAACCGCGACGGTCACGGCCTGGGCCCAGCTTATCTCCTCCTCGGGGGCGAAGGTGCCGTCGGGATAGCCGGAGATTATGCCGGCGCCGCTCACATAGCCGATATAGGCCGTGGCCCAGTGGCCGGAGGGCACATCGACAAAGGGCACTTCGGCACTGACGGCGTTTTCCTCGGCGCCCGAGAGATAAGTGGCTATCTTGGAGAACTCCGCCCGGGTCAGGCTGTCGCCGGGGCGGTAAAGACCGTCGTCGCCGCCGGCGATGATGTCCAGTCGGCTCAGTATGTCCACGGCGCCGTCCAGCGCCGAGCCGTCGGCTATGTCGGAATAGTCGGCGGCAAAGGCGGGCACGGCCGCAATAAGAAAGCAGACAAGAGCCGCAATCAGCGTTTTATATTTCATTTACGTTATACCTCCTTGACCGGATCAATCGTTTCTCAACGCGTCGATGGGATTCATCTTGGCGGCCTTGTTGGCGGGGTACAGGCCGAATATGACGCCTATTAAGGCGGAAAAGGCAAAGGAACCCGCTATGACCGTAGTCTGTTCGCTGAGGGGCACGGCATCCATGCTTAAGGCTTTGCACACAAAGTAACTGCCCGTGACCCCCACCCCTATGCCTATGACGCCGCCCATACAGCTTATTACCGCCGATTCTATGAGGAACTGGGTAATAATGCTCTTGCGCTTTGCGCCGATGGATTTGCGTATGCCTATCTCCCTTGTGCGCTCGGAAACGGTCACCAGCATTATATTCATTATGCCTATGCCGCCAACGAGAAGGGATATTCCCGCTATGCCCGCCATCAGGAGGCTCATGGTGCCAAGAGCGTCGTCAATGGTGTCTATCAGCTCGGCGGTGTTAAGGACGTTGTAATAGTCATCGTTCTTGAATTTTTTATAGAGAAAGTTCTCGATGGCCTCGGTAGCCTCGCTCATGTAATCAGAGCTTACCGCCGAAACCATGAAGCTGTTTATGTTGGCGTTTCTCAACAGCCGTGTGGCGCGGGTGTACGGAAGGATTATTATATCGTCGTCGCTGCCCGATGAGGCGTTGGAGGACTTTTGATCCAAAAGACCTATCACCGTGAATTTTTCGTTATTTATCTTCACGGTCTGGCCCACGGGACTTTCGCTGCCGAAGAGCTCCTGTCTTATGTACTCGCCTATGACAACCACGTTGCTGCGGTTGTCACAGTCGGTTTCCGTTATGAAACGTCCGTCAACCACCTCGCGGCTGCGGATGGACAGATAGTCCTCGCTTACGCCGGTAAGACTGCTGCTGACATTGTTGGTGCCGTACTTGATGACGCCCATGCCGCTGACAAGAGGGGTAACGGCCTCAAAAAGGTCGCTGTTTTCCTCGGCCAGCTCCTCGATGTCGCCGAGGGACACACTGCGGGTCTGGCCCCAGCCGCCGCGGTTGATGGAAACCTGTATCAGGTTGGTACCCATGCTCTCCAACTGGGAGCGCATACTCAGCGTTGAGGCGGTAACTAGATTTACCAGCACTATTACCGAGGCCACGCCGATTATAATGCCCAGCATAGTCAGAAAAGAGCGTATCTTTGCGGACATGACGCTGTTGATAGCCATTTTAAAAGCCATGCCGATATTCATCCCGTAACCACATCCTTGACGTCGGTGGTGTCGCTGGTGATAACTCCGTCGGCTATGCGCACTACCCGCTCGGCGTTGCGGGCGATGTTGCTGTCGTGGGTGATGAGGACGACGGTGTTGCCCTCTTTGTGTATATCCTTCATCATCTGGAGCACCTCGATGCCGGTTTTGGAGTCCAGTGCGCCGGTGGGCTCGTCGGCCAGTATCAGCGAGGGCTTGTTACTGAGGGCGCGGGCTATGGCCACGCGCTGCTGCTGGCCGCCGGAAAGCTCCTTGGGCTTGTGGTTCATGCGCTCATGCATTCCCACACGGTAGAGGGCGGCCTCGGCCAGCTCCCGCCGCCGGGCGGAGTCGATGCCCCGGTAAATCAGGGGCAGCTCCACGTTCTCCAGAGCGGAAAGCTTGGGCAAAAGGTTGTAGCCCTGAAAGATGAAGCCTATTTTTTCGTTCCGCAGAGCCGCCAGATCGTCCTCGCTCATGTTTTCCACGGGTATGCCGTCTATCCAGTATTCTCCGCTGGTGGCGGTGTCGAGGCAGCCTATCATGTTCATGAGAGTGGATTTGCCGCTGCCGGAGGGGCCGATTATGGACACAAATTCCTTGGGCCTGATGTGAAGGTTGATGCCGTTCAAGGCCCGAACCTCCACGTCGCCCATCTTGTATATCTTGTACATATCCTTAATTCGGATCATCGCGCCTCTCCTCCTTTATCTGGGGCCTCCGCCCTGGGGTCTGCCTCCGCCGCCGCCCTGGGGGCCGCCGCCGCCCATGCCGCCCATGCCGCTCATCATCATGGCGAAGGGATTGGTGCTGCCGGAGCCGGTGCCGTTGTCACGGACTACCTGACCCACACGAAGGCCGCTCTTGATTTCGTAATAATCGTCGTTGCTGAGACCGACCTCCACCTCGACGCGCTGTTCCTGATCGAAGATGGTGATGTTATCGGCCCCGCCGCCGGTTTTGCCGGAACGCCTTTCGGAACGCTGCTCGGACGCGCCGCCGGTCTCGTCGGCGTTATCCGCTTTTTCGGCGTCCATGCTGCCGGCCGGAACCGCAACGGCTCCGTGGCCGCCGTCATCGGGGGCCGTTTCGGGAACTTCGCCCTCGGGAGCAGCGCCGTCGGGAGCGGCCTCATCGGGGGTCTCGGCCCCGGGAGTTCCGGCCCCGCCCTCGGCGTGACGGCCCATTCCTCCGGGAGGAACGGTCACGCCGTCGGCGCCGGTGTCAGCCATGCCGGCAACCTCGCCCACTACCGTGACGTAGTGCTTGCCCTCGAAGTAGCTGACCGCCGTGACGGGCACCTGAACCACGTCAAAGACTTCGCCCACGATGATCTCGGCGCTGACGTTCATGCCGCTCATCAGGTCGCCGGGCTCGTCGATGGTTACCTCCACGGGGTAGTTGGTAACGCCGTTCTGAGCGCTGCCCAACTGGGAAATATTGGTTATATAGCCCACCAGTTCCACGCCCTCCATGGCGTCGCTGGTGACCTCGACCTCCTGCCCCAGAGCTATGCGGGAGATGTCCAGCTCGTCGACGCTGATGGTGAACTTCATTTTGCTCATGTCGGCGATAACCATGAGGGTGGTAGAGTTCTGGCCGTAAATGGTGTCCCCTGCCTTGTAATCCTTGCTCATTATCATTCCGCTTATGGGGGCGGTTATGGTATAATCCTCGGCGTCCTTCTTCCTGTCCTCAAGGGTGGTCTGGGCGTTGTCAAGGCTGGTTCTGGAGTTGTCCAGGCTGGTCTTGGAGTTGTCCAGGTTAGTCTTGGCCGTATCAAGGGAGGAATAGGAGTTGTCCAGACTGGTCTTGGAATTGTCCAGACTGGCACGGGCGCTGTCCAGAGAATTGAGAGAGTTGTCGTAGTTGGCCTGGGCGTTGTCAAGGCTTATCTGTGAGTTGTCCAACGAAGCTTTGGCGTTGTCCAAGCTGGTCTTGGAATTGTCCAGATTTATGAGGGCGTTCTCGTAGCTGTTCTGCGCTTCCTGAAGAGAGCGCTCGGCGTTGTCGTAGTTCTGCCGAGCGGTCTTGAGTGCGTCCTCGAGAGTGGTGCTGCTCAGCCGGGCTATCAGGTCGCCCTTCTTTACCCAGTCGCCGTTCTTCACAAGAACCTCTTTCACCTTGCCGCTGTATTCGGCCATCACGCTGGTGGTGTCGGGATAGTACACCGCTCCGGCCTGGGCGGAGCTTACGGCCCCGTCATTTGTGTTTACGGAAGCGGTGACATAGGTTCCCGCCGGCAGCTCCACACCGCCGTTTATCTGTATTTCCACATCGTATACCACGCTGCCGTCGCCGCCCGTCCCGGCGGCGTTATACTTGCGAATGACCTTGCCTCCGGCGGTGGTCATGTATTTTTCGATGCTGACGGTGGCGCCGTCCCCCACCCGTATCTGCTCAAACTGGGCGGAATTGAAGGGTATCTTCACCAGCAGTGTCGAGGTGTCGGTAATAGTGCATATTCTGCCGGAGGTGTCGTTGCCCACGGTGAGGGCCAGATCCCCCACCTTACCGGTTGAGTTGGCATAAATATTCAGCTTTTCCAGATTTTCTTCGGCCCGTTCAATGTCGTCGGCCCGGTTCTGGAGCTCCACCTCGGCCCGCTCCACCGTGTTCTCGGCGGCAGCAACGCTGTTCTCCGAGGTGGTGACGGCGTTCTCCGCCGTCTTTACGGCGTTTTCGGCGGTATGTACCGCGTTTTCGGCATTCTTAACGGAATTTTCCGAGGTGCGCACGGAATTTTCCGAGGACTTGACGGAATTCTCCGAGGTCTTAACTCCGTTTTCGGCGGTCTTGATAGCGTTTTCCGCGTTCTTTACGGAATTTTCGGATGTCTTGACCGCGTTTTCCGAGGTCTTGACTCCGTTCTCGGCGGTCTTGATGGAATTTTCCGCCGTGCGGATGGCGTTGTCGGCCACCGTGCTGTCGAAGCGGTAAAGCACGGCCCCCTCCTCAACGTAGTCGCCCGCCTCGTAGTAGTCGGCGTCTATCGTGCCGCTCACCGTGGGAATAATATTATATGTCTCGATAGGCTCGACCGTGCCGGAGCCGGTTATCTTGACCGTTATGTCGCCCCGGGTGACAACGGCGGTATTGCTCGTGGCGGCGGCCTCGGCCTCCCGCTTTGCCTTTATATTCTTATGTATAAAATAGGCGCTGACCAGAGCGGCGATTATGAGAATTATCACAATCCACTTGAACCACTTGCTTTTGAGGAAGCTCTTTTTTCTCTTTTTAATCACCGGCGGCGGCGCTATTTCCTCGCCGCCGGAGGGCTCTTCGCCGGAAGGGTTCTCCTCCGGTACTTCTCCCTCGGGCGCGGCGTCCGTCTGAGGCGCGGCCTCTTCCTGTTCGGGAGCGGTCTCCCCGGAGCCGTCCCCTTCGAGGGGCAGGTCTTTGTTCATATCCTTATCTGCCATCGTTATACCTCCAAGAATACAAATTATGGACATATGATAATCCTTTTATATTAAAATACCGTGTAAAAATAATGAACAAATTATGAACTTTTTAGTATACTAATTAGTTTGAGTAAACCGTTTTGGCCGCCACTCCGTCCAGCATTCCGATCTTGCCGCTCAGGGCGCTTATCACCGGAGCCGGAGCGTCCACCGCCACGCTTATCACGCTGATGTTCTTTTCACGGTAGGGCAGACCCATACGGCCGATTATCACGTCCCTGTAATTGTGAAGGATGGCGTTCATCTTTTCAACCGAGTCCGGGTTCTGCACGATTATGCCTATGAGGGCCACGCGGCTTTGTTCATCACGCATATACAACAGCTCCTGTTCTTAAAAAAGATTTTGGCTATTTCAGCAGCGGATTTTTCCGCCGGTACAGCTCGGTCATTCCCCTGATCCAGCCCGCGTCTATCCGGTCGAGGGCCTCCTCCGTCACACGGAAGCTCCAGTTGCCGTCGGCCACGCCGGGCATATTCATGCGGCAGTCGCCGCCGAAGCCGCACAGATCCTGAATGGGCAGCACGGTAAGTATGGCCCCGCTCCGCCAGAGGGTGCGCACAAAGGAGCGGATAACCGAGCTCTCGGGGCCGCCCTGACCCCAATCGCCCTCAAAGCCGCAGTAATCCAGCCCGTACTGACGGTGCTGACTGTCGGACCAGAGCCAGCCCATGAGGGTGTCGTTATCGTGGGTGCCGGTGTAGGCCACGGTATTTTTCGTGTGGTTGTGGGGCAGATGGACGTTGTCCCCGTCCTCGATGAAGGCAAATTCCAGCACGGCCATGCCGGGGAAGCCGCTGTCCTTCACCAGCCGCCGCACGTCGTCGTCGATGTCCCCCAGATCCTCGGCGATTATCGCCGCTCCGGGATGGGCCTCGTTCAGGGCTTTAAAGAGATCCATGCCCGGACCCTTGCGCCACTTGCCAAATTTGGCGCTCTTGTCTCCCGGCACCTCCCAATAGGAGGAAAAACCCCGGAAGTGGTCAATGCGCACCGCGTCGTAGAGCTTAAGCGAGTTTTCTATCCGTCTTATCCACCAGCCGTAGCCGTCCTTTTTCATGGCGTCCCAGTCGTAGAGAGGATTGCCCCAGCGCTGGCCCTCCTGACTGAAGTAGTCCGGGGGCACTCCGGCGCAGCTCTTCTGGCACATATCCTCGTCCAGGTCGAAAAGCTCCGGGTTGGCCCAGATGTCGGCGCTGTCCAGACTGAGATAGATGGGCATATCACCGATGAGGCTTATACCCTTCGAGTTGACGTATTTTTTCATTTCCGTCCACTGGGTGTAGAACTGATACTGGACGAAGCAGTAAAAGTCAACATCCTCCGCCAGCTCCTTTTTGGCCTTGGCGAGGGCGGATTTTTTCCGCAGCTTAAGGCCGTCCTCCCACTCATTCCACAGGGTTTCGGGATCCTTTTCCTTAAGGGCGCGGAACAGGGCGTAATCCGGAAGCCAGTGGCTCCTGCGGGCAAAGGAATGTACCTTTTTCATCAGCTCCTCATCGGCCCGGGAAAAGGCCTTGCGCAGAGTGGGCATCAGCCACTTGTACACTCCGGCGTAGTCCGCGCGGTATGGACTGTCTACCTCGCAGGCCTTTAATTCCTCCGCCGTCAGAAGGCCGTCGGCATAGAGCTGTTCGGGGTCTATGAAGGCCGGATTTCCCGCGAAGGCGCTGAGACTGGCGTAGGGCGAATTAAAGGCGTCCGTCGGGCCGATGGGCAGAATCTGCCAGGCGGAAAAGCCCATATCCGCCAGCCGGTCGGCAAAATTTCGGGCGCTTTTGCCCAGATTTCCTATGCCGTATTTTCCCGGCAGTGATGAGATGTGCATGAGCACACCGGATGATCTGTTGAACATTGTAAAATCCTCCTTATGTCATTTTATCATTCCTACTAAAGTGACTATCCCGTACCATACCGGCGGAATGAACACGGCGGGCAGCATATTCGCCAGCCGGAGCTTGGGCTTGTACACGAAGTTGAAGCCTATGCCCATTATGAGCACGCTGCCGATAAAGCTCATCTGGGCCACCACCGCGTCGGAGAGCAGGGGCTCCAGAAAGCGGGCGAAAACCGTTATACCTCCCTGATATATGAACAGGGGCACGGCGGAAAACATTACCCCCACGCCCAGCGTGGAGGCGTATACCACGCATATTGTCAGGTCGAGTATGCTCTTGGTGTAGAGCAGCGTGGGGTCGTGGCGCAGACCGTCGTTGAGGGCGCCCATAATTGCCATGGCCCCCACGCAGACCGTCAGGGTGGCGGTGACGAAGCCCCGGCTGAAATCCCCCTCTCCGCCGGAGGAAAACCGCTTTTCAAGAAGTCTCCCCAGTCTGTCGAGCTTGTCTTGTATGTCGATGATCTCGCCGATGATTGTCCCTATGACCATGCTCAAAATCATCGTCAGGGTGTGGCGGGTGCCAAGCTCGCCGCCGGTGACGGCCATACCCCCCTGCACGGCCCCGAGTATCCCCGTGGCAACGGTGCAAAGGGCCAGAGTCTGCATGAGGACCTCGTTCATTTTTTCGGACACCAGCCGCTTGAAGAACAGGCCGATGAAACAGCCGGCGACGATGGCCGCCGTGTTGACTAATGTACCCATAGCTTATATGGCACCTCTCAATATAAAGTCATAACATTACAATTATAATATTTTTCCGCTTCGTTTTCAACCCCTATCCATGCGTTTTTTATTAAATTTTTAAATCGAAAAATATTTTTGTTAAAAATTACGCAAAAAATTATTGCAATTT
>CANRJP010000007.1 GCA_947630975.1 uncultured Clostridia bacterium
ATAAATTAGTTGTTCGTATGCTTCCCAAAAGGTTTATGCGTCAGTGCGTAAAGTTGATGCTTGTTAAACTGAAAATTGTCCGGGTGGGGGGTATAGGATAGCCGTCGGTCGTATTGAATGAGAAAGCATGAATAATAATCATTATATAAGGAGCAGTAGTAAATGATACGTAATGTTGCACTGAAAAAAATTTTTGTAAACAATATTTTCCCTATATTTTCTTATTTGAATAACATGATAGTTAAAGATAAAAATAGAATCTTGATATACTGCTCAAATGACAGACTGAAAGATAATGCAGGGGCTGTATTTGACTATTTAATAGAACATGAATTTTATAAAAAATACAAGATAGTGTGTGCGACCGAAAACCACGACGGGTATTCATCACCAGATAAAAAAAGGGTGACCTTTATACCTAAGCAGTTCGGAATATATCAATATCTTCGTTCAAAATTCGTTTTTTATTCATCCGGAAAAATTCCGATAAAACCCTCAAAGGAGCAAATGGTAATAAACATGTGGCATGGAATACCATTGAAGAGCATTGGCAAACTCTCAAACATTAATAACGGAGAAGAATTTTTCTTTACATATGTATGTGCATCATCAGAAATGTACCGCCCAATAATAGCAAAGGCATTTGATTGCCCGGAAACAAATGTGTGTTTGTGCGGTGAACCTAAGACAGATAAATTATATACCAAAAAGGAAGGTATAGATGGTTATAAGTTGGTTGTTTGGGCGCCAACCTTTAGGCAATCAACATATTTGGGCTACAGCGATTCAAGCATGTCGTCTTTTCTGCCTTTTATAGATAATTCGGAATGGGACGAATTGAATGATATTGCTAATAATAAGAAAATAAAGTTGATAGTAAAGCTCCATGTGGCTCAAAATTTAAGCGGTTTCACGGAAAAACTTTACTCTAATCTTGAAATATACAGCGATGAAGCATTTCGTAAAAGAGGACTTGACCTATATGAACTTATGGCTCGATCAAATGCTTTGTTGGCGGATTATTCGTCAGTATATCTCGAATATCTTTTGCTTTCCCGACCGATAGGATTTACATTAAGTGATATTAATGAGTATAAAAATACCCGCGGTTTTGTTTTTGAAAACCCTTTGGATTATATGCCTGGGGAAAAGCTTTATTCAAAGAACGATTTATTTAAATTTTTTGACAATGTTGCTAATGGCGTTGATGATTATTCAAAAGAGCGTAAAAGGGTGTGCGACCTTGTACATAAGTATCAAGATGGCAAAAATTGTGCGCGTGTGTTGGAAATTGCCGGTATAACAAAATGAAATAGAGATGTATTGAAAACATGAAGAATATTTTACTTATTATAACATAGTCTTTTGTTACGTATGGCGGCTTGACGACCGTTATGATGAATTAAAATGATGTTTGTGAACGGCAACAGTGATATAATGGTGTTTGCCAATCGCAGAGAAATTTAGAACCTATGAGGACGGATCATGAATATAACACAAAGATTTCACATTTAATTGCCCATGAGGTTCTAACCCCGTCGCTTAAGTAAAAAAATATATATTTATGAAATTTTGGTCTCTAAAATAGCCGGGGATTAGCTATATGGCGAGAGGTTGTTGACCGAAGTATTAAATTTGCTAATACAAGTATTTAAAATACAAAAGGAGAATGAGCAACATTATGAAAGCTATAAAAAAAATACTCGGGTTATTTGAAGGAGGCGAGTGGAAAGTACTCTACAAAAAGAAAGATTCACCTGATTTAATTGAATTCATTGGAGATTCCAATTATTGGTATGCTGATCCATTTCTCTTTGACTACGACAACAAAACATTTTTATTCGTTGAAGCATTTAACAAAAAAACGCAGGTCGGAGAAATTGCTGTATCTGTTATGCGAAATGGGGTTTTTTCTGAACCGACAGTTATTATAAAAAATGAATATCATATGTCATACCCAGATGTTTTTGCATATGGTGATCATGTATATATGCTACCGGAAAGCGGTGAAAGTAATAATCTTGAATTGTATGAAGCCATAGATTTTCCATATACTTGGAGAAAGCATATTTTAATGAAGAATGTTTATCTTGCTGATTCTACAGTGTATATAAAAGACAAAATATATATATATGCATATAACGATATAATTAAAGCGACAGATTTATACATTTTAGATATAGATAACAAAATGATGAAACATATTTGTCGAAAGCAAAATAATAATAAACGTAGTCGCCCTGCGGGACAATTGTTTTATATTAATGGAGGTTTATTTAGGCCGACTCAAAATTGTGAGAAAACTTACGGTGGTAGTTTAATCATAAATAAAGTTTTAAATTTGGAAGGATTGGAAGAGAATTTATATTCAGAAATATACCCAAACGAAATCAGCCCTAAATATGATAGAATGCATACTTTGAATTTTAGTAATAATTATGTATGCGTTGATGTTTTTGTTGGGAAGAAAGGATTAGGTTGCTTTATAGGAAAAATCAAACGAAAAATTCATAGGATTAAAATGAAGAGAAGAGTTAAAAAATGAGAAAAGTACTTATAATAATTACCACTCAATTTATATCATATGGCGGATTGACAACCGTTATGATGAACTATTACCATGCCATGGACAAATCCGGACTTCATATAGACTTTGCGTCGACCAATGAATCTCCGCAGGAACTGTTGGACGAGCTTTATTCAAACGGTTCCGAGTATTTTTGCCTTAAAGAAAGGAATAAAAATCCTTTTAAATATAGGCAAAATCTAAAAAATGTTTTAGAAAAAAACAAGTACGATGTTATTCATGTGAACGGCAACAGCGCCACGATGGCACTCGAATTATCGGTTGCAAAAAAATGCGGGGTGCCGGTGAGGATAGCTCATGGGCATACTACGAGAACATCCCATCCGATCATAAACAAAATGCTGGGTTATATGTTCAGAAACACATATACATGTCCGATTGCAGTATCAAAATTGGCAGGAGATTGGCTCTATAATGGGAATCAATATACCGTGCTCAACAATGCCATTGACTTGGAAAAATACAAATTTAATAAAAAAATTCGAGATAATGTAAGGCAAGAATTAAAAATAGAAAATAAATTTGTAGTTGGTAATGTGGGTAAGTTGAATGAGCCAAAAAACCACACGTTTTTGTTGAAAATATTTGCCGAATTAAAAAAAACGCAAGGCAATGCTTTACTGCTGTTGGTTGGCGGCGGTTCGCTTGAAGCCAAACTTAAGTCAGACTGCGTAAATTTAGGTATTGATAAAGATGTTATTTTTTTGGGGATGCGAGATAATGCCTATGATTATTTACATGCTATGGATGTATTCGTGTTTCCATCCTATTTTGAGGGCTTGGGTATGGCAGTGATCGAAGCACAAGCCAACGGCCTGCATTGTTTCGCATCAGAGAATGTTCCAAAAGAAACGAAAGTATCAACCTTGATTACATATTTGGACTTGACCGACGCACCCGCGAAATGGGCAAAAAAAATCACATATTATAATACAGTCGCCCAGAGAGAAGTTGATTCTGACGAGGCGATTAAAGAAATAAGAAAAAACGGATACGATATTACTTGCGAGGCAAATAAGCTTCAAAAAATATATTTAAGTTAGTGGGAGTATAGACACTATGAAACTGACATTGCCAAAGGGAAAGGCTATATATTGCTTGATAATTGCTTTTTTTATATTTTATGCTTTCAATACAACATTTCAGGATTATTTTTACGGGAGCCGTCAAAATGGGATTATCCTGATATTGATAGCGACCGCGATAGGAGTCGCATATTGTCTCATAACTAAAGGAATAAAACCCCATATGAATATAGAATATTTCTGGTACTTAATGGCGATATTTTCGATTTATAATAACCAGGATCTGGTCCATGATTCGCAATCCAGATGGCTGCTGCCTATGGCGGGGATTGCTTTGATCTTCATTTTGAAAAGAGAAATTTGTTGGCATAATTCTTTTGTCATTGTTTTTCGTTTCATGGTAATGATGCACGCTTTTTTTACAATTTTTTTCTATATATTTAAAGGATTGTATTTAAATTATTTCATCAATATTTTGCCTGGTGATCATGCAGCTTTACTATCATGGTTCAACTCGGGATATATGCCAGGCATTACAACCCATTATTCTACTAACGGAATATACCTCGGTCTCGGACTTATATTGGTTATGACAGATTTAATTCGTATTAGATCGATAAAGAAAGGTAATCATGCGAAAGTTGTTTTTGAATTTATTTTTGTTTTTGTTGCATTGCTTCTGACTGCTAAACGGGCACACATATTGTTTGCTATAATGGCAATGATTATGATGTACTACGTCTATAATTCGAACCACAAAATTTCCAGAGCAATTAATATAATTGGAATCATAATTGTAGCGGCGCTGTTTGTGGCCGTTCTAATTCCTTTTGTCCCAACGCTGCAAAGAGTCCTTGGGAGGTTTTTTGAAAACGATACATCAGATCTGCACGGAAGAGCTTATTTATGGGAATAT
Organism: uncultured Clostridia bacterium; assembly: GCA_947630975.1. GTDB lineage: Bacteria > Bacillota > Clostridia > UMGS1883 > UMGS1883 > JAFLUQ01. The sequence continues at coordinate 4,529 of CANRJP010000007.1, forward strand.
GCATTTGCTCAGTTTAAAACAAGCCCGTGGATAGGAATTGGGTGGGGCGGTTTTAAACACCGGTATTTTAACGTTATAGGCTCGTATTCATCAAACTCTGATTTTGTTGATGCTCACAACGTATATATCCAATTGCTTTGCGAGCAGGGAATAGTCGGCCTGTCTTTGTTCATTGTTGCGGCATTTGGCACCTTCTTTATGACATGTAAGCTGTTAAAGGAGCTGCGGACGAGTAAGATACCTTCGTCAAAGCAGGAACAATGTCTCCTTACTTTATCAATAGGTATACAGTCATTTTTCTTGATGTACTGTATGACAGGAAACTGCCTTTATGATTGTGAATGCTTTTTTGTATATATTGCATCATGTACACTTATGTATTCATTGAGATACAAAATATGGAGGGAATCAAATGCAAGAAAAAAGAGTCGGGTTGCTGACGTTTCATCACGTATTGAATTACGGCGCGGTACTCCAGTGTTGGGCGCTTAAGCTTGCCATTGAAAGAAACGGATATAATTGTGACGTTGTTTCCTATGTTTGCCCGCATCTTTTGAATGTCGAGAGAGGCCTTAGGTTTAATAAAAAACTGCCAATAGCTTTGGCGAAAAAATTATCTCAAGGGTATGGCAACTGTAAAAAAAAGGCAAATTTCAACGCATTTTTAAGACAAGAGTTAAATATGCATGATAGAAGCTGTAACGATGTGTTTTCAAATTACTCGGCATTTGTCGTCGGGAGCGATCAAGTGTGGAATTTGTGCTTGACAGGCAATGACTATACATATTTTCTGGAAAATCGGCACGGTGTCAAAAAAATAGCCTACGCCGCCAGCTTTGGAGAGGATGATATTCCAGAGGCTGAGTTGAAAAGAGTGCTTGCCGATATATCCGAATTTGATGCGGTATCAATCCGAGAAAAGCGAATGCGGGATTTCCTTGCCGAAAAAGGAGTAGAGGCTGAGTATGTGGTCGACCCGGTTTTCCTGTTGTCTAAAGAAAATTGGACATCAAACCTTGACGACACTTACATTAATGAGTCGGAAAGATATATTTTAGTTTATTGCGTAGAAAAGTCTGCAACGGTGTTTAACTACGCAAAACAACTGTCAAGGGAAACTGGTCTGAAGATAATATATTTAAATCAAAATTTATTCTTTAAGGAAAAAGGCATGATATATAGGCGGGGTGTAGGCCCTAAGGAATTTTTAAAGTATTTGGAGCACGCCGATTATGTTGTTACTAATTCCTTTCATGGTACGGCTTTGTCCATAATTTTTGAAAAAAATGTGGCGGTAGATACTGTACTGCACGAAAAAAATAATCGCAGGATTACCGAACTGCTTGATACTCTTGGTTTAAATCCATTGGCCATACAAGCCGATCCCAAAGGTAAAAAAATAAGCTTTGATTATGCAAAAAAAATTATAGATTCCATGTCAAAAAAATCTGAGAAATTTTTACAAAACGCACTTGAAAAGAGATGATACCATTGTCAGAAGCAACGTCAATGCCGTTATTGAGCATTATCGTTCCTGTGTATAATGTTGATAAATATGTGTCACATTGCCTTGAAGTATTATGTAAGCAGGATTACAAAAATGTAGAAATCATCGTTGTAGATGATGGGTCCACTGATAAAAGTGCAAGTGCTATTCAAACATTTGCACGGAGAGACAAACGAATAATAACAATATTTCAATCCAACAAGGGAGTTTCTGCCGCCAGGAACAAAGGACTCGGAGTGGCTAAAGGCCGTTATATTACCTTTGTTGATGCAGATGATTATGTTGATCCAAGCACTTATTATGATATTATCACAAAAATGATTTCCATGGAAGCCGATGCTGCAATCTATCCTTTCTGCCGCGATTATAACGGGGGGAAAGAAATTGACCAATTGCCATGGGACGATGGAGAAATTTTGGATAAGGACAGGATAAGATCACAACTGATCCCAAGATTACTGTCTTCGTATAAAGGAATAAACAGCGTCAGCGGATCAGTTTGTCGCACGGTATATAGGCGGGACAAAATTTCAAGTTTGCTTTTTAATGAAGATGTGCATATACAGGAAGACCTATTATATTGCATAGAATCATATTCTTTGATGGATAGAATTTTGATTATAAATAGTGTTTGTTACCATTATGTAAAACACGATATCACGACAACGGAAAGTTATAGAAGAGGTTATTACGAAGAAAGCAAAAAATTTGAGAGCTGCATAGTAAATGCGCTAAAAAAAGCCAATATATACGATTGTGTGCAAAAAAACTACTGGAGCAAACGAATAGGTATGTATTCCTTGTGTATTTCTAATTTGTATCGTTTTGACGCTCCCCCAAATGTCGATACAGAATTAATTGAAATTATTGAAGGATTTAAAAATGATGAGTACATAGCAGGAAATTTTTTTGTAAATTATATCAATATGAAAAAACTCTTTATTTATATTCTGCTTAAGATCGGCTCAGGAAAAATACTAAGTATAGTTTACGGAAATAAAGAAAAAGCAAGAAGAAAAAAGTTAAGCAAATAAACTGCAAATTTAGGTGTGGTATAATATGGATAATGTTTATAAGACAAAACAACTTTGTACAGGTTGCACCGCATGTCAATGGATATGCAAAAAGCAGGCTATTACAATGAAGTCGGATGAAAAAGGCTTCCTATATCCAATTATAGATGAGGAAAAGTGTATCGACTGCGGTGCTTGTCGGACTGTTTGTCAGACATATTGCGATATGCCAAAATTAACGAATGGTCAGGCATATTACAAGGCCGTGATAAGAGACGAGGACATCCTTTTAAATAGTCAGTCTGGAGGAATGTTTACGGCAATTTCGGATTATGTCCTTGAAAATGGCGGTGTTGTCTACGGTGCGGTATTACAGGGTGCCGACAAGGTCATACACAAAAGGGCGCAGAGTCCGGAAGAACGTGACATGATGCGGGGTTCCAAATATATACAGAGCGATTTGTGCGACACATTTGTCAACATAAGAGATGATTTGAATAATGGAAGTCTTGTGCTTTTCAGCGGCACTCCCTGCCAATGTGACGGACTTAAGAATTTTTTGAATAAAACAAAAACAGATACTACCAAATTGCTGGTCGTCGATCTTATATGCCATGGCGTCCCGTCTCCCCTTTTGTGGAAGGATTATGTTAAGCATCAAGAAAGAAAATACGGGGGTAAAATTGATAAAATCATTTTTAGGGACAAGAGCTTCGGATGGGCCTCTCATTATGAATCTTTCTGGATAAAAGGGAAAAAGTATTCTTGTGAGGAGTTTAAAAATCTGTATTGTTCCAATGTATGTTTAAGAGAATCCTGCTATATGTGTAAATATAGCTGCCTAAACAGGGTGGGAGATGTTTCTATAGGAGACGCATGGTTGAAAAGGGGTATACATAATCATGATATTTTAAAAGGAGAATCATTGGTAATTGTTAATAATGCCAAGGGAGAAAAAGTTTTTGAGATGATAAAAGCAAGCATTAACTTTCAAAGTGTTGCAATATCAGAGTATTTACAACCTCAATTAATCACCCCTCCGCAGTCAAATGATAACGCAAAACAGTTTTGGAGAGTGTATAGATGCTTCGGATATGGATATATCAACTTTATTTTTGGCAAATCAGGGTTTATAAATAAAGTTTATAAAATCATCCGCAGAAAAATAATCAATATTGTATCTAAATAATAAGAGGAAGTCAGAAAAATTATGGCAAGAGGTAAAGAACTGGCAAAAAACACTGCCATTATAGCGGTTGGCAGGATATGTACGCAATTCATGAGCTTTCTCCTGATGCCGTTGTATACAACTGTTTTGTCAACGGAAGAATATGGAATTGTAGATCTGTTGATAACGTATACGTCTTTGCTTATGCCAGTGCTGCTTTTTCAGGTGGATCAGGCGCTTTTCAGATTTTTGATAGACGTACGTGAAGATAATAAAAAGAAAAAAGAAATTATATCAACGGCAATGGTATTCGCCGCTTTTCAAGTTCTTGTTACGGTAGCGCTGTTTTTTATAGTGCAGTTGTTTATAAAAAATGAATACAAATGGTTTTTACTGTTCAATGTGCTCGCATCTATTTTTTCAAATATGATGCTGCAGCTGTCCAGAGGTTTGGGGGATAACACGGGATATGCCTTGGGAAGCTTTATTTCCGCCCTTGCCCAAATATTGGGAAATATACTGCTCCTTGTGGTTTTCCCAATGGGAATTTATGGAATGCTTACAGCAACTATTATATCGCATTTGTTTACAGCAACTTTTATTTTTATTAAAGATCAGGTGTACAAATTCCTCTCAATCAAGGTGTTTTCTCAAAGAGAACTTCGAAGTATACTTGCCTACTCTTTGCCGCTTGTTCCGAATGCGCTGTGCTGGTGGGCGTTAAATGCCTCAGACAGAACCATTGTACTGTTATTTCTTGGGACAGCGGCTAATGGCCTGCTGTCCGTTGGACACAAATTTTCATCAGTATATATAACGATCTACAATATTTTTAACTTGTCTTGGACTGAGTCGGCAGCTCTACATATGAATGACAGTGATAAAGAATCATTTTTCAGTAATGTAATAACAAGCATGTTTAAAGCATTTATGTGTATGGGAATTTTAATTATTGCGTGTATGCCGTTCTTGTTCCCTGTGATGGTGAATAAAAATTTCAGCGGCGCCTATGGATTGATTCCCGTATTCGTGTTGGCGTCAATGTTGAATGTCGTCGTAAGCTTATACAGCGTGATTTATGTGGCTTTGAAGAAATCTAAGGAAATTGCCAAAACCTCTCTGTATGCGGGGGTCATAAATATAATCGCTCATTTACTGCTTGTAAAATGGATCGGTTTATATGCCGCGCCGGTCTCTTCTGTTGTTGCATTTGCTATAATGGCGGTTTACAGATATATAGATATAAAGAAATATATGAATATTAAACTCGATTTAAAATGGATCATTGTTATACTTGCAATGTACATTGAAAGTACGCTTGTCTACATGTATTCCGGCACATTTTTTAAGGCCATATCCCTGTTGCTTATGATTGTGCTTTCATTTATAGTAAACCGGAAGCTTATTTCATCTATCGTAGCCACAATAATAAAGAAACGGTTTTGAAATGAGCTCTAATATAACAAATATGAAGAATTATAAGATGTATACAAAGGTAAAATATAGCTAAACAAAATGAATTGAACAGGAAAAAACAAGTATTTCATTTTATTAGATTGAGAAAAATAGAGGTTTCTAAACAAGTGGGAATAATAGATAAAAAAATGAATGCAAAACAAGAATTTCTCTTTTTACTAAATAAATCAATACACAATATAAGATTTTCAACCCCGATTGACTGGCCGACCATATTCACCCTCGCCAAAAACCACAACGTACTGTCGCTGATATTTGAAGCGGCGTCGGAATATGAGGACTTTGTCAATTCGCCAAATTATCAAACATACTTGACTATTTCCATGCAGTGGATAATGCGTCAGGCGCAGCACACAGAAGAGTTTTTAAATCTATACCGTGCGTTTTTGGCGGAGAATCTACACCCTATTGTAATGAAAGGGCTTGTATGCCGCCAACTCTACGGCGAGCTGGCCGACCACCGGCCATCGGGCGACGAGGATATCTTGATTGAAAAGAAAGATTTTGAAAAGGCCAAGAATATTCTCGAACAGCAAGGCTACAAAATCGAGCGTGAGGACATAACCGAGGGGCAGATAGACGAGCTTCAAGAAATAAGCTTCTACGGTCCCGGCGAGGATGGGCTGTATATTGAGCTGCACCTCAATCCCACCGGACATAGTAATCCTCTGTGCAGCCGAATGAACAAGTGCTTTAAGAATGTATTTACCAACTACCGTGAGTTCGACGTTGACGGCGTGACAATTCGCACAATGAACCACACCGACCATTTCCTATATTTAGTTTTTCATGCTTTTCGACATTTGATTTCCGGGGGCTTCGGCATCAGACAGGTGCTGGACATACTGCTCTACGCTGAAAAATACGGCGGTGAAATTAACTGGGACTACATAAAATCTATGTCCAAAGATTTTGAGGCCGAATTGTTTTTATCGGACTTAATCCACATTGGCAACACATATCTCGGTTTTAAATTGGAACCTCTATGTCCGCCCAACTGCCCGGACGAGCTGCTCGACGATCTGATGAGCAACGGGGCCTTCGGCAACGGTACAGAGGCCCAGCGCTCGGCCCACGAACTGACGCGGGCGGCGTTTTCATCAAGAGGGAAAACCAAACATTCAAACAGCGTAAAGGCTATTTTTAACGTTATCTTCCCCGACAGAGCCCAGATGCTCAACCAACATCCGGAGCTTGAGGACAAGCCATGGCTCCTGCCGAAAGTTTGGGTTGGGCGCTGGATAAAGTTTATCAGGCTAAGCAAAGGCGAAAACAAAAACCTTGCCATTGAAGGCATGAAAATCAGCCATAGGCGGACGGAACTGTTGAAAAAGTATAAAATTCTATAGAGGAGATCTGATAATAAAACGTAACCCACCCTATAATTGCGTAATTGCGATTATAGGGTAAGCGGCAATTGTACTTGTTCAGAAAACAACATTTGAATTATAATTAAATGCCGCACTTTTCCGATGTAGTGATATGCTTGTGGCCGTAATGACAACTGCGGTAACCATGCGGGCTGTGGAATTTTCTTTTTGTCAAGTGGTTTAATTAACTTCTTATCTCAAATATTTCCACTAAATCCTCTTCAGAGTATGTACAGACCATATGTGCATCCTCTGAAGGGAATTTTTTTCTTTGTCGGTTCTTAAACAATGAGCAGGCGTCCTTAAACTTTCAAATAGGAAGTTTGAGGTGTTGATTTATGACAGAACAACAAAAGAAAGATATTATCACCTTGCGGGAGGAGGGAATATCATATTCTGATATTTCGGCTCGAATCGATATACCTCTGAATACCGTCAAATCATTCTACAGGCGGCATAAGGGAAGTAAAACTCTCTCTTGCAAAAACTGCGGCAAAAAATTTACACAGCCGCCCGGTACGAGAGAAAAGAAGTTTTGTTCGGATTCCTGTCGCCTGAAATGGTGGAACGCCCATAGAGATATAGTAAATAAAAAGGCCATATACAGTTACCGCTGCGCGTATTGCGGCGTCATGTTCCGGGCTTATGGAAACACGCATCGGAAATACTGCTCACGCGATTGCTACGCCGCCGACCGGTTCAAGGGTGATCACGGCGATGAGTAAAGAGGAATTTAAAAACGAAAAGCTCTATCAAACTACTATGCACCTTGCCAGAAAAATGCTTAATGATGGCCTTGTTTCAAAGGAGGAGTATTGTGAGATAAACACAATATTCCTTGAGAAATACCGGCCTGTTTTTGGCATATTATTTTCGGATATACCCTTGACTTTTCCGGAATAAAGAGTGATATATAGTAGCTGAAAGGAGTGATACAATGTCAGCTGTTATAAGGGTAGAACCGGCTGCGCCGAATATAAAATCAAGGAAAAAGGTGGCCGCTTATGCTCGCGTATCTATGGAGTCGGAACGGATGAACCACTCCCTCTCCGCGCAGGTCAGCTATTACAGCGCCCTCATACAAAGTAACTTGGACTGGCAGTTTGCGGGCGTTTATGTTGATGAGGGAATATCAGGAACAGGCATAAACAAGCGTGACAACTTCAAGCGCATGATCAATGCCGCTAACGATGGCAAAATCGACGTTATACTCACAAAGTCGATCCAGAGGTTTGCAAGGAACACGGTGGATCTGCTGGAGACAGTGAGGCATCTGAAGGACATCGGTGTCGAGGTCAGATTCGAAAAGGAAAACATCAGTTCCATGAGCGGAGACGGAGAGTTAATGCTATCCATCCTCGCTTCATTCGCTCAGGAGGAAAGCCGGAGCCTTTCAGAAAATGTTAAGTGGTCCAAGTCAAAGTCAGCGGAAAAAGGTGTCATGACAAACGCTTCCGCTCCCTATGGGTACAGGTGTGAGAACGGGACATTACTTGTTGTCCCGGAAAAGGCCGAGGTCGTGAAAAGAATATTTACCGATTACACGAAGAACAAAATGACTGTTTACCAAGTTACAAAAAGGCTCAACAGCGATAATATTCCATCGCCACGCGGCTCAGTCTGGTCGCAGAGCGTGGTGAGCCGATTACTGAGAAATGTGACTTATACGGGCAATATGCTTTTTGGCAAAACATATGTTGAAAATTACTTGTCTCACAGGAGAGTATGGAATCACGGCGAGCGGCCCCGTTACTATGCCGAGGGTACGCATGAGGCGATCATATCCTCGGAACTGTTCGCCGAGACTCAGGAGATTTTGGATAAATGCATGAACCTTGGAAGGCACGCTAATCGAAGCGTGGAATATCACTGCTTCACGGGCAAGATCATATGCGGATGCTGCGGTAAGCCTTTCGGCCGGAAATTATATACGACAAAATCCAAAGGCGACCGGTATATATGGTTATGCAGAAATGCGCCTGCCAAGTGCCCGACGGCGGTTTTATACGAGCGGGAGCTTGAACAAATGCTCGCCGACGAGCTGGGGATGCGAACCTTTTCAGCCGCAGAATTTGAGAATAAAATCAGCGTTATTTCAGTCGAGCCAGACGACATGGTACGCGTGACCGCTAATGACGGCTCAACAGTGGAATTTTTGTACAAGCGCAAAAGGGAGAGAAAATAGTACTATGGCAGAAAGAAAAGTAAGAACTATCCCAGCCTCCATAAGCAGGGTTACAGCGGAGCCGCTGAATGTAAAGACAAAACGAAAGGTGGCGGCATACGCCCGCGTCTCAACGGACCATGAGGAGCAGCTTACAAGCTATGAGGCTCAAGTGGATTATTACACAAAATACATAAACAGCCGTGATGACTGGGAGTTTGTCGCTATATATACGGATGAGGGCATTTCCGCAACGAATACTAAAAAACGCGAGGGCTTTAAGGCGATGGTCGCCGACGCTCTTGCCGGTAAAATTGACCTGATCGTTACCAAGAGCGTGAGCAGGTTCGCAAGGAACACGGTGGACAGTCTCTCCACCATTAGAAAGCTAAAGGAGCATGGCACCGAGTGCTATTTTGAAAAAGAAAATATCTGGACTTTCGATTCTAAAGGCGAGCTGCTCATTACCATTATGTCAAGCCTTGCGCAGGAAGAAAGCCGCTCGATCTCCGAAAATGTAACTTGGGGACAACGAAAACGAATGGCCGACGGCAAGGTCAGCTTCGCATACAGCCGCTTCCTCGGCTTAGAGAAAGACAGTGAGAGTGGGAAAATAGTTGTTGATCCGAAACAGGCCGAAACCGTCAGGCTGATATTCCGTATGTTCCTTGACGGGATGACGCCGCATACCATCGCGGCGGAACTGACGAAACGCGGCGTGAAAACTCCCGGCGGAAAGGATGTATGGAACCGGCAGACAGTTCGCAGGATGCTGTCAAACGAGAAGTACAAAGGCGACGCCCTTTTGCAAAAGCAGTTCACGGTTGACTTTCTGCAAAAGAAAATGAAGAAAAACGAGGGCGAGGTCCCGCAATATTACGTTGAGGGAAACCATGAGGCAATTATCAGCCCGGCGGTGTTCGACATGGTGCAGGCGGAGTTGTCAAGGCGGACAGCGAATGGAGCAAAGTACAGCGGAGTGAGTATTTTTTCCAATAAAATAAAATGCGCCGATTGTGGAGGTTGGTACGGGTCAAAGGTATGGCATTCAACAGACCCCTACCGAAGGGTGATTTATCGCTGCAATCGGAAATACAGCGGTGAAAAGTGCCTGACGCCCCACGTCACGGAAGACGAGATAAAAGAAGCATTTGTATCCGCATATAACCGACTTGTCAGCGAGAAAAAAGAAATAATCAGTAACGCGGAGCTCATCCGAAAGACGTTGAGCACGACCGCCGCTCTAAGGGATGAGAAGGCCAAGCTGGAAGAGGAAATGGCTTTGCTTGTGAAAATGTCGCAGAGTATCATTGCGGAAAACGCCCGTGTTGTTCAGGATCAGGATGAGTATCAGAGACGCTATAACGGGTTGATCGAGAGATATGACGCCGCAAAAGCGCGGTACGATGAAGTTGCGGCAGCGATTTCCGCAAAGGAGGAACAGAGTGAGCGGCTTGGAAACTTTATCAGAGCATTAAAGGCTCAAGACGGAGTTATCAAGGATTTTGACCGCAGCCTATGGAGCAGCATGGTAGACTTTGTGACAGTGAGCAGAAACAAGGAATTTGTATTCACATTTCGTGACGGCACGGAAATATGAGGATAAAGAGGAGTTTAAGGCACCCGGCGAACGGGCGCCTTTTTCGTTTGAGCAAAACCCTTTAAATAGCCGCTTCGTATCGTTTGGTGCATTTTGGTGCACCAAAATGAAATTTTTTTGCACCAAAAAACATAGTTCGTTCAATTGTATCGTTTATGACACGGCAATAGATAGTGTCATATATATTGGAGATTATGCGTTTGGGTCTTGCGATAACCTCAAAAGTGTGACCATTCCCAAAAATGTCATACGTATTGATGGAGCGCCATTTTATGGTTACAGACTTACGGAAATAAACGTAGATACCGACAATAAGTGTTTTGCAAGCTTAGACGGAGTGTTATTTAACAAGGAAATGACAAAGCTGATAAAATACCCCGTTGGAAATGCAAGAAAGAACTATAAAATTCCTGACGGCGTCACAGAAATCGGCAGTTCTGCGTTTTGGGACGCCTATGTACGGTCCCTCACAAGCTTAACCATACCAAAAAGTGTTACGAAAATTGGCGATGGTATATTTGAAGATTACTCCTGCCCCGCCGACGTATACTATGCCGGCAGCGAAGAGGACTGGGCAAATATTGATATTACTAATAATTTCGGCGGCAATGACCCGCTTCTTAACGCCACAATCCACTACAACAGCACAGGCCCTGCCGAGCCGGAAATAAAAACTCCCGAGGTTACGGCGAATGAGGAAACGGGTAAGCTGGATGTAACGGTGGAAACCGAGAACGTCCCCGATACGGCGGTGTTGGTGGCCGTAAGCTACGGCTCAGACGGAGAATATATGGACAAAGCGGAGGTCGGTGACGGCGCGGCGGCCCTACCCGCCGAGGGCGTAAAGACCGTCAAAATCTTTGCATGGGAGAGCCTCGAGTCCATGCGGCCCCTCTGCCCGGCGAAGGAGGTCGCCGTACGGTAATAATGGGCTAAAAGCCCAATAATATAGCCCCGGAGTTCCCTCGCTCCGGGGCATTTTGTACTGTCGCGCACTTATTTCCCAAATTTTTCGTTGTATGCCTTCATGCTGGCCTCGATTATCCGCTCGGCCTCGTCCCGTCCCATAATCTCCTTGACGGCGGTCTCCTTGTCCTCAAGGAATTTGTACACCTCAAAGAAGTGGGATATTTCCTTAAATATGTGCTCCGGCAGGTCGGATATGTCGTGATAGATTGAGTAGGTGGGGTCTTTGAAGGGCAGGGCGATTATTTTTTCGTCCACCATGCCGCCGTCTATCATTTTTATTACCCCGATGGGATAGCAGCGCACCAGCACAAGGCTGTCGATTACCTCCTGACAGAGCACCAGCACGTCCAGAGGGTCGTTATCGCCGGCATATGTACGGGGGATAAAGCCGTAGTTGGCCGGATAGTGGGTGGAGGTGTAAAGCACCCGGTCAAGGATTATCATGCCGGTGGCCTTGTCCAGCTCGTACTTGTTTTTGCCGCCCTTGCCGATCTCGATGACCGCCAGAAAATCGTCCTTTTTAATGCGGTCGGGGGCTATGTCGTGCCATACGTTCATTTTTATCATCCTCTCAAAAATTTTGGCAAACGGTTTTTTATCGTGTCTCCGGAGGACTTTCCCCAGCCGATGGGGAAGCCTCGCCATGTCAGGGCCGTCCAGCCCTTTTCGGACTCTATGTCAAGGGCCGCGCCGGTGCAGTATTCCTCCGCCTTTTCGCCGCTCAGGTTGGCCGTGCGGCGGAAATCCTCCTTTTTCAGTGCCATGCACAGGTGGTGGGCCGGCTCGAAGCGTCCCTTCTTGCTGTCGCCCAGGTACAGTCCCGGCCTGGGTGATTTTATGCCCTTCAGCGTCCCGAAGCCCTCCGGCAGCATATACAGCCGCTCGCCGAAGGCGGCGAAATCGCCGTGAAGCTCAAGGTTCAGGCTTTCGCTCTCAAACTGCCGGTACAGCTTAATATCGGCCTTTTCGGTGTGGGGCTTGCGGTCAAGGCGCTCATTGCCGCACTTCACGAGCTTTGCGGCGAAGTGTCCCTCGCCCTTGCAGGTGTGGGGCATCAGCCTTTCGTGGGCAGTCAGCGTAAGCTCCGGATGGGCGGCCATCAGCTTTTCACAGACGCCCTCGTTCTCATCCCGTGCGAAGGTGCAGGTGGAGTAGACCAGCTCTCCGCCGCCCCGCAGCATTTTCACCGCCGACTCCAGTATGTTAAGCTGCCGCGCCGCGCAGGAGCGGCTGTGCTCCGGACTCCACTCGGCGACGGCCTCGGGGTCGCGGCGGAACATTCCCTCGCCGCTGCATGGGGCGTCCACAAGAATTTTGTCGAAAAACAGCGGGAATTCCCCTTCCATCTGCTCGGGAGACATATTTGTGACGACCGCGTTGGCCGCGCCCATACGTTCCAAATTTTCCGTAAGCACCGCCGCCCGTGAGGGCACGATCTCGTTCGACACCAGCAGACCCCGGCCCTGAAGCTTGGCCGCAAGCTGAGTGCTTTTGCCGCCGGGAGCGGCGCACAGATCCAACACCCGTTCGCCGAGCTTCGGGTCGAGGAGCTCGGCGGCAATCATCGCCGATGGCTCCTGCGAATATATGAGCCCCGCCCGGCTGCATAAATGGCGTCCCGCCCGTACATCATAGTAAAAGCCGTCGGCGCACCATGGCACCGGCCCCAGACTGTAAGGAAAGAGCCCGAGCAGCTCCTCCGTCCCGATTTTCAGGGTGTTTACGCGAAAGCCCCTGACCGGCGGCTTTTCATATTCCGCCAGAAAAGCCGGAAAGTCCCCGCCGAGGTCGGTTTTCATACGGCTTAAAAATTCCTCCGGGAGCATAATTCACCTCGTTTGTAATTTGCTATACTTATATGATAAACAAAATCATCGATTTTGTCAATAAATCTTTAATAAATTAATAAATAAAAAATAATTTGGTTGACATCGGGCCGGTATTCTGTTAAAATAAGAGATAGCGAGTTTGAACTTTGACGCAATATTATTATTTAGATAGAAGGCGAAAAAATGAACAATAAGCCAAAAAAGCCGAAAAAACCGATAGTTTTTTATTACCTCATCGCATTGGCGGTGCTTATGGTGCTGAACGCTCTTGTGTTCCCTCAGTATCTGAGCAGCAGCCTTGAGGAGGTGGACTACGGCACCTTCCTGAAAATGGTGGACGAGGGGAAGGTTATTTCCGCCGTGGTGGAGACCGATCAGGTGAGGTTTGAGGCGGTGGACGACGACGGCCGCAAGCATATATATCAGTCCAATATCGTAGCAAATACCGAGCTTTCGGACAGGCTGTACAATGCCGGAGTGAAGTACGGTCAGGATCTGCCCAAGGAAATAAACCCCATCTTTTCGTTTATACTGTCGTGGATATTGCCAATTGTGATGCTGGTGTTCATCGGCCAGCTCCTGAGTCGGCGCATGGGCGGCATGAACGCCATGAGCTTCGGCAAGTCAGGGGCAAAGATATACGCCGAAAATGAAACGGGCAAGACCTTTGCCGACGTGGCTGGCGAGGATGAGGCCAAGGATGCCCTGCGGGAAATAGTGGATTTCCTCCACGACCCGAAAAAGTACGCCGACATCGGTGCCGCCCTGCCCAAGGGCGCCCTCCTTGTGGGCCCTCCTGGCACGGGTAAGACCTTGCTGGCCAAGGCCGTGGCCGGAGAGGCCAAGGTGCCCTTTTTCTCCATTTCCGGTTCGGAATTTGTGGAAATGTTCGTGGGCATGGGAGCGGCCAAGGTTCGCGACCTGTTCAAGCAGGCTAACGAAAAGGCCCCATGTATAGTTTTTATCGACGAGATAGACACCATAGGCAAAAAGCGCGGCGGCATTATCGAGGGCGGCAACGACGAGCGGGAGCAGACGCTGAACCAGCTCCTGACCGAGATGGACGGCTTCGACGCCAACAAGGGCGTTGTAATTCTTGCCGCCACCAACCGGCCCGAGTCTTTGGACAAGGCTCTGCTCCGGCCTGGCCGCTTTGACCGGCGCATACCCGTGGAGCTGCCCGACCTCGCGGGCCGCGAGGCCATTCTCCGCGTCCACGCCAAGGACGTTAAAATGGGCGAAAATATCGACTTTAACGCCGTCGCCCGAGCCACCTCCGGCGCCAGCGGCGCCGAACTGGCAAACATCGTGAACGAGGCCGCCCTGCGGGCCGTACGTATGGGCCGCGGCGAGGTAAGTCAGGAGGATCTCGAGGAGAGTGTAGAGGTTGTTATCGCCGGTTACCAGCGGAAAAACGCCTCCATTTCCCGTCATGAAAAGGAAATTGTAGCATATCACGAGGTGGGTCACGCCCTTGTGGCCGCCCGCCAGTCCAATTCCGCGCCTGTGCATAAGATAACCATAATTCCCCGCACCTCCGGCGCTTTGGGATACACCATGCAGGTGGAGGAGGACGAGCGCTTCCTCATGAGCAAGGACGAGGCCTTTAACAAAATCGCCACCTTCACCGGTGGACGGGCCGCCGAGGAGCTTATCTTTGGCTCCGTCACCACCGGCGCGGCCAACGACATCGAACAGGCCACCCGTATCGCCCGAGCCATGGTGACCCGTTACGGCATGAGCGAGGAATTTGACATGACCGCCCTGGAGACCGTAACCAATCAGTATCTGGGGGGCGACACCTCGCTGATGTGCAGCGCCGAGACCGCCGCCAAGGTGGACGCCGAGGTAGTGGCGCTTATCAGAAAGGCTCACGAAAAGGCCGTCGGCATACTCAAGAACGACATGGCAAAGCTCCACGAGCTGGCCGGATATCTGCTGGAAAAGGAAACGATAACCGGCGAGGAGTTCATGAGGATATTGAAGAGCGAATGAGGAGTTTGGAATAGAGATGCTTTCCGCAAATTTTGACGAGCTGCTGCCCATAATACAGGAAGAGATCAACTCCGGCGGAGAGGTGCGCTTCAAGCCTCGGGGCCGCAGTATGCTGCCGTTCCTCATGGAAGGGCGTGACGAGGTTGTGCTTGTGAAGCCGCCGGAGAGGCTGAAAAAGTATGACATTCCCTTTTACCGCCGGAGGGACGGGGGTTTTGTCCTCCATCGGGTGGTGGGCTTCTGTCCGGACGGCCGCTACATAATGTGCGGCGACAACCAGTACCTTCGGGAAAAGGGTATCGGGCACGACCAGATAATCGGCCTTGTCAAGGCCGTCTACCGAAAAGGTAAATATATTCCCTCCGAGGCCCCGTTCTACCGCGTATGGGGCGCCCTTTGGCCCAAGGTCATGTGGTGCAGGGGTTTTTTGCCGCGGGCTTACAGAAAGATAAAAAGAACCTTGTTTAAATAACATAAACGCAAAGGAGACATGATATGTCGATAAAGATAGACGGCAGAATAGAGAAGATCGCCGCACAGGCCGAGGCGGAGCTGGCCGAAAAATTCAAGGAAATTGACGAAACGGCCTTTTTTAACCAGAAGAAGGTTCTGGAGGCCTTTATAGACAACCGGGTCAGCGCCGCCAGCTTCAACCCCACCACGGGCTACGGCTACGACGACGGGGGACGGGAGGCGCTGGATAAGATATACGCTCAGGTTTTCGGGGCCGAGGCCGCCCTTGTGCGGCACAATATTGTCAACGGCACCCACTGCCTTGCCATAGCTCTCTTTGCCGTGCTGCGCCCCGGCGATACGCTGCTGGCCGTCACCGGCAAGCCCTACGATACCCTTGAGGAGGTCATAGGCATCGGCGGCGAGGGGATAGGCAGCCTCCGTGAGTTCGGCGTGAAATATGAGCAGGTGGATTTGGCGGACGGCAAGCCGGACATCGGCGCCATAAAAAAAGCCCTCCACGGCGGGGTGAAGGCCATTTTGATCCAGCGCTCCAAGGGCTATGATTGGCGGGAGTCCGTGGGCGTGACAGAGATAGGGGAGATAATTTCCGCCGTCCGTCAGGCTAAGCCGGACACCGTCTGCATAGTAGACAACTGCTACGGCGAGTTCGTGGAGAAGCACGAGCCGACGGAAGCGGACGCCGATCTTGTCGTCGGCAGCCTTATCAAGAACCCCGGCGGCGGTCTTGCCCAGACCGGCGGCTATATCGCCGGCAAGGCGAAGTATGTGGAAATGGCCGCCTACCGCCAGACCTGTCCCGGAATCGGGGCCGAGTGCGGGGCCACTCTGGGTCAGAACCGCTTTATGTATCAGGGACTGTTCATGGCCCCTCACGCCGTGGCCCAGGCGGTGAAGGCCGCCGCCCTTTGCGGGGGGATAATGGAGCGTTTGGGCTATGAGGTCAATCCAAAGCCCCTTGACGGCCGCAGCGACATAATTCAGGCGGTTAAGTTCGGGGACGAGGAAAAGCTCGTCAAATTTATTCAGGCCATTCAGTCCGCCTCTCCCGTGGACAGCTTTGCCCTTCCCTTGCCCTGGGATATGCCCGGCTATCAGCATCAGGTCATCATGGCCGCCGGAACCTTTGTTTCCGGCGCCAGCATCGAGCTCAGCGCCGACGCGCCCATCAAGCCGCCGTATGTGTGCTTCATGCAGGGAGGGCTTACCTATGAGAGCGCAAAGCTCGCAATTATGCACGCCGCAAGCGCGCTTATAATGAATGATGGATGAAACTTTCATTACAAAATACCGGCGGACAAACCGTCGGTGTTTTTATACTAATCCTTAATTAAAATCAGACACCGAGCGATGAGAATTTTTCGTGTCAGGCAAGGAAGAGGCCGCAGGCAATACTGTATGTATTGTCAAGGCCGATGACGAAGCATGATGCGAAAAAGGCCGTCGCAAATGTCTGATTTTAGTTGGGGATTAGTATTATAGTGTCAGACTTTTTTTGCGTCTTTTTTAGTGTCTTTTTTGTTGCTGGGGCAGTCCTTGTTTGAGCAGGTGGTCACGCTGCCCTTTTTAACATATTTGCGGGTCATAATGCTGCCGCAGATGGGGCAGGGCGTCTTGGTGGGTTCGTCCCAGAGGTAAAAGTCACACTTGGGAGCGTTTTCGCAGGCGAAGTATTTCTTGCCCTTTTGGCTCTTTTTCTGAACTATCCGACCGCCGCACTTGGGGCATTTTACGCCGGTGTCCTTGAGTATGGGCTTGGCGTTGCGGCACTCGGGAAAGCCCGGACAGGCAAGGAATTTTCCGTAGCGGCCCATTTTTATCACCATTCGCCGGCCGCACTTTTCGCAGATCTCATCGCTTTCCTCGTCCTTCACCTTCACCTTTTCGATGGTGGCCTTGGCGTTTTCGAGGGTCTTTTCAAAGGGGCCGTAGAAGTCGGAAACCACCTTTACCCAATCGACATCGCCCTCCTCGATCTCATCGAGCTGCTTTTCCATGTTGGCGGTGAAGTCCACGTCCACGAGATCCTTGAAGTTCTCGGCCATAAGGTCGGTGACGATGAAGCCAAGCTCCGTGGGCTTGAGGAGCTTTTTCTCACGGGTCACGTAGTCACGGCTCACAATGGTGCTGATCGTTTGGGCATACGTGCTTGGGCGGCCGATGCCGTTGTCCTTCATGGCTTTGGCCAGACTGCCCTCGGTATACCGGGCCGGAGGCTCGGTAAAGTGCTGATCCGGAGTGACGGAAGCGGCCTTGAGCCTGCTGCCGGTCTCAAGGGAAATGAGCCGGCGGCTCTTTTTGCCCTCGTTTTCTTCCTCTTCGCTTTCGTCGCTGTATACCGCGGTATAGCCGGGGAAGCTGACCGAGGCGGCGCTTGCCTTGAAGTTGACTCCGTTGGCGGTGATGTCGGCGCTCATTGTGTCGTACTCGGCGCCGGCCATCTGGCTGGCTATGAACCGCTCCCAAATCAGCTTGTAAAGCCGGTACTGGTCGTTTGTGAGCTTGCCCTTCAGCGAGTCGGGCTCGATGTCCACCACGCTGGGACGGATGGCCTCGTGGGCGTCCTGAGCGTTTTTCCCGCTGCGGTAGAAGTTGGGCTTGGCGGGCACGTACTCTCTGCCGAATTTTTTGCCGATCAGCTCACGGGCCTCCGCCTGGGCTTCAGGAGCAATTCTGAGCGAGTCGGTACGCATATATGTTATCAGGCCCAGCGTGCCCCTGCCGGGCACGTCGACGCCCTCGTACAGAGCTTGGGCCGTGGACATCGTCCTTTTGGACTGGAAGCCCAGCTTCCTGCTGGCGTCCTGTATAAGGGCGCTTGTGTCGAAGGGCGGAGCCGGATGGCGGGTCTTTTTGCCGTAGGCCGCGTTGTCAACAATAAAATCGGCATCCTTGATTTTCGCCAGTATTTCGTCGGTTTCGGCCTGGCTGCCCAGCTCTTTTTTCTTTCCGTTCACCCCGTAATAACGGGCCTCGAAGGGATTTTTGCCCTTTTCGTCGGTGAGCCTGACGGTTATCGTCCAATATTCTTTGGGCTTGAAGGCCATTATTTCCCGTTCGCGGTCAACCACCATTTTTGTGGTGACGGACTGAACGCGGCCCGCGCTCAGTCCCTTGCGAACCTTTTCCCACAGAAGGGGACTGATTTTATAGCCTACGATGCGATCCAGCACCCGGCGGGCCTGTTGGGCGTCCACCAGATTTTGGTCGATGGTACGGGCCTCTTTAAGAGATGAGGTCACGGCGTTTTTTGTTATGGCGTTGAATGTCAGGCGGCAGGGCTCTTTTGAGGCGTCTATGCCCAGCAGATTGGCGATGTGCCAGCTTATGGCCTCGCCTTCCCGGTCGGGGTCGGTGGCCAGATAGACCTTGTCGGCGGACTTGGCGGCCTTTTTCAGCTTGCTGATGAGCTCGCCCTTGCCCCTGATGGTAATATAGTTTGGGGCGAAGCCGTGCTCTATGTCAACCCCAAGTTTGCTCTTGGGCAGATCGCGCAGATGCCCAACAGAGGCCATGACCGTGTAGTTCTTGCCCAGATACTTATTTATGGTTTTCGCCTTTGACGGCGATTCCACTATCACAAGATATTTTGAAGCCATTTGTATGACATACCGGAGTATGTCGTCTCCCTCCTTTGCGGTTTGGTTTCAAAGTTGATATTATCAAAGCGGACACTTTTCAAAGTGTTCACCAAAGTATTTTACGCTAAAATTTTGGATTTGTAAATAGGAAAAACAAATTTTTTTAAAAAATTTAATTTTTTGCGCCTTTAAACATCAAAAAACGGACAAGCTTACGCCTGACCGTTTTGCCTGACCTTTTCATACATTAAAACTGCGGACGCCACGCCCACATTTAAGCTTTCCGCGTCGGATGACATGGGTATTTTTACGATAATATCCGACATATCGAGCACGGTGCCGGTGACGCCGTTGCCCTCGTTGCCGGCGATGAAAGCGATTTTTCCGGAAAGATCGGCGCCGTACAACTCGACGGCCCCTTCGGACAGCGCCCCCGCGGCGATTTTGTAGCCGCGTTCCTTCAGTCTCGCGATTGCGTCGCCTGTGTCTACGCTCCGAATAACCGGAATTGCGGCTATGCTTGCCACGGTGGAACGGACGGTCTTGGGGTTGAACAGGTCGCAGCAGCCCTTTGTGAGTATGACTCCCGACGCTCCGGCGCAGTGCGCCGTGCGTACTATTGTGCCGAGATTGCCGGGATCCTGAACGTTTTCACAGACAATGACGAAGGAATTTTCCCGATCCTTCAAATCACAAAAGTCCGCCGCCGGCATGGGGAAGAGGGCGATTATCCCCTGGGGCGTTTGTGTGCCGGCCAGCTCCGAAAACAGCTTTTTTGCGAAGCATACGGCGTCGTAGCCGTCCAGTTCCGCCGGAAGCTCCGTCCCTTCCGCCAGTATTACGGTTTCCGGCCGCAGACCGTTCTTCACCGCGTCGCGGACTCCTCTCAGTCCTTCCACAACAAAAAGACCCTCCAGTTCGCGCCGTTTTTTGTCGCCGAGGGCCTTTATCCGTTTGTATAGCCTGTTTTCGCGGGAAGTTATGGTGTACATGGGCATCAGCGCTTCCTTATAAATGATTATAAACTTGACCTCGATTGTCAACATTTACTACGTCAACAATCAGTTTATCATCATATTTGTCGAAAATAATTCTATAATTGTTTACCCGTAAACGGTACTTGACAGAGAACCCTTTTAATTTTACTATATCGCCGATGTACGGCAATTTTTTTATCGCATCATAGATTTTTTGCTGTTGAGGCCTTGGTTGTTTACGAATAAATTTTTCGGCAGTTTTTTCAATTATTATTTTATACATCCAGTCCCAAATCCTTTGCCAAATCATCGAGAGCTATGAAAGTCCCGTCGTTGTTATCATCGGCTTCTTTTATCATTTTAAGGTCAAAGTCGTCCGGTTCGACTTCTTCGGCGATAAGGCCTCTTATGCCCTCGAGCATATTGATAACATAGGTAAGTTTGTATTCGGGAATTTGGTTTATAATATTCATGGCAATTTCTTTGTTAGACATATTATCACCTCATTCTTATCTTACCACAAATCAGGATTTTTGTCAAGGCGCAAAAAAGGCCCCGGCATAAGTCCGCGGCCTCTTTGCGTTATGGATTTACAGATTTGCCTTGGCGGTCTCCACCAAATTGGTGAAGGCGGCGGGATCGTTAATAGCGATCTCCGAGAGTATCTTGCGGTTGATCTCAATATTTGCCTTTTTAAGGCCGTTCATGAAACGCGAATAGTTGATGCCGTTCATTTTGCAGGCCGCGCTGATGCGGGTGATCCACATACTGCGGAAATCTCTCTTCTTCTGCTTTCTGCCTACGTAAGAGTAGGAAAGAGATTTCATAACAGCCTGATTGGCAACTCTGTAGAGCTTGCTCTTAGCGCCGCGGTAACCCTTGGCGAGCTTCAATATTTTCTTGTGATGTTTTCTGGTGTTAAGCGCACCTTTTACTCGAGCCATTACTAATACCTCCTTAAATTATTTGTAGGGAATAAGCTTCTTGATTACCTTTGCGTTGGGAGCGGAAGCGTAGGTGCCCTTCCTCAGCCTTCTCTTACGCTTGGTATCCTTTTTGTTGAGGATATGGCTCTTGAAAGCTCTGTTTCTCTTTACCTTGCCGGACTTTGTAAGGCGGAAGCGTTTTGCGGCCGCTCTGTGTGTCTTGATTTTAGGCATAAAAATCAACTCCTCTCAATATTTCATTGGGTTATTTCGGCGAAACTACCATCGCCATGTTCCTTCCTTCGAGTTTGGGCTTTTTCTCAACCGAGCCCGCGTCCCCGATGCCCTCGCAGAACCGTTCGAGGAGTTCCTCGCCCAGTTTTGCGTGCTGAACCTGGCGGCCCCTGAATTTGACAATGACCTTTACCTTGTCGCCGCCGCCGAGAAATTTAACTGCCGCACGGAGCTTTGTTTCGAAATCGTGTGTATCAATAGAAGGCGATAATTGAATTTCCTTAATGCTTACCACCTTTTGATTTTTACGATTTTCCTTCTCGCGCTTAGCCATTTCAAAGCGATACTTACCGTAATCCATGATTTTGCACACAGGTGGGTTGGCCTGGGGGGAAATCTTTACCAGGTCAAGATTGCGCTTGTTGGCGGTCTCCTGAGCCTGAGCAGCGCTCATGATGCCCAACTGGGTACCGTCGCTGTCTATTACGCGAACCTCTTTGTCGCGGATCTCCTCATTAATCATCAATTCCTTACTAATGAAAAACACCTCCAAATTATAATAAATGCGGCAGAGTAGAGACCTGCCGCAAAAATACACAACGAAAATACTCACTGTATTGACCCGGACTCGACCTGTCGGCCGGGTGAGAGCGGCGGCTCTGCTTTGTTTTCTGTAAAAGTATAACACAATGTTCGGGAAATGTCAAGGGTTTTTGAAAAAAATTTTAAAAAATATTGACAATATGACAAAATCATACTATAATTGACTTGTAAATATTATTTACGAAAAAATATATTGGAGGTTGAAGATCATGTACAAAAAAGTTTTGTGTACTGCCGCCGCTTTGGCTCTTACTGTGGGCGCCTTCGGCGGCTGTGCGAAAAAGCCCGATCAGGCGGCTCTTGACGGGCTCAACACTCAGGTTGAGCAGGTAGTTCACAACTACAATTCCCTTGTTGACGTACTGGGTCAGTATGGCAGCGTTCAGCAGCAGGAGGAGTTTGCAGAGGCAAAGACAAAGCTTGATGAGATAACTTCTAAAGTCAGCGACGGCGACCTTACGGCCGATGATGTGACTCAGCTCACCGCTGATCTGGCTTCCCTTATGACCACCATCACCGGTATCGGCGACGCCGCCAGCGGCAACATTCCGGAGGAGCAGCCTGTTGACGAGGCCGACAATGAGTATGCCGACGCAGACGCTCAGACCGCTTCCGACAGGCTTGAGACCGTTGCCACCCTTATCGGCGGCGTGCTTGAAAACGCCATGACCGCCGGCAACGAAACTCAACAGTTGACCCTTACCGATCTTCAGGTGGAGGTTGCCAAGGCTGTCGAGGATCTTAACGCCGGAGCGGTTTCTCCCGCTGACGTTATGGAGTTTGCCGATTTCGTCGAGGGCTTTACAAAGACCGTTGACGACGAGTTGACCGCCGCTCCCGCCGAGGAGGAGCGCAATGTGAACGATGCGCTTGAGGCTCTCGCCACCCTGATAAGCGGAGTTGACGCAAACATCTCCACCGGTGACAACCAGTTTAAGAAGGACTATATTGCCGCCATCAGAGACGCCCTTACCGGCTACACCGAAAAGGCCGCCAACGGTGAGCTCACCGAGGAGGAGACCGCCGACATACTCGACGCCGTCGATGTACTCAGTGAGCTTGTTAAGAGCTTGAACGAATAATAAAACACTTAAAAACACAGAAAAACCGTCTTTTCACAGGAAAAAGGCGGTTTTTCCATATTATACTAATCCCTGATAAAAACATCACATAGATTTTCGAGGATGATTTGTGCAGGACGAGGCGGACGACGCAGACGGGCTGTCGCCCGTCAAGGAGGACAACAATGTCCTGCGCAAATCACACCGAAAAGATTTGGTGCTTTTTATCAGGTATTAGTATTATTATTTGCGTCCCTCGTTATATACATTTATACGGTTGAGGGCACGTTTGAGTTTGTACTCCGCCATGCGCAGCTCATAGTCGCTGTTCTTGCGGGCCAGCTTTTCCTTGGCCTTTTCCAAAGCCCTCTGGGCGCGGTTCACATCTATCTCGTCGGCCCACTCAAAGGTGCTTGCCACAAGGCGGACTACGCCGCCGGTTACGCTGAGCAGTCCCCGGGCGGAGGAGCCGACGCGGGTCGTTCCGTCGGAAAACTTTATCTTTGTCTCGCCGATGTCCAAGGGGGCCACATAGTCGCTGTGGCGGGCCAGAATGCCCACGTCCCCCTCGGTGGTGCGGGTGATGAGCCGCTGGGCCGGGCCGTCATAGAGCAGCCCATCGGGAGTAACTATCTGAAGTTGAAAGTCCATTTTTCATGCTCCTTTCACAGGAGAATTAATACTAATCCTCGATAAAAAAGTGACATTCGCGGGCGGTCTTTTTCGCGCCATACTTTGTCAGGCGTCTTGGCAATACGCCAGTATTCCCTGCGGCGCCTTCCTCGTCTGGCACAAAAAATCCTCGCCGCTCGGTGTCGCCTTTTTATTGAGGATTAGTATAAGAGACTGAACGCGTACTGACGGTCAGCTCTGCTGCTTGGCCTTTGCCACGGCCTCGTCGATGGTGCCCACGAACAGGAATGCGGATTCGGGCAGGTCGTCGTGCTTGCCCTCGATTATCTCCTTAAAGCCCCGGACGGTCTCCTTGACGGGCACATACTTGCCGGTCATGCCGGTGAACTGCTCCGCAACGCTGAAGGGCTGGGACAGGAAGCGCTGTATCTTTCTGGCCCGGCTGACGGTGAGCTTATCCTCCTCGCTGAGCTCGTCCATGCCCATGATGGCGATGATGTCCTGGAGCTCGTTGTAGCGCTGAAGCATCTGCTGAACGGCGCGGGCCACCTGATAGTGCTCCTCGCCCACAACGTCGGGGGAGAGTATGCGGGAGGTGGAATCCAGAGGATCGACCGCCGGATAAATACCCTGGGACGCTATGGAACGGGAAAGCACCGTCGTGGCGTCCAAATGGGCGAAGGTGGTGGCGGGCGCCGGGTCGGTCAGGTCGTCGGCGGGTACGTATACCGCCTGAACCGAGGTTATGGAACCCTTCTTGGTGGAGGTTATACGCTCCTGAAGGGCGCCCATCTCGGTGGCAAGTGTGGGCTGGTAGCCAACGGCGCTGGGCATACGTCCCAGCAGGGCGCTTACCTCGCTGCCCGCCTGGGTGAAACGGAAAATATTGTCGATGAAGAGCAGTACGTCCTGACCCTCGCGGTCACGGAAGTACTCCGCCATGGTGAGGCCGCTGAGACCCACCCTCATTCTGGCTCCCGGCGGCTCGTTCATCTGGCCGTAAACCAGGGCGGTCTTGTTGATAACGCCGCTCTCCTTCATTTCGTTGTAAAGGTCGTTGCCCTCACGGGTACGTTCGCCAACGCCGGAAAAGACGCTGAGACCGCCGTGCTCCTTGGCGACGTTGTTTATCAGTTCCATTATAAGCACCGTCTTGCCAACGCCGGCGCCGCCGAAAAGGCCTATCTTGCCGCCCTTGGCGTAGGGGCAGATGAGGTCGACGACCTTGATGCCGGTTTCGAGGATCTCGGTGGTGCTCTCCTGCTCGTCGTAGCTGGGAGCCGGACGGTGGATGGCCCAGCGCTCCTTGGCGTCGGGGGCCGGCAGATTGTCCACGGGCTCGCCCAGCAGATTGAATATGCGGCCCAGCGTGCAGTCGCCCACGGGGACGCTGATGCCCTCGCCGGTGTCAACGACCTCCATGCCACGGACAAGACCGTCGGTGCTGCTCATGGCGATGCAGCGCACAACGTCGTCGCCGATGTGCTGAGCCACCTCCACAACGGTCTTGGAGCCGTCGGGACGGTGTATTTCAAGGGCGTTGAGCAGGTTGGGCAGACTTCCCTCGGGGAAGCGTATATCCAGGACAGGGCCTACGACGGATATTACTTTGCCTGTGTTCATTTCTTGAATCAATCCTTTCAAAAAAGGTTTGCTTTTATATAACACGAAGAATTTGCGTCAGACGTTGCTGCCCGCCACTATTTCGGTTATCTCCTGGGTGATGGACGCCTGACGGGCCCGGTTGTAGCGCAGGCTCAGAGAGGAGATCATCTCGTCGGCGTTCTTGTTGGCGGCCTCCATGGCGGCGCGGCGGGCGCTGACCTCGGAGGCGATGGACTCGCAGAGGGCGCCGTAAATTATGCCGCTGATATATTGGGGAACGATGCTGTTGAACACCGCCTCGGCCGAGGGCTCATAGATAATGAGTCCGGACTTTTCGCTCTTTTCCCCCTCGGAATTGATGGGCAGTATCTCCATTGAGGCGGGGGTCTGGGTCAGCACGTTCACAAAAGAGGTGTAGCTTATGGTAAGCCGGCCGAAATCTCCCCGGAGAAAGCCCTTTGCCAGCTCCTCGCCCATGGCGGCGCAGCCGCCCAGAGAAACGTCCTCCGCGACGGCGTATTCCTCGCTGAGTATCTCGAAGCCGCGGCGGCGGTAAAGCTCCACGGCCTTGCGGCCTATGGGGAGGATAATGTCGCCCTCCACCGCACCCGCGGACTTGAAAAGGTTGCTGTTGTAGCCGCCGGCCAGTCCCCGATCGCCGGCGATAACTATCCGGCAGGTGCGGACGTTTTCGGCGGGTTCACGGGTGAATGGGGAGGAGAAGTCCTTGTTGGAGTGTCGAATGTCCACCAGCGTCTGGCGCAGCACGTTGAAAAACGGGCGGCTGTGCTCGATCTTCTCCCGGGCGTGGCGAAGCTTGCCCGTGGCTACCAGCTCCATGGCCTTAGTTATCTGACGGGTGCTTTCCACGCTTTTTATCCGGCTTTTTATGGCCTTCATCGATTCTGCCATAGGTTTTTACCTCCCTTGAAGGAAGCTGGCTTTACACTCGGTAATGGCGGCCTTCATCATTTCCTCGGTCTCGGGGCTGAGAGCTCCGGTGGAGGCGATGTTCTTATAAATATCGGGATATGTGCTCTCGGCGTACTTGAACAGCGCCGCCTCGAAGTCCCGCACATCCTCGACGTTTATGTCCGCCAGATAGCCGTTGGTTACGGCGTAAATTATCAGGATCTGATTTTCCACGCTGACGGGGGCGTTGCGGTCCTGCTTAAGCACCTCGACAATTCTTGCGCCTTGATCCAGCCGCGCCTTGGTGTCGGCGTCCAGATCGGAGCCGAACTGGGCGAAGGACTGGAGCTCACGGTACTGAGCGTAGGCCAGCTTAAGGGTACCGGCAACCTTTTTCATGGCCTTGAGCTGGGCGTTGCCGCCCACGCGGCTCACGCTGATGCCGGGGTTCACGGCGGGCATTACGCCGCTGTGGAACAGCTCGGTCTCAAGGAAGATCTGGCCGTCGGTTATGGAAATTACGTTGGTGGGTATATAGGCCGAAACGTCGCCGGCCTGAGTCTCGATTATGGGCAGAGCGGTAAGGCTGCCGCCGCCGTACTCGGGGGCCAGACGGGCCGCGCGCTCCAGCAGTCTGGAGTGAAGATAGAATACGTCGCCCGGGTAAGCCTCGCGTCCCGGGGGACGGCGTATCAGCAGGGAAAGAGCGCGGTAGGCCACGGCGTGCTTGCTCAAATCGTCGTAAACGATGAGCACGTCCTTTCCCTTGTACATGAAGTATTCACCCATGGCGCAGCCCGCGTAGGGAGCGATGTACTGCATGGGACTCAGCTCGCTGGCGGTGGCGCTGACGACTATGGTATAGTCCATGGCGCCGGCCTTTGTGAGGGTGTCCACCATCTGGGCCACGGTGGAGTTTTTCTGACCTATGGCCACATAGATGCAGATCACGTCCTGACCCTTCTGGTTGATTATGGTGTCGATGCCGATCGTGGTCTTACCGGTCTGGCGGTCGCCTATGATAAGCTCGCGCTGCCCCCGGCCGATGGGTATCATTGAGTCAATGGCCTTTATACCGGTCTGGAGCGGCACGCTTACGCTCTTGCGCTCGATTATGCCGGGGGCGGGGCTTTCGATGGGTCTACGCTCGGTAGTCTCGATGGGGCCCTTGCCGTCCACGGGAGCGCCCAGTGAATTGACTACCCTGCCGATGAGAGCCTCGCCGACGGGAACGCTCACTACCTGACCGGTGCGGCGGACGATGTCGCCCTCGCGGATGCCCTTGTCGTCGCCGAGGATAACCAGACTTACCACGGTCTCCTCAAGGTTCAGAGCCATAGCCATCTCGCCGTTTTCAAACTGCACAAGCTCGTTGCTCATGCAGTTTTCAAGGCCGTGAACCTTGGCGATGCCGTCGCCAACCTCTATGACGTAGCCCGTCTCGGTCTGACGGACGGTGTTGGTGTAATTCTTTATCCTGTCTTTTATGATTTTGCTTATTTCATCGGGCTTGATGTCCAAGTCAGTCACCTACCTAACAATTTCTTTTTTTATCTCATCAAGTCTGCTCTTCAATCCGCCGTCGATCTGTATCCCGTCGGCTCTTATCACAACGCCGCCCAGAATGGACGGATCCACCTTTTTAGTGAGGGAGATCTCGCCGCCCAGCAGCTTTTTCAGCTTGAGCACAAGCTTTTCCTCATTTGCGGCGGAAAGGGGAACGGCGGTTATGGCCGTCACCTCGGAGATGTTGTGATCCTTGTTGTAGGCCGCGCGGTACTGTTTGGCCATATAGCCCACGGCGGCGCAGCGCCGGCCTTCGGTCAGAAGCTTGAGTGTGTTGATGAGGTATGGGTGGCAGCCCTCAAAAATTTTGTCAATGAGAGCCAGCTTTTCCTCGGCGCTGATCTGCGGGGCGTCCAAAGCGGAGAAGAGGGACGGGTTTTCACTGTAGCCCTCTCCCAGAGCGTTTATCTGAGCCAGAAGCTGGGTCTCGACGCCCTCGTCCTTAGCCAGCGAATACAGGGAATTGCCGTAAATTCGTCCTGTGTCCCTCATCACTCTACCTCGCTGTCAAGGACGCCGGCCACAAGGCGGTCATGCTCCGCCGGGCTGAGCTCCTTTTCGATGACCTTTTGAGCGATGGACACGGCCATATCCGCCACCTGATCCTGAATTTGGGCCAGAGCGTTTTTGCGCTCCTGCTCGATGCGGGCCTCGGCCTTCGTCATTGCGGCGGCGGCCTTTTCCTCGGCGTCGCGGACGATCTCCTCGCTCCGCTCCTGAGCGTTCTTTGTGGCGGTCTGCATTATGCGTCCGGCTTCGTTTTTGGCGTCGGCCAGCTTTTCGGTATATTCCGCCTCCATGGCCTCGGCGTTCTTTTGAGCGGCCTCGGCCTTGGTGTACATTTCGCCGACCTCTTCCTCCCGCTGCTTAAGTATTTTCTGCACGGGCTTGAACAGGAAATGGCGCACCAGCAGGAACAGTATCAGCAGATTGCACCATGTGAAGATAAGTTCCCAGACGTCGGGCGGAATATTAACAAAATCCATATACTTGTCCATAAATATCCTCCTGACTTAAAATTGTTAAGTTAGAAGTCAATTACAGGGCGCTTGCGAAGGGGTGCATGAAGAGCAGCAGCAAGGCGATTACCAGTGAATAAATACCGGTGGACTCGGCGACGGCGCAGCCCAGCAGCATTGTGGTGGTGACGTCGCCCTTGGCCTCGGGCTGACGGCCTACGGCCTCGGCGGCCTTACCGGCGGCAAAGCCCTGACCTACGCCGGGGCCTATACCGGCGATCATCGCCAGACCGGCTCCTACGGCCTCGGCGGCAAGTACGATAGCTCTTGTAAGTTCGGTTCCCATAATTATTACCTCCAAAATGTTTTGAATTTATATAAAATAAATTATATACGGTTTATGTTTAATCCTGCGCGTTGCTCACGAACACCATTGTCAGCATACAGAAGATGTAGGCCTGAAGGCAGCTCGTGAATAGGTCGAAATAAATCGACAGCAGAGCGGGCAGACCCACCTGAAAGAGCGGTATGTCGCCCAATATCGGTATCCAGCCCAGCACCGCGCCGCTCAAGGCGGCGAGGGCGCCGTAGATGAGAGAGGTTATTACCAGTCCGGCGGCGATGTTGCCGAAGTGACGGAAGGACATGGAGATGGGGGTAGCCAGCTCGCTGATGATGTTCATGGGGGTCATTACCACAACCGGCTCGGCAAAGCCCTTGAGCCAGCCGCCAAAGCCGTGGTATTTTATCTTGGTGGCCTGTATCATCACGAAGGTCACAAGCGCCCAGCCAAGAGTAACGTTCAAATCGGCCGTGGGGGGCCGCAAACCGGTCAGACTGCTAAGTGAGGAGAAGGCCGACAGCAGCAGCAGCGTTCCGATGTACGGGGCCCAATGGGCGTTGCGTTTGCCCATTACGCCGGTGACCATGCTGGTTATCATCAGCACCGCCTTTTCCGCCACGAGCTGCCGCTTTGAGGGGTTCTTCACCCGAAGGTTCCGGCCCAGAAAGAAGCAGACAAGGGTTATAACGGCCATGATTATCCACATATTGACAATGGTCTCGCTGACCTTTATACCGCCCAGGACAGGTATCTCGAACAGTATTTTAGGGCCATGGACGTCTATATTCATTTGTCGCCGCCTCCTTGTTGTTTTTTGTTGTTTTTAATGTTTATGGCCATTACCGCCAGTCTGGGGAACACCAGCGGTACCAGCGCCGCCCAGATGTTGAAAACGCCGGGCAGCTTTATCACGGCGAACACATAGACCGCGATCACCGCGAGCCGCAGCATATAGCCGCCGCCCATGGTGGTTTGAGCGCCTTTTTCGCCCTTGGCAACGGACTTTTCGATGCCGAAGGCCAGCATTACCATGCTGAGCGCCGACACGGCGCAGCCCGCGGCGGTTCCGGCAAGGCACCGGAGGAACGGCGCGTCGAGGACGCCGGACAAAACGGCGCAGACACCGGCCTCGAGCACTCCGAAGGCAAGGATAAAGCCGACGATCTCTTTAAGTTGTTTCTTCATCTTGGGACTCATCCCCGTCCTCCTTTTGGCTCATTTCGCTCATTCGGCGTATCATTTTCATCATACTCATAAATCCGCTCCCTATGCCCAGAATTATGCCGATGAGTATTGCATAATCCCCCAAGCCGAAGCGGTTCTTCAGCCATATTGCGGCAAAAATGCACAGCAGCATGGGGGTTATCGTGCTTATCCCGAACTGTGACACCATTGTCAGGGCGGAGAAAACGGATTTTTTCATTTTATTATTCACCTTTTAGGGCTGCGGGATACACCGCATGCCATCATATACATATCATTATAGATATTTTTGAAAAAATATACAATGTACAATTTTACCAAAAAATGCGGATTTTGAAATAAGGAATTAGGAATGTGGAATTATTCCTAACTCCTAACTCCTAATTCCTAATTAATTTACAGCCACTGTTCAGGCATGGTCTCTCTCAGCCCGAAGTGGTACAGAATTGCGTCGGCTATGCGGCGACTGGCGTTGCCGTCGCCGTAGGGGTTTACGGCGTGGCTCATTTTGCTGTACTCGGCCCCGTCGGTCAAAAGCTGATGGGCGAGGGAATAGATTACCTCCTCGTGAACGCCGGCGATTTTCACGGTTCCGGCCTCGGCGGCCTCGGGCCTCTCGGTCTCTCCCCGGAGCACCAGCACAGGCTTGCCCAGAGCGGGAGCCTCCTCCTGAAGCCCGCCGCTGTCGGTCATGACAAGATAACAGCGGCTCATGGCGTTGTGGAGCACGTCCACGTCCAGCGGGTCTATGAGGTGTACTCTCGGCATACCGCCCAGAACCTCGGTCGCCGTGTCGCGGACAGCGGGATTGAGATGGACGGGATAAACCACCTCAACGTCGGGGAATTCCCGAACTATGCGGGCCACGGCGCGGCAGATGTTGTGCAGCGGCTCACCCAGATTTTCCCGGCGGTGGGCGGTCATAAGTATCACGCGTTTGCTCCAGTCGATATTTTCCAGAGGAGTTCCGGCGAAGGAGAAGTCGTCCCTTATCGTAGTGTGGAAAGCGTCTATCACGGTGTTGCCGGTTACGAAAATACGGGCCGGGTCAACTCCCTCCTTAAGCAGGTTGGCCCTGTTGTTGACGGTGGGTGAGAAGTGCAGGTCGGCGATGGCGCCGGTGAGCTTGCGGTTCATTTCCTCGGGAAAGGGGAAGTATTTGTCGCCGGTTCGCAGACCCGCCTCCACGTGCCCCACCTTTACCTGATTGTAATAGGCGGCCAAGGCCCCCGCAAAGGTGGTGGAGGTGTCGCCGTGAACCAGCACCAGATCGGGCTTTTCCTTGCGGAATACCTCCTCAAGGCCCGTCAGGGCGCGTGTGGTTATTCCGGCCAGGGTCTGCCTGTCCTGCATAATGTCCAAATCGTAGTCCGGGGTAAGCTTGAACAAATTCAGAACCATGTCCAGCATCTGACGGTGTTGGGCGGTGACGCAGACCCGGCAGTCGATCTCGGGCCGCTTCCGCAGCTCGTATACCAGCGGAGCCATTTTAATGGCCTCCGGTCTTGTACCGAAAACTGTAAAAACCTTCAACATTTTTCTTTATGGCGCACAGCTATTTGCTCTGCGCGTCTCCTTTCCGGTTATTTTCATCCTTTTTGTTTTCGTCCTTTTTGCTTTCATCTTTGGTGTCGGTGTTCAGTATCCTCGGAATGAGGGTCATGAAGAGGGTGAATGCGATCATCACTATCAGTATTGCCAGCAGACTTACCGCTCCCGTCCAGATAAGGCCCACGGCTATGACGCAAAGCGCCGCGCACACGGCGTATATGGCGATGACGGCCTGTTTTTGGCTCAGTCCCGCGTCCACCAGCCTGTGGTGGAGGTGGCCCCGGTCGGGACTCATGATGGGTCTGTGATTTTTGGCACGGCGCAGCATGGCGAAAGCCGTGTCAAACAGCGGCATACCCAAAATCAGGAAGGGCACCGCCAAGCTTATGACCGCGTAGCCCTTGAACAGACCCTGTATCGACAGGGTTGACAGCATGAAGCCCAGGAAAAGGGCGCCGGTGTCACCCATGAAGAGCTTGGCGGGATTGAAGTTGTAGGGGAGGAAGCCGAAGCAGGCTCCCGTCAGGGCCGCCGTGGCGTAGGCTATATCGGGTTCTCCTACCAGCAGGGCTATGCAGAGCATTGTCAGTGATGATATGGACGAAACCCCGCAGGCCAGCCCGTCCAACCCGTCCAGCAGATTTATGGCGTTGGTCACGGCCACTATCCACAGTATGGTCAGAGGTACGGAAAAATATTTCAGGTCAAGATAGCCGTAAGCGTCGATGAATTTGGGCACGGCGATGATGTCTATTTTTACGCCGCTGAGTACGGGAAAAAGAGCCGCCACAATCTGAATGACCAGCTTCAGCTTGGCGCCAAGGGCGTAAATGTCGTCAAATATGCCCATGACAATTATGACTATGCTGCCCAGCAAAATCCCGCGGAAGGGCTTGTCAATGGGCACAAAGATCAGGGCCGCCACAAGAAATCCGGCGAAGATGGCCAGCCCGCCCAGCAGAGCGGTGGGCTTTTTGTGCATACGGCGGTTGTCCTTGGGCACGTCCACCGCACCGATTTTAAAGGCCAGCTTTTTTACCGGCGGCGTCAAAAGAAAGGACACCACAAAGGCGGTGATAAAGGCAAATAATATGCTCGTATTCATAAGTTTCACCCCATTTTTAAAGGATAAAGCCCACCTTTTTCTGAACCTTGGCGAGAGTGCGTCCGGCGATGCGCCGGGCGGTGTCTCCGCCGCTTCTGTACACGCTTTCCAGATAATCCTTATTTTTCATAAGGTCGTTGTATTTCTCCTGAATGGGCCGCAGACACTCGGCCGTGGCCTCGCCCACGGCGGCCTTGAAGTCCCCGTAGCCTTTGCCGACGAACTCCGCCACGGCCTCGTCGATGGACTTGCCCGTAGCCACGGAATAGATGGTCAGCAGGTTGTTCACTCCGTCTTTGCCCTCGCGGTAGGCCACCTCGGCCTCGGAGTCAGTAACGGCACGCTTTATCTTCCTTATTATGACCTCCGGCGGGTCGAGGATGTATATGCAGCCGTTGGGGTTGGGGTCGCTTTTGCTCATTTTTGACGTCGGATCCTGAAGGCCCATTATGTTGGAGCCCGCGCTGGGCGGGGCAATATATGGGTCGGGAATTGTGAACACGTCGCCGTATATTCCGTTAAAACGCTGGGCGATGTCCCTTGTCAGCTCGATGTGCTGCTTCTGATCCTTGCCCACGGGCACCATGTCCGCCTGATAGAGGAGAATGTCCGCCGCCATCAGCACAGGGTAGTCAAAAAGACCGGCGTTGATGTTGTCGGCGTGCTTTTGGCTCTTGTCCTTGAACTGGGTCATACGGCTCAGCTCCCCCATCTGGGTGTAGCAGTTGAGTATCCACGCCAGCTCGGCGTGGGCGGACACCTGACTTTGTATAAAGAACACGTTCTTTTCCGGGTCAAGACCGGCGGCGATGTACTGGGCCAGCAGTGACAGCGTCCGTGCACGGAGCTTGGCCGGCTCCTGACGGAGAGTTATGGTGTGCATATTGGCTATCATGTACACGCAGCTGTACTCGTCCTGGAGCTTGACCCAGTTTTTCAGGGCGCCCATGTAGTTGCCGAGGGTAAGGCTGTCGCCCGAGGGCTGTATTCCCGAAAGTATCACCTTTTTGTCGTTTATCATTGCGCGTCACCTTCAATAATTTTTGATTACTTCCGCGAGGATGTTTATTCCCCTCACTATGTTCTCATCCGAGGAATTTGAGTAGTTCAGCCGGAACTCGGAATACTTCCTGTTCAGGTCGATCATGCAGCTGCTGCCGGGCACGAAGGCCACTTTTTTCTCCACGCCCCGGTTGAACAGCTCCTGAGAATCGAACCTTTCTGGCAGTGTACACCACAGGAAGATGCCGCCCTCGGGCCGGGTGTAACGGCAGTATTCGGGGAAGCAGCCGTCCATGGCCTCCAGCATCACGGCGCACTTGTGGCCGTAGAGTTCGCGGCTCCTTTGGATATGGGCGTCGATGTCGTAATTCGTCACAAACTCGTAGGCTATCATCTGGTTGAGCACGGGGGTGTGGACGTCCACTATCTGCTTTATGACGGCCATTTTTTCCAGAATGTCCTCCCGAGCGCTGGTGAAGCCTATGCGCAGACCGGGGGAGAGTATCTTGCTGAAGCTTCCGGCGTAAATTACCCGTCCCTTTTCGTCCATGCTCTTGATCGTGGGCACTTCCTCGCCCCGATAGCGGAGCTCGCCGTAGGGATTGTCCTCGAGAATGAAGAAGTCGTATTTTTCCGCCATTTCCAACAGGCGTTGGCGTTTTTGAAGGCTCATGGTTATGCCGCTGGGGTTCTGGAAGGTGGGAATGGTGTAGAGCAGGCGCACCCTTTCCCTCTTCAAAAGCTCCTCGAAGGCGTTCAGATCAAGGCCGTCCTCCGCCACCGGCACGTCCGCGAGGCGGGCGTTATAGCTGCGGAAGTTGTTCAGGCCGCCCACGAAGCTGGGCCGCTCCACGGCCACGACGTCGCCCTCGTTGACAAGGGCGCGGGCTGTCAGGTCGATGACCTGCTGACCGCCGGTGGTTATTATCACGGCGTCCTTTTCTTTTATTATGCCCTGCTTCACCAGCCTGGCCTTAACAAAATCCTGAAGGGGGCCGTAGCCCTCGGTTATGCCGTACTGAAGAGCCTTCACTCCGTTGTCGCGGAATATGCGGGCCGAAATTTCCTCCAGCTCCGCCGTGGGGAACAGATCCGGCGAGGGAGCGCCCCCGGCAAAGGAGATTATTTCCGGGTCGGCAAGGAGCTTGAAGGTGGCGCGGATTGCGCTGCCGGACAGACCGGCCGCCCGGTCGGCGAATATATTTGACATGACAGATCATTCCTTTTCTCAGCGTTAATTATACAATTATAAACATTATAGCACATCGGGACAAAAATGTAAAGTAAAATTTCTAAATAATTACAGTTTAATTACAATTTGTACACTTAAATGAAATAATTATACAGAATAAACGTAAAAAGAAAAAGTGCGCCCGATTTATCGGGACGCACCGAAGCATTATGAATTTGTGCAATGTTGTTGTAAATAAACTCACAATGTAATTTGGAGGCATGGGGCTGTACAAAAAAATCGTGCAGACCGTTCAAGTAAACACTGATTAAATACAGTGCGGCGATTGGCGAGACATAATTTTCTCGAGACAAGGAAAAAAGCGCAGAAATACTTTGTGTATTTCGAGCATTTTTGACGCGGTATCGAGGAAATTTGGCCGCCAGGCGTCGTGCTGAGCCGCAGGCGCTATTTATTCAGTGTTTACTCAAGGGTTGAAAGCATTTATTAAGCAAAATTATATCCCTTTTACGATAACCGCCGAAATGGGAACATCTCCCGTCCGATTGTAAAAGCGGGTCAGCAGCACGGTGTATCTGCTCGGGTCTAAGTCGGCCAGATATTCCAGCAGGGCGTCCCGCTCCTCATAACCGCTGCGGCCGCCGTAATATATGGAAAGGGAAATTTTTCCGCCGTCACGGAGCAGCCTCAGCCCCGCCTCAATAGCGGCAACCGTACTTTCGGCATGAGTAAAGACCGAGTGGTCTCCTCCGGGAAGCCAGCCCAGATTGAACACGATAAAATCAACCGTGCCCGGTTCGGCGTATTTTTCCATGTTTGCGTGACTGTCGAGTATGACCTCGGCGTTATCCAGCCCCAGCTCTTTCAGCCGCTTTTTGGTGTTTTCCACGGCTTGGGGCTGGATGTCGAAGGCCGTCACCCGTCCGTTTGGACCCACAAGACCGCACAGTTTTGCCGTGTCGTGGCCGTTGCCGGCGGTGGCGTCGATGCACAGGCCGCCCTTCGGCACGGACTCACGGAACAGCCTGTCGTTCAGGGAGAGGGTATTCATTATTTGCCGGCCTTTTCCAGGCGGTTAATGGCGCTGATAAGGGCGTAAACCGAGGAGGTCATGATGTCGGTGTTCCTTCCCGCGCCCCAGGAGGAGGTCTTGCCGTCGCTTATCTCGATGTAGGAGATGGCGCGGCTCTTGCTGCCCTTTTCAAGGGCGTGCTCCTTGTAGGTGACTACCGAGAAGCCCGGATGATAGCGGTCGCACAGGGCGTTGCACACCGCGTCCAGACGGCCGTTGCCGTGACCGGCCAGCACAAGGGTGTCGCCGTTCATTTCTATTGTCACCTCGGCCTCGATGCCGTTGCGCTGTACGTAGTGACATTCCATCAGCTTCATGGGGTCGGAAACGTTGATGAAGTCCTTGAGGAAGATATCCAGTACCTCGTCGGGGGACAGTTCCTTGTGCAGATGGTCGGACACGGACTTCACCGCGTAGCCGAACACCTCCCGCATCTTGGGGGGCAGGTCGTAGCCGAACTGCTTTTCCATCAAATAGCCGATGCCGCCCTTGCCACTCTGGCTGTTGATGCGGATAACGTCGCTCTCGTACTCGCGTCCCACGTCGTGGGGGTCGATTGGCAGATAAGGCACCGACCAGCCGTCGAGGTGCTTTTCCTCACGCCAGTTCATGCCCTTGGCGATGGCGTCCTGATGGGAGCCGCTGAAGGCCGCGAACACCAGCCGTCCGGCGTAGGGGCTGCGCTCGCCCACGGTCATGCCGGTAAGGCGCTCGTAGGCCGCCACTATGAAGGGCAGATTTTCGAGGTTTAACTTGGGATCGACGCCGTGACTGAACATATTCAGAGCCAAGGTCACGATGTCCACGTTGCCGGTGCGCTCACCGTTGCCGAAAAGCGTTCCCTCTATCCGGTCGCCGCCGGCCAGCAGACCCAGCTCGCTGTCCGCCACGCCGCAGCCCCGGTCGTTGTGGGGGTGCAGGGACAGAACCACGCTGTCGCGGCGGTTCATGTTGTCGCTCATGTACTCTATCTGGCTGGCGTAAACGTGGGGGAGAGACATCTCCACGGTCACGGGCAGATTGATTATCACCTTGCGGTCGGGAGTGGGCTGCCACACGTCGATAACGGCGTTGCAGACCTCCAGGGCGTACTCGGGCTCGGTGCCGGTGAAGCTTTCGGGAGAGTACTCAAAGAGGAAGTTGCCCTCCATTTCGGAGGCGATCTCCTTCAGCAGCTTCGCGCCGGAAACAGCTATTTCGGTTATCTCTTCCTTGCTCTTTTTAAAGACCTGTTCGCGCTGGGCCACGCTTGTGGAGTTGTAAAGGTGTACTATGACGGGGGTCTTGCAGCCCTTCAGGGATTCAAAGGTTTTTCTGATTATGTGTTCCCGCGACTGGGTAAGAACCTGAATGGTGACGTCCTCGGGAATGAGGTTTTTTTCGATAAGGGCGCGGACGAACTCGTACTCCGTCTCGCTTGCGGCGGGGAAGCCCACCTCAATCTCTTTAAAGCCCACCTCGACGAGAAGCTGGAAGAACTCAAGCTTTTCCTCAAGGCTCATGGGCACCACAAGGGCCTGATTGCCGTCCCGCAGGTCAACGCTGCACCATACGGGGGCGCGGTCGATGTACTCCTTTTTCGCCCATTTCAGTTCATTGACAGGAGGCATAAAGTAGCCCCTTTGATACTTTTGGTAATTTTTCATAACCGTTGCTCCTTTCAAAAAATAGTTATTTATATTAAGAAATATTGCTAACGTAACTCATAATACCATTTTGCCGGGTTTTTGTCTATGTACTGCCATCGGGTCAAAAAATCGTTTTCATCGCGGACAATGTGGTCGTAAAAACTCGTCTGCCAAAGCTTCTCTCCCGTTTCCCGGTTGGTAAAGCGCTTTAACGCGCCAATGACCGACGATACGGTAGGGCGCGACGACCTCGGCGCGCCGTAGTTTTCGGAAACGGCTTTGGCATTGTCATTTATCGTCATTAAAATATGTACATGATTTGGCATAATTATATAATTCTCAACAGTAATATCAGCATAAGCCTTTGGTATGCTCAGAATATATTTTTCTACTATTTTCCCGCGTGACGACAGGGCTGTTTCCGGCGCGCCGGGGTCGTCGCGCCCTACGGTTATGCGGGAAAAAATACATTCCTTGTTTCTTGCGCACACAGTTATAAAATATGCGCCGACAGATGAATAATCATAGTCTTTAAGTCTCGGATGTTTGCGGTTTGGTAAATCCATAAAATCACGGCTTTTCCACAAATAAAGGCTCCGTCTCCACATAGAGACGAAGCCGGGCTGCTCCGCGGTACCACTCTATTTCGCCAAAAAGGCGCACTTTACGGATACGTTCATATCCTGCCGCTGTAACGGTCGGCCTCCGTCTTAACCTATGACCCGGCGCACCGGGGTTCAGCAAGCGACTCCAAGGCGAGTTCGGACTCTTTCCGCCGCCGGCTCACACCGCCCGCCGGCTCTCTGGGGACTTCCGGAATCTTACTGCTCCTTTTCACAGTCTTTGGTTATTTGTGTTCGATTGTGCTTCTATTATAACACGGAATTTTAAAATTGCAAGTATTTTTCAAAAATTTTTTCAAAAAATTTTTACGAGTTAACAAGAATTTAACATTCCCGACACTTGCAATTAATATACAGTGGTGATATAATTACGTTATAATATGCTTTGACGGGCATCTCAGTCAATCAATCCCGAAAAGGAGAGGTTATGTTTATGAAAAAGATTTCGGCTCTACTGGTGGCGGCGGTCATGCTCGTGACCGCGCTCCCGGCAGTAAGTTTTGCGGCGGAGGGCCTCGACGACGGCCTTGTGCTGCGCTACACCTTTGACACCGACGGCGTCAGCCCCAATGTCATAACCGACGTGACCGGCAACGGCTATAACGGACAGGTGCAGAACAAACAATATCAGAGTTTCCGTCCCGGCGGCCAGCAGACCGTAACAAAAGAGATAACTGTGGAAAACGGCGCCGCAGTGTTCCCGGGCGGCGAGTCGGTGCGTCAGGGCAGGAACAACGTATATGTAAACGGCGCGGCCATAAGAATACCCGACTCCGTCAAAGAGAGAGTGACCGGCAGCTATACCGTGACCATGTGGGTCAAGCCCGACAGCTCTTACGGGTACTGGGACAGGATGCAGCGGTTCTTTGACTTTGGCGGCACGAACACCTCCGACAGCATTTTCCTCCGCTATAAAGGCTCTGCCGGTGAGCTGCGTTTTCAGGATCGCGCTATCGCGAATGATAAGGACGACCCTAACAGCTATGTTCAAACTCAGAGCGGGGTGATTGCCGACACATGGACTTTGCTGGCGGTGACATACGACGCGGACACAAAAAGGGCGGCTGTATACATAAACGATCAGGGCGAGGCCGCGGGCAAGGACGGCTTTACCCGCACTATCGGCGATATTGGGATTTCCGACGATTTTGGAATGTTCTTGGGCAGGACTCAGTGGTACCTCAATAATGATGTAAACACCCAAGAGGATAATCCCGAATACAAAGGTCTGATGGACGATGTGCGCCTTTACGGACGGACGCTCACCGCCGATGAGATAACCGAGCTTTATAACACTACAAATCCCATGGCGGAAAAGGTCATAGTGGAAGCTTTGCCCGTTGACGATGTTTATACCCTCGTCGGCAGCGCCCCCTGTCTGCCCTCCAAAGTTCGGGTGAACTACAGCAATTCTTCTTCCGGCGAAGCGGAGGTCGTATGGGCTGAAGTCCCCGCCGCGAACTACGCCTCTGTCGGCAGTTTTACCGTTAAGGGCGCCGTTAAGGATACGGATATTGAGGTTGAAGTTACCGTTATTGTCACCGACGACCCCAAGGCCGCACTTAACAGCGGTATGATCGCCAACTACACGTTTGATACTGACGGCCAGAGACCGGACACCGTCAAAGACATGAGCGGCAACGGCAACGATGCCTCCGTGGAGAACTCCAGGGGTTGGATGGGCGATAGGGTTCTTACAATTCAGGACGGCGCCGCGGTGTTCCCAGGCTTCGAGGATATGTTCGGGACTGTGACCGGCGCGGCCCTTAAGCTGCCGGACAACTTCAATCAGGGGCTGGACGATTGGTCGATTTCCATGTGGGTCAACGCCGACACGGCCTACAACGGTTTTGACGGTAAGGATCAGCGGCTTTTTGACTTCGGCAACCGGGGCGTTAATGGCGATGATAACTACAACAGCATATTTTTCCAATATAATGTTTCAAACGGCAACCTCTCCTTCCGTGACAGAGAAATCGATAGAGAAGGTGTTTCTAAAGATAATCCGGACAACTATTTTGCCGGCAAGTGGGGAATGCTCACCGTGACCTACAGCAAAGCGGATCAAACCATGACCGCTTATATCAACGGCGGTGAAAAAACCTTCGCACAAACCGGAATGACCAGGGGCCTCGGTGATTTGGGCGACACCTCCGGCGCGGCCAACGGCCTCTTTATCGGACGCAATCAGTGGTACAGCGACTGGAACGAGCAGACCAACAACCCTGATTTCAAGGGAAAAATGGACAATATCCGAATATACGGGAGGTCTCTCAGCGCCGAGGAAGTGGCGGCTCTCTACGACGTGAGCAATCCCTTCCGTAAAATTACGGTGACAAAAAACATAATAGTTCAGGACGCCGAGGGGAACGAGATACACCGCGAGACCTCGACCGAGGAAAGACCCGAGGGCTCGGCCTATACCATGATGGTGAGCGATACTTATGAATATGATGGCACGGTTTACAGCCTGTCCCGGGCCAAGTCCAAGCTGAGCATCGACGCGGTCTCCGACGGTGACTGCACCGTCGACGCGGTATACACTGTCTTTAAGGCGGAATCGTCCGAAAGCCCAAATGTTGAGACCTATAAGGGACGGGAGCCCCAACTTCCGGAGCAGGTGACCGTCACCTATCAGACCGGCGACACCGCCTCCGTTTCGGTCGAATGGGAGGATATAGATCCTGAAAATTATGCCCAAAAGGGCGAGTTTGACGTAAAAGGTACGTTTAACGGCGGTAGCGCCACTGCTCATGTCACCGTTTTTGAAGTGACAAAGGCCGAGGTGGCGGAAACGGTATTCGCCCCCTTCGGCGGAACGCCCGTTCTGCCCGCTACGGCGCAGGTCACCTTCTCTCACCGGAGCGAGCCATCGGCGGAATACGTAACTTGGGACGAGATGCCTTGGGATAAGGTGGAAAAGGGCGAAACCTTCACTTTGGAGGGCTGCTTGACAAACTATCCCGATGTGAAGCTTTCCGTGAGAGTCGAATTCATTATTGAGGCTGTCGTCAACGCTTCCGCCGTGGCCGACACCTATACCACCGACGGAAACAGAAACAGCAATTTCGGCAGCGACGGTGATTTGCGGGTCAATTCCACCGGCGGCGGCCAGAGCGCGGCCGGCACCAACCGCTATACCTTCCTTCGGTTCAGCGGCGGCGGTGAAGATGTTCTCGGCGCGAAGCTGCGGATATATGTGGATTATATCGACAACACGTCTTACGTCACCTATACCCTCCACGCTATCGATAATGACTGGGATGAAAATTCCCTTACTTGGAACAGCCAGGACGCTTTGCTGGCCAACTCCACCGAGGTTGCCAAGGCCGGTCTTTACAGCTCGGCCACAGATGTATGGCTGGAGTTCGATGTATCGGATTATGTGATGAAAAACCCGGATTGGGAATACTACAGCTTTTATATAAGCTGTGACACCTGCGCCACATATTTCTATTCAAAGGAGCACGGCACAAATTCTCCCACGCTCAGCTATTCCTATAAGGGTCAGCTTGTCGACGTAAACTATGTGGACGGAGATGATACCGTTTTAACGGAACAGACGGTTGCCCGGATCGGCAAGCCCTTCGACTACGCTGACAGACGCGACCTTCTCGTAAAAGACGGCAGGGTCTATGAGTATGTGAGCGGCGGCCATATGGACACGGTGGACGGGAACAATGATACCGTGACAATAAACGTTGAGGAAACGACCGCCTACGGTTTTGACGACATAACCGTCAGCTGCTATTATGACGAGGCTCCCTCGCTCCCAACCGAGGCTGTCCTCAGAACCGGCAGATTTATGACAAAGCTGCCCGTGACCTTTGAGGCGGAGGTTCCCGGCGATTACGGCGTTTATGAGATAACCGGCGACGCCGACGGCCTCGAGGTGCCCGCCACGGTCAAGGCTTACGGCAGATATTACAGCGGAGGCGGCGTTCTCCTTGGTTACGAAAGCCTTGTCAAGGTAAAATATTCTGACCCCGAGGCCGGTTACAGTGCCAACGATGTCGAATTTCCGATCCGCACCGGAACCGCCGTTGACGAGGACGAGCTTCTCGGCTATTATCCCCAGCTTAACGGCACATCCGTTACCTCCGGCGGCGGAGCCGTCACCGAGCCCGTGCATACCGTGACCGTTGAGGGCAGACTTTACGAGGGCGTCAGCGCAAACTACAGCGCCGAGCTTTTGGGCGACGATCCGTCGCTGTACAGCGTGTCCGTCAACGCGGACGCGGCCAATACCGGCGCCGGCAACGGAACCGTGTCCGTTATCGTGGCCAGATACGACGCGGACGGCGGCCTGTCAAAGGTCGATGTGGAGAAAAAGCAGCTCCTGCCCAATATGAAGGGACGGGCCGAGCTGTCCGTAAACGTCGGCGGCTATGACAGGACGGCCGACGAGAATATAATGATATATATCTGGGAGGACGGCACGGCGCGGCCCCTTGGCAAGGCCATAGAGGTTTCGGCTCTGCCCGACCCGGCCAAGTACAGCGACGAGATACTGGCGCTTATTCCCGAGTATGACAGCGTTAAGGAAAACGTGATCCGCGCCAATGATTACCGTCAGAATACATGGAGATATGATCAGGTTGTCAACGGCATCGATATAGCCTTTTGGGATACCGCCGCTTACCACACCGGCAATATTGAGGCATATTTGACCTTCGGCAATGAAGACTATTTGAATTATTCCGTAAACTGGGGTAATTCCGCCCGGTGGCAGGGCAATAACTATGGAGGAAATCCGGAAAACTGGACTTGGGGCTATAATCAGTCACAGGGCAGTAACGCCGTGCTCTTCGGCGATTGGCAGATATGTTTCCAGTCGTATTTGGATATGTATATGTTAGACCCGTCAAGGGCTAATATTGACCGCGCCAAGGAGGTCATGGGTTATCAGATAACAAAGGATAACGACGATTTCTGGTGGTGGGCCGACTCCCTGTACATGGTTACGCCCGTGATGACCAAGATGTACCTTACCACCGGCGACGAAACTTATCTTGACAAGTTGTACGAATACTACAAGTTTGCCGCCGAGCTTATGTATGACGGCGAGTGCGGCATACCCAATGAAGGCGAGGAATATACCACCTCCGCCGGCGAGTACAAGGAAAGTCACAGGCAGGGCGGAAATTTGACAGACCCGGACAACTACGCAAATCTGTTTTACAGAGACGGCGGTTACGTTTACCCGCAAAATGAAAATCCCGGCCACGAAGGTGAAAAGAACTTCTGGGCCCGGGGTAACGGCTGGGTATTCGCCGGACTTGCCAAGGTTCTCACCGACCTTCCCGAGAGCCATGAGAGCTACGGCTACTTTGTGAACCTTTACAAGGAGCTTGCCGCGTCCATTATCGCCTGCCAGATGCAGGACGACGAGGGTCGGGGCTTCTGGACCCAGTCCATGCTTCAGGATTATCCCAAGGGCCAGAACGGCAACGACTGGGGCTACGAGACCAGCGGTACCGCGTTCTTTACCTACGGCCTGTTCTGGGGCATCAACAGCGGTCTTCTTGATGAGGACACTTACCTTGAGCCCGCCCTTCGAGGCTGGAAGTACCTTTCCGAGGTGGCTCTTCAGGACAGCGGAAAAGTGGGCTATACACAGGCCATCGGCTCTACCGCCGCTCAGGGAGCCACTGCCCAGTCCTCCGACCAGCCCTTCGGCTACGGAGCCTTCCTGCTGGCGGGCTGCGAGACCTCCCGCTGGGTTGGCGGCGTTGAGGAGAACAACGCGCCGTACCTCAAGCGCCGTCTCTGGAACGCGCTTGCCGCCGCCGACGGAAAGATGTATATGGACGGAGAAGTTGTCGAGGCCGGCAGCTATACGGCTGACGGAACTCTTTATCTGCCGGTAGAAACTGCCGCCGGATATTTCGGCTTT
This sequence comes from uncultured Clostridia bacterium, assembly GCA_947630975.1. Taxonomy (GTDB): domain Bacteria; phylum Bacillota; class Clostridia; order UMGS1883; family UMGS1883; genus JAFLUQ01. The sequence continues at coordinate 48,766 of CANRJP010000007.1, forward strand.
GAGCTTGAAAACGGCGAGAGCGGATATACCCTTACCGACACGGTAAACGGCGGCTCCGCGATCCTGAACGGTGCTGTGACGAAGGACGACGTTTTGTACGCGCCCGTCACTGACCTTGCAAGGGCAATGAATCGTCACGTAACCGTATGGGACGGCGTGACCGTTATCAGTCACAAGACGACCGTGCTCTACGACGATGAGGAGAATGTTATAAGCTACCTCAACAGTCTGCTCAACTGACGTATCAAAGAATGGGCGCGGCCCGCATTGGGTCGCGCCCTAAATACTATATGGAAGAAGGCGTTTATATGTCGAAGCCGATTACGAGAGATGAGGCTTGGGAACTGCTCTGCCGGTGGAACAAGGAGCCGTTCCACCTCAAACACGCCGTAACTGTCGAGGGCGTTATGCGGTATTTTGCCCGAGAGCTTGGTTATGGCGGGGAGGAGGATTTTTGGGGCACGGTGGGTCTGCTCCACGACCTGGATTTTGAGGCCTATCCCGATGAACACTGCGTGAAGGAGCAGGAGATACTTCGGGAATACGGCGCGGAGGAACGGCTCATCCATGCCGTCGCCAGCCACGGCTACGGCCTGACGGTGGACGTAAAGCCGGAGCATGAGATGGAAAAGGTGCTGTACGCGGTGGACGAGCTCACCGGCCTAATCGGGGCCGTTGCCATAATGAGACCGTCGAAGAGCGTGTCCGATTTGGAGCTGAAGTCGGTAAAGAAAAAATTTAAAACTCCAAGTTTCGCGGCGGGCTGTTCCCGCGATGTAATACAGAAAGGCGCTGAAATGCTGGGCTGGGATTTGGACGATCTCATCAGCCGAACCATTCTCGCCATGCGTGACTGTGAGGCGGAATATCAACAGTTTTAATACTAATTCTCAATAAAAAGGTGACACCGAGCGACGAGAATTTTTGCTGCAAGACGATAAGCCTTCCCTTTTTAGGGGACAGACATAGTCTGACGGTGGCCCGCAGGAACCCCACGAACAACGAAGTTGTTTGTGGGGGAGAGGAGACGCAGCGTAATGAGTCCCGTTCCGGTTTGAAAAAACGGAACGGACGATATGGAGCTTGCGACGACGACGTGTAGGATGCGAAGCATCCGTTATACGTTTACGGTTACACTAACGCCGCCTTACGGCGGCTACACCTCATCAGTCGGCTTCGCCGACAGCTTCCCCTCGAGGGGAAGCCTTTTTTATCTGTCATTGTTACCATGATAAAATCGCATATTTATGATTTCAATTTAGGATTAGTATAAAGTAGACAGTGAATTGTAAAATCAAAAGAACTGGCTGGACAAAAAAATATACCCCTCCAAAAGCGGAGGGGTATATCGGTTAGATATTAATAATAGAATTAATCGAATATCAAACTTTTCACTACGTTGACTATATTTTGTTTCAGCATGAACGCCATTGACGACCGCACCGGCATGAACGCCGAGGGCGCGGTCTGCCTGACCGAAACGTAAAAGTTGAATATGTCGGGGTTTTGAACTATGGAGCCGTAACTGAAGTGAACGTCGCCCTTTACGGCGGGATAAGACTTGTTCAGCTCAAGCTGCCGCGCCAGCTCGGCGGTGCCGCTCCAAACGCTGCCAGCTTTTGCCTCCGGTATACGGTAATCGGCCATTCCTATGTACAGATTAACGTCGGTGTCCTTCACCGCCTCGCACCACCACGGCACAAGAATAGCGTAGTCCGCTATTTCAAAGCCGATGTTCCAGTAGATCTGGGGGCAGATGTAGTCCACCCAGCCCTCTTTGATGAACCTCAAACTGTCGCAGTAAATGGAGTTCAGGCTGCCGCCGCCGTTTGTGGCGCTGCCGAGGGCGTTTTCGTTGGCGTTGGCCCAAATGCCCCTTGGACTGATGCCGAAAACCGACCCTCTGGCGTGTACGGCTTCGCTGACCTGCTTAACAAGGGCGTTCACGTTTTCTATCCTCCACTGAGTCAGGTCGCTTTGGCTCGAGGCGGCAAACTGGGCGCTGTCGTCAAAGGATGTGTCGGGGTAAAAATAGTCGTCGAAGTGGATGCCGTCCACATTGTAGTTGTCCAGAATTTCCACCACTCCGGCGGTGATCAGATCCCTGACCTCCTGAAGGGCGGGATTGAAAAAGTAGTTGCCGTCCCCGGCCCGCATGAGGTATTCCGGATGGAGCCGCTGAGGGCTGTTGGCCGGGAAGAGATTGAGATCGTCGCCGTTGTGCGTCGTTACACGGTAGGGATTGAGCCAGGCGTGGAGCTGTATGCCGTTTGCGTGAGCCAGCTCAACCATGTAGGCCAGGGGATCGAAGGAAAGGTAACCGTTCCCGCCGCCGGTAAGGTACCGGCTTTTTGGAAATATCGTCGAGTTGTACAGCGCGTCGGCGCAGGGCCGCACCTGAAAATAAATTACGTTCATGCCTGTGGCGACGCAGTTACTGATAATATTGTCGGCCTCCTGACGGAGCTGCTCGTCGCTGAGACCCGGAGCGGAAGGATAGTCGATATTGAACACCGATGATACCCACACGCCTCTGACGGGAGTTTCCTCCGCGCTCACGTGATCGGAAAAGGGAACGGATAATGAAACGAGCAGTAAAGTCAATATTACAATGAAAGTTTTTTTCACATAAAGCACCTCTTTAATTGTTTATTATATCAAAAAAAGGCGCTCAATGCAATACTTTTGTTGAATTTTTTTACTCGCTGACTCTGTGATGTCAATAGATATGAACCAATTTCCTCAAAAAAAGAAAATATTCGGTATGGTATTTGCATTGAGTGGGC
>CANRJP010000008.1 GCA_947630975.1 uncultured Clostridia bacterium
GCCGCGTCCCGAAGGTTTTCCGCAGTTCCGGCAAAATTTCCTCCGTGAATGAGCTTAAACCATATTTCCGCATGAGCTTTTTCATTTTCCGCGGTTTCTTCAAATATGTCCGCAATCTGTTCATAACCGTCCTCCCGGGCTTTTGTGGCATAGAAGCAATATTTGTTCCGCGCCTGCGACTCTCCCGCGTAGGCGGACATAAGATTTGCCTCGGTCCTCGACCCCTTAAGATCCATTTTAAAAACCCCTTTTCGTTTTTTCTAAGGTAGTTTTTCCAAGGCGGGACGGATTTATGTATATATCTTAGCACAGCCGCCGAATTTTTTCAACCGTCTTTCAAAAAAATTTACACTGTATTGACATAAATTCTCGGCTGTGGTATAATTTTCTTCCGGGAGGTGCGGCCATGAAAAAACGTGCGCTTATAGCGATGAGCGGGGGAGTGGACAGCTCCGTCGCGGCATATTTAATGAAGGAGCGTGGCTTCGACTGCGTGGGGGCCACAATGAAGCTGTTTTCCAACGGCGACATCGACATATCAAACGAACACGCCTGCTGCTCCCTTGAGGATGTGGAGGATGCCCGCAGCGTGGCCTTCGGTCTCGGTATGCCTCACTATGTGTTTAACTTTTCCGACCGTTTCAAAGAAAAGGTCATTGACCGTTTTATCAGCGCCTATGAAAGAGGGGAGACGCCAAATCCCTGCATCGACTGCAACCGCTTTCTCAAATTTGACAAGCTTTTTCAGAGGGCGAGGGAACTGGACTGCGATTATGTGGCGACCGGCCATTATGCCAGAATTGAAGAGGAAAACGGCAGATATCTGCTGAAAAAGGCTCTCGATCCCGCCAAGGATCAAAGCTATGTGCTCTACTCCCTGACAGAGGAACAGTTAAGGCATATTATTTTCCCGCTGGGCGGCCTGACCAAGTCACAGGTTCGGGAAATTGCGGAAAATCAGGGCTTTGTGAACGCGAAAAAGCATGACAGCCAGGACATCTGTTTTGTACAGAGCGGTAAATACGGCGACTTTATCCGCGCCCACGGCAAAAAGAACCTTCCCGAAGGGGATTTTGTGGATAAAAACGGCAAAGTTCTTGGCCGCCACAAGGGAATTTTCAATTATACCATAGGCCAGCGGCGGGGACTGGGACTGGCCCTTCCCGCTTCAATGTACGTCTGCGAGATAGACGTGGAAAACAACCGTGTGATTTTGGGCTTTGACAGAGATTTGTATTCGACCGCCCTTGACGCCGGAGAATTGAATCTCATTTCCGTTGACAGCATAAAGGAGCCCTTGAGAGTCAGGGCTAAGACCCGCTATTCCCACCGTGAGGACTGGGCCACGGTAATTCAAACCGGCGAAAAAGAGATCCACGTTGAATTCGACCTCCCCCAACGCGCCATAACCAAAGGTCAGGCCGTTGTGCTTTACGACGGCGACGCGGTCGTCGGCGGAGGTGTGATCAAGTAGGCAATGAGAGGTCGAACCGCGCACACCGTGTGGGGTCTATTTTCCCGTATCCATTGTCAAAGAACCTATCTTGACAGAGAGCCTTTTAAAACGAACGCCGCCCCGGGGAGAGGAAGCTCCGGGGCGGTATTTTTATTGTACGCTAACTTCTACAGCCGGACAGAGGGGCCTCATAGCCGTGCAGACCAACAGAGCCATGAGTTTTTTTAGTTTCGACATTTTAAATTCCTCCTGCTATTTTTTGCTCATGGAAACACATTATCACATAAAAATCATTTTGTCAATATTTTTTAGATTTTTTAAAATAATTCCTTGTAAAAAAATGTATGGTATGATATAATTATGTAAAAAAGGATAGTAAAATGGAGGAAGTGTATTATGGACGGAAACGGACGGCCTCCCCAGCGGCAAAAAAGACCGCCGACCCAGGGCGGCCCTATAAGGCGCAGAGGCTCGGACTTGTGCTTTTGGTGCTGCGGCTAATACCTCGGTCGCCGGCGGATTATCGATCCATCGATAAGAGCGTACCGGCAGCCGTGGTAGAGGATGACGAAAGAGAAAACGGTCAAAGGATGGTGATTGAAAAATGAGAAGATATATTTACGGATTGATCCACAACAGCGACGCGCACCGGCGTGACGGACTGTGTTATGACTGGTTCATAATGGTTGTGGCCATAATCAGCGTCGTTCCCATGATGTTCAGGGACAATTCCGCCCCGATATTCAAAGCTTTAGAGTCGGTTACGGTATATATACTGTTTTTTGATTATATACTTCGCTGGATGACGTATGACATGAGTATGAAGAACAACTCGATTTGGGCCTTCTTCATCTATCCCTTCACGCCGCTGGCTCTGATGGATATAGCGGGTCTGCTGCCGACTTTGGGGCTGCTTCCTTCGAGCTTCATGATTTTGAGAGTATTGCGTCTTGTGAAGCTTTTGCAGTATTCAAAGAGCTGCCGCAGGGTTCTCAATGTTTTCCGCAAGCAAGGGAGAACTCTGGCGTCCGTACTGTTGATAGCCGTGGCCTATATCTTTATTTCGGCTCTTGTCATGTTCATTTATGAGCCGGCTGAAAATTTTCCCACATTTTTTGACGCTCTTTACTGGGCGACCACCGCTCTGACGACGGTGGGTTACGGCGATATATACCCCAAATCGGATATAGGTCAGTTCATAAGTATGATCTCATCGTTCTTCGGTATTGCGATCATAGCCATGCCGGCGGGCGTTGTGACGGCCGGCTTCATGGACGAGCTTGACTCCGAGGAAAAAGAAAAGGAAAGGGAGGCCGAAGGAAATGAATGACAGCAGGAAGAAGGAGATATTAAAATACGCCGCCGTCATGCTCATCGGTCTTGGCCTGAATATCGGTCTATATTGGATCGCGCACATATTTGAGCTGCCCATGTGGCTTGACACCGTGGGTACGGCGGTCGCTGCGGTAACGCTTGAGCCAGCGGCGGGACTTGTGATCGGATACGCCACAAACCTTTTTGAGTCAAGCGCTATCTATATGAGTGACACAATAATTTATTACGCCATAACGGCGTCGTGTGCCCTAATCTTCGGAATTATGCTGAGAAAAAAGGGGAAAATATCATGGAAGCGGCTGCCGCTTGCGGCTTTAAGCTATGTGGCGGTGTCCGCCGTCCTGTCCGCCGTAATATCTATCTGGCGCGACAGTCCGCCCAGCAGCGGATGGGAACTTATGATTTACGGAAACATGATTTCGGCCGGTGCGCCAAGCTTTTTTGCCTACGCAGTATCAGCAGGAGCTCTGAAGCTGGTTGACGCGGCGGTAATGTGCGCCGTTACGCCGCTGGTGTACACTGTTTTACCGGAAAGCATGAAAAATGTTACCCATATCAGTGCCACCACATGGAAATCGCCCTTTAATACTAATCCCTAATAAAATCATCAATTCGCGGCGGCCTTTTTTGTGCCATACAGCGTCATTAACCTTGACAATACATACAGTATTGCCTGCGGTCTCTTCCTTGTCTGGCACAAAAAATCCTCGCCCCTCGGTTGACGCTTTTAATAGGGATTAGTATAAAAAATAAACGACGGATCATAACAGATAAATAATGCGGCAAAAAAGGTCTGTACCGTTTCGGTACAGACCTTTGTGGAGCTGTCCAGCAGATTCGAACTGCCGACCTCTTCCTTACCAAGGAAGTGCTCTGCCTGCTGAGCTAGGACAGCGTATGGCGACCCGGAAGGGGTTCGAACCCTCGACCTCCAGCGTGACAGGCTGGCGTACTAACCAACTGTACTACCGGGCCAAATCAAGGGCTACACCAACAAGGACACCCCTTTTGCTCACCTTGCGCTCACTTTATATATTATACACTATGAAGGCCTTTTTGTCAAGGGTTTTTTGAAAAAAATTTTAAAAATTTTGCCGTGAATGCGAACTTTATATACAAATTAGAAAAATGTTATTCCTACCTCACGAATAAAGTTTGTATATTTTAGTATCCTAAATATATGCTTTTATAAATATAGTTTATAAAATATTCACATTTTTTAGGCAAAAATGGGTTGACACACCTTATTTTGTGTTGTATAATATAGTTAATAAAGGTTTTATCGTATTATAATGGGGAAGAGGTGAAATTAGATGAAAAAGCGCGGCGGCACAGGCGGTGAAAGTCTGTACAATATTCTTGGCGTAAAAAGGGACGCGGACACCTCGCAGATAAAGTCCGCTTATAACGGTATCCTTTCGGATATGGGAGCGGGAGATACTATCTATGCGAGGAAGGTTCAAAATGCTTATCAGGTTCTCGGCAACAAAAATATGCGTATGCGTTACAACAACACTCTGGACTCTCAGTCGGGGTTTGAAACGGCGGAAGGCGCGGCGTCGGACGACGGCGGCGAGAGACTGATAACGGCTTACACTATTGATCCGTACGGAAACTGGTATACGGAAAAAAAGGAGAGGGAGAATTTGCCGGAGTTCAACGGGAATTCCGCTTATATTCTTTACCTCGCGGAGGAAAATGTTTCGGTAATTTCGAAACAGTTGTGGAATAAATGGCGCGATTTGTGCGAAATTTGGCACAGTAAAGACATTATCACAGACACAATAGGCAATATTAGTTTAAATGTAGACGTAATATGTCTTGATAACGGTAAGTTGAGCCAGTCGAAAATTTCGCGCAAGGTTTCACAGCTGCCGCTGATGTTCCCGAATGTTGTAAGTGAAATGGGAAGGGTGTACGCCTACAGCGAGGGCGGCGACACGGTAATGATAGAGGAGTATGATTATATGCATCTCCGCAGAAGAATGGAACGGCAGGATCATGTATATGAAAGTATGGAATGGTAAATTAAATAAAAAATCAGGGGCCGTCGGTTCAACCGATGACCCCTGATTTTTTATTGTTCCTCCTGAAATGCCCGCTCGCCTATATCGGTGACAGACGGCGGCAGCTTTATTTCCTTAAGGCTACGGCAGCCTTCAAAGGCGTAATTGCCCACGGATTCCAGCCCGTCGGGGAAGCGTATGGACGTTATACCGATACAGTTCAAAAAGGCGCCGCTGCCGATATGCTTCACGTCGGAGGGAACCGCGAACTCTCCCTCGTAGCCGATGGGGCAGCAGATGAGCCGGTGCATATCCTTCACGTACAGCGCGCCGTCCACGCTTACAAAGTGGGTGTTGGCGCTGTCCACCACTATACTCTTGAGGTTTTTGGCAAAAGCGAAGGGGCAGGAGCCTATCATTTCAACGTTTTCGGGAATTGTGATCTCCTGAAGCCCGTCGCACTCGCAGAAGCTCCAGCCGCCGATGAATTTCAGGCTTTCGGGCAGGACGATATTTTTAATGTTGGGACACTGGCGGAAAGCGTGGTCGCCCAGCACCTTGATGCCCTCGCTGAGTTCCACATAGCGCAGAGCCACACAGCCGTAAAAGCACCATGGGGACACGGCGTCCACCGAGCCGGGAATGGCTATGCTCTCCAAAGATATGCAGTTTTCAAAGGCTCCCTGACCCAGGAAACGAAGTCTCCGGGGCAACTCGATGTTTTTAAGAAAGGAGCAGCCCTTGAAAGCAAATTCGCCTATGAAGCGCACGGTTTTCGGCAGCTTGACCGTTTTCAGGCTGCGGCAGCCCTCGAAGCAGAGGACGCCGACGCGGGTTATGCCCTCGGGCAGGGTCACCTTTGTGAGCTGGGTGCAGCCACGGAAGGCGTCGTCTCCAAGCTCGGTTACTCCGGCGGGCACCTCCACCTCGCCCACGATGTTCTTGGGCACGCTGTAAAGCACGGTTTTGTCCTCGTTATATAAACAATCCTTCATATCCTCAGTCGACATTATCCAAGCCTCCGCTTTACTTATTTTTGGATCTGATGTATTCGTCGATGGCCTTGGCGGCGTTCTTGCCCGCGCCCATAGCCAAAATGACCGTGGCCGCACCGGTAACCGCATCGCCGCCGGCGTATACGCCCTCACGGGAGGTCAGGCCGCTGTCGCCCTCGGTAATAATGCAGCCGTGGCGGTTGGTCTCAAGACCGGGGGTGGTGCTGCGAATGAGGGGGTTGGGGCTGGTGCCGATGGACATTATCACCGTGTCCACTTCAAGCTCAAACTCGCTGCCGGGCTTTTCAACGGGGCGGCGGCGTCCGCTGGCGTCGGGCTCGCCAAGCTCCATTTCGATGCAGCGTATGCCGCGAACGAAGCCGTTTTCGTCGCCAAGTATCTCCACGGGGTTGTTGAGGGTCTTGAAGATTATGCCCTCCTCCATGGCGTGCTCGACTTCCTCTTTACGGGCGGGAAGCTCCTCCATGCCCCGGCGGTATACGATGTACACCGTGTCCGCGCCGAGGCGCATGGCGCTGCGGGCGGCGTCCATGGCGACGTTGCCGCCGCCGACTACGGCCACCTTGCCGCTCTTTTTGATGGGAGTTTTGCTGTCGGGGCGGTAGGCTTTCATAAGATTTACCCGCGTCAGGTATTCGTTGGCGCTGTAAACGCCCTTCAGGCTTTCGCCGGGGATATTCATGAATCGGGGCAGTCCCGCGCCGCTGCCGATGAACACCGCTTCGTTGCCCATCTCGAACAACTCGTCGACGGTGAGCACCTTGCCTATAACCATATTTGTTTCTATATCCACGCCTATGGCCTTGAGGTTGTCGATCTCCTTCTGAACTATGGCCTTGGGCAAACGGAACTCCGGTATGCCGTAGACCAGCACGCCTCCGGCGGTGTGCAGAGCCTCGTAAACGGTGACCTTGTAGCCCATTTTCGCCAGATCACCGGCGGCGGTCAGGCCGCTGGGGCCGGCGCCGATTATGGCTACCTTGTGGCCGTTGGGCTGGGGGATAGCGGGAGTTTCGCTGCTGTGCTCGCGGTGCCAGTCGGCCACGAAGCGCTCAAGCCGGCCTATGCCCACGCTTTCGCCCTTAATGCCCCGGACGCATTTGCCCTCGCATTGGTTCTCCTGCGGGCATACGCGGCCGCACACGGCGGGCAGAGCGCTGCTGCGGCTTATTATCTCGAAAGCGCCCTCCATGTCCTCGTTAGCCACTTTCTCGATGAATGCCGGAATGTCGATAGCCACGGGACAGGCGCTGACGCAGGGTTTATTCTTACAGTTAAGGCAGCGGCGCGCCTCGCCCACCGCCATGTCGTAGGTGTAGCCTGTAGCCACCTCGTTAAAATTCCGTGCCCTCACCTTGGGATCCTGAGAGGGCATGGGGCATTTTTCGTTGCTCATATTGCGCTGGGCCATGTCACTCGACCTCCTTGTTCAGTAGATTGCAGCCTTCCTCACGGGCCTTTTGTTCAAAGTCACGGTACATGGCGCCGCGGCTCATAGCCTCGTCGAAGTCCACGAGATGGCCGTCGAAGTCGGGGCCGTCCACACAGGCGAACTTTGTCTCGCCGCCCACCGTAAGTCGGCAGCCGCCGCACATTCCGGTGCCGTCGATCATAATAGGGTTCATGGAAACGACCGTTTTAACATTGTACTTCTTTGTTACGGCGCAGACGAACTTCATCATTACGAGGGGGCCGATGGCTATGGCCTCGTCGTATTGGTTGCCCTCGGTAATGAGCCGCTCCAGCGCGGCGGTCACAAGGCCCTTTTCGCCGTAGCTGCCGTCGTCGGTCATTATCACCAGCTTGTCGCTGGCGGCTCTGAACTCGTCCTCGAGGATGAGCAGATCCTTGTTTCTGAAGCCCACCACGGAGTGAACCTCGCAGCCCAGAGAATGCAGCTTCTTGGCGATGGGATAGGCTATGGCGCAGCCCACGCCGCCGCCTACCACGCAGACCTTTTTCAGGCCCTCAACGTGGCTGGGAACACCCAGCGGCCCCACAAAGTCGTGGATACAATCCCCCTGATTGAGAGCGTTAAGATCCATGGTGGCACGGCCCACTATCTGGAAAATTATGGTAACGGTGCCCTTGTCCCGATCAAAGTCGGCGATAGTCAGGGGCACACGTTCGCCGTCCTCGGTGGCGCGGAATATTATGAACTGGCCCGGCTCCGCCTTTTTGGCGATGAGGGGAGCGTCCACGACCATTTTTGTGACCGTGGGATTTAAGGCCGTTTTTTCGAGAATTTCAAACATTTCGGACAACTTCCTTTCTGTTCTTGTTTTTATACTAATCCCTATTAAAAGCGTCAACCGAGAGGGGAGGATTTTTTGTGCCAGACAAGGAAGAGACCGCAGGCAATACTGTATGTATTGACAAGCATTACGGGCCCCACAAAAACAACAGAGTTGTTTTTGTGGGAAGAGGAGAAGCGGCCGATTGAGCCAAAATTCTAATTTTCGCAAAAATTAGAATTTGCGATATGAGGTCAGCTTCGACGAGACGCCGTATGGTGCAAAAAAGACCACCGCAAATTGATGATTTTATTAGGGATTAGTATTATTTCCACTCATTATAACATATTCCCTCATAAAACGCAATAGTAAATTTTAATGATTTTTACCCAATTCGCCGCTCTATAACAGGCCAAAATCGGAAAGTTTCACAGACCATAAATAAGGGGCCGCGTGCGGCCCCGAGGTTTTATTATACTTTTTCTTTTATCGCGTATTCGCCGTTCTCATAGACGATCTCGCCGTAATCCTTGCCGACGGGCATTTTCAGCTCGCCGTCCTGTATACATTCGACCCACATACCGTAACCGTAAGCGGCTTTCAGCTCGCCGCTGTCGATAACGGGAGCAAGGCAGGTATTCTGAATAACGTCAAAGGTGAGGGGCTGGCTGTAAACGGAAATATGTTCCCGGCTCACTGGATCAAAACACTCCAAATGCTCATACCCCGGAACGCCCGAGCCGCACCACGTATAAGAATGAAAAAGTTCCGCCTGTCCGTCGCCGTTGAGGTCGGCCACGGCATAGCCGGTAAGAGCGTTCCCGCCGAAGCCGGCGAAACCAAGCTCATAAAGGGTGCCGTCATATATCAAATAGGACGCGTCTACGGCGCTAAACTGGTAAGACTCTCCCTCGACATGAATGAACAACCGGAAGCCCGCCTCTGTCAGGGACGGATCGTCAACGCGGAAGGTCGCCGCCGCAAGCTCCTCGGGAGAGCTTTTTGTATAGTCGTATCCGTTTTTCTCCTTAAAATTTTCCAGATATAGCCTCACGAAGTCGTCCACTCCGTCCGAGTTGAGGGGCGTAGTACGGTAATCTGTTATTTCGTCAGATAATATGGCAAAAAACCGATCGTTTTCCGCCTCCGGAAGATATGCTTCCTTTCCTGCGTCCACCGTCGCCGCCGCACAACGGTCATTACCGACCGACAACGGCATGGAGAAGGGGAGGATAAGTCCCAAAAGCAAAGCGATTATATACATAACGTCTCCTTTTATTTGACCCTCACTATCATTTCGGCGCTGACTCCGTTGGGAGCCGTGGCGGTGAGGGTGGTCTTACCTTTGGCTACGCCTTTAAGGGTATTGCCCTCAACACGGGCCACCGTCGGGTCGGAAATGCGCAAAATGACCTTGTCCACACTGTCGGTCGGAGTTTTTGTTACCTTTATTTCATAGTCGCGCTCGGTGCTTATTGTCACGTCCTCGCTGCCTCCGCCCACAAGGGAGAGGGCCAGAGCGGTGATGTCGCTTTCGTTGGTAAGCTCGCTTTCGTCCACGGGCACAGCCGACAAAGACGAAACAATGTTCCCGTTCATGTCCACGTACCGGGCCACTCCGGTGCCAACCACGACGCCGATGTTGTCATACTTGTCCCCGGCCCGTGCGGTGATTACGGCAATTCCGTCGCCGTTGGCGGTCACGGTTCCCTCGCCGTCAACAGAAGCGATATGCGGGGCGTCCGAGGTGAAGGTCAGCTCCGAACTGTCAGCGCCGCTGACCTCAAGCTTTTGCGACTGACCCAGGCCGAGCTCCAGCTCGTCGCCCTTTATTTCAATTCCGCCGCATCCGGCCAGCATAAGAGCCGGAATGAGGAGAATGGCAATTCTTTTCATATAAATCACCGATTTATCTTACGAAAATTTTGAAGGTGTCGGTCACGCCGTTGGGAGCCGTAGCCGTAATTGTGGCGCTCCCCCTTGACACCGGCGTCACGTGGCCCTCGTCGTCCACCGTCACCACGTCGGGTGCGGAGGAGTCAAAGTAAATGGGATCTTCGCAGTCGGAGGGAGTGACGGTCACACGGAAAGTGCCCTCGTCGCCGTTGGAAAGAATGAGCGTCTCGTCCTCGGTCATACCGTTGAGGGAAAGGCTGAGTCCGGTAACACGGGAATTTTCGTCAAATACCCGCTGAACCGTGCCCGCGCCTGCCGCGCCCGTGGCGGGATTTACCGACGAGGGAGCGGCGCCCTCAACGCCGTTGCCCACCACAACGCCCACATTGTCGTAGCCGCTGTCAGTCTTGGCGGTCACCACGGTGACGCCGTTGGCAAGACCGGTGAGCTTGCCGTCGGGGGAGATGAAGGCGATATTGTCGTCGCCGCAGGTCCAGGCTATATTTTCGCTTTTCTTTGTCTGCGCCACAACGGAAATTTCCTCGCCTATCTCAAGGCTGAGATACTCCTGATTTTCGGGAAGGTTTATCTTGACCGCCGCTTCCTCGGCTCCGCATCCGGCGAGGACAACGGTCAGCGCCGCGGCCGAAGCCAGGGCGAAAAGCTGCTTTTTCATGGCGAACACTCCTTTTAATTACATTATACGATTATATTATACAACATATGCCTCGATTTTTCAAGAGTATTTTGAAAAAAATCAGGATTACAACAGTTTGAGCCCGGTGCGCAGGGCTGTCTCGCAGTCCGCCGCCGCCAAGTCCTCAGGACAGAGCGCGGTGACGGAGCTTCGGCCCGTATAGGCGCATATTTCCCGTAGACCGCCGATGAGAGCCCGAAGGTAGTTTGTCACTCTTGCCTCCGCCATATCGGGCGAGACCGTGCCGCCGCCTTTGGCCGCCGTCAGCACAGCCGTGGCCGGAGCCGCCGCCGCAGCCCCCAGCGCCAGTGCCTTTGCGACATCGGAGGAGGTGGCGATGCCGCCGGTAATGATTATATCCGTGTCGCAACCCTTGCCGTCAAGAAATTTCCTCGCCCGGCACAGGGCGCTAACAGGGGAAATTCCCCCTAAAAGGCTGTCCCTGCCCCGCCAGCCGCCCCGACCGCCGTCGACGGTGACGAAGTCAGCCTCAGCGCGGATAACGTGTTCCAAATCGGCTTCAATATTTCCGGCGGCCAGCTTGACGCCAACGGGCTTTCCGCCGCAGCCTTCCTTCAGGCTCTCAACGGTGAGCCGCAGATCGTCGGGGCTCATCATATCCGCGAACCGTCCCGGACTGGTAAAGAAGGCGCCGGGTTCGCCGCCCCTCATACGGTACACCTCGCTGTCCGCCCCGCCGGGGACGGAAAAGGGAGTTCCTCCTCCGCAGCCCTGACCCAGTTTAATCTCCACGGCGCTGCACCTGTCCAGAACCTCCGGCGTCAGGCCGTACAGTCCCGGTGTGTATTCATATATGTAGGCCGATGAGAGTTGAAGCTCTTCCGTGAGCACTCCGCCGTCGCCGCCGCCGTTGGCAATTCCCGCCGCCGACGCCGCACGGGCAATGGCGCACTTCAGTTCGGCGCTGACGGCGCCGAGGCTCATGTGTGAAATGATTATCGGCGCGGCCAGCCTTAGCGGCACAAGGGCGTTTTTACCTATAACGGTCTCCGTTGAAGCCTCCGCGGGACTGTACAGCGGCAGACGGTCCAGTTGAGCCGGTAATAGCTTCAATCTGTCCCAGCCGGGGTCGGCGGTGTGCGGATAGTCCACCCAGGGCTCTTCGCCGTTTTCGGCCATATAATTGATTTTATCATTTATATTCATGGCGTTTCCTCTCTGTATCAGGGATTGTAGAATATGGGACTGTGGCCGGAAAAGGGGATTATTTTGTCGAACAGGTCCGACGTTTTCATTTTCAGGGACGAGGTGTTGACGCAGGGGTGACAGCCGAAGTATTCCTGACCGAGTATGTCTCTGTCCATGATAAGGGTCACGTCCTTTGCGCTTTCCCTCGCTATGGAGAGGATGCTGACGCTGCCGGGGGTGACGCCGAGCATTTCCAGCATGGCGTCGTCGTGACCGAATGACAGCCTTGGCAGCCCGAGCTGGGCGGACAGCGCTCTTGTGTCGAAGCGCTTGTTACCGGCGATTACGACCAGAAAGTACCGCGTTTTCTGTTTGTTCCGGAGAAACAGGTTCTTGCAGGCTCTCATATCCATCAACCGGTCTATCTCTTCACAGGCTTCCATGGTGTCCGTAGCGGGGTGATCCGTCCGAAGATATTCTATGCCCAGCCGATCCAGCAGGTCATAGCTGAATTCCTCGGCCTCGCTCCGCTTTTCCGCCGGTCTTCCGTTATATATTTTATACATGGCCCTCATCCTTTTTTGTCGAAAAATAAAACTCTATTTTATATTATAATACTGTTCGGACTTTTTTTCAAGACAATTTACAGAAAAAATCTTGACTGGAAATGGAAAGCGTGGTATAATATGCTATAGAATTTTTCTACGGAGGAATTAAAAATGACAAAAATCAGATTTGACTACAGTACGGCGGCGCCCTTCCTGTCGCAGGGCGAGCTTGAGGGAATGGCCCCGTCCATCGCCGCCGCCCACGAGACGTTGAACGCCGGCACAGGCGCGGGCAATGACTTTCTTGGCTGGGTAAGGCTTCCCGAGACCTATGACAGGGAGGAGTTTGAGCGGATAAAGAGAGCGGCCGAAAAGATCAAGGCTAACAGCGAGGCCTTAATTGTCATCGGCATCGGCGGCAGCTATCTTGGTGCCAGAATGGTTATCGAAATGCTGACCCACAATTTCTACAACGCCAACAAGGCCGCCAGAAAGGGCAATCCCCAGATATTTTTTGCCGGTAACAGCATCAGCTCGACATATTTAAGCGACCTGATCGAGACTGTTAAGGATATAGACTTTTCAGTTAACATAATATCAAAAAGCGGCACCACCACGGAACCCGCGATAGCTTTCCGCGTGTTCCGTGATCTGCTTGAGCAGAAGTACGGCAAAGAGGGCGCCCGTGAGCGCATTTTCGCCACCACGGACAAGGCCAGAGGCGCTCTGAAGAATTTGGCCGACGAGGAGGGCTACGAGACCTTTGTGGTTCCCGACGACGTTGGCGGACGGTACAGTGTGCTCACCGCCGTGGGTCTGCTGCCGATTGCCGCCGCAGGGCTGGATATCGACGCCCTGATGGAGGGCGCCCGCGACGCCATGAACGCCTATAACAGCCCCAACCTGGCCGAGAACGAGTGCTACCAGTATGTGGCTGCCCGCAACGCTTTCTACCGTAAGGGCCGCACTACCGAAATGCTCATCAATTACGAGCCTCAGGTACACTATTTCGCCGAGTGGTGGAAGCAGCTCTTCGGCGAGAGCGAGGGCAAGGACGGAAAGGGTATTTTCCCCGCCGCCGCCGATTTCTCCAGCGATCTGCACTCCATGGGACAGTATATTCAGGAGGGCCTGCGGATAATGTTCGAGACCGTGGTGTTCTTTGACAATCCCCGCAAGGATCAGACCATCGGCACCGATCCCGCCAATGTGGACGGCCTCAACTTTTTGGCGGGTAAGACCGTCAGCTATGTGAATGAGCAGGCCATGAGCGGCACACTGCTGGCCCACACCGACGGCAACGTTCCAAATCTCGTTATCCGCGCCCAGTGTATGGACGAGTACTGCCTTGGCAACCTCATTTATTTCTTTGAAAAGGCCTGCGGCGTAAGCGGCTATCTGTTGGGAGTAAATCCCTTCAATCAGCCCGGCGTTGAAGCTTATAAAAAGAATATGTTCGCTCTCCTTGGCAAGCCCGGCTATGAGGCCGCGCAGGCGGAGCTTCTGGCCCGTCTCGGAAAGTAAAAAAATATTTGGACATTTTTCATAAAAACTATTGCAATTTCACTTCATTTATAGTATAATGGTAACAAATAAATATCCAAGGAGGTAATATTTATGGTTAAAGTAATTATCGGCGAAAAGGGTACCGGAAAGACCGCGAAGCTCATCGACGCGGTCAACGCGGCCGAGGCCGCATCCAACGGCAACATTGTATTTATCAACAAGGGCGACAGACATATCTTTGACCTTACCCACCGCGTAAGAATCGTGGACAGCGTTGACTATGCCATCTCCAACTATGACGAGTTCTACGGCCTTGTCTGCGGAATTCTTTCCCAAAACTATGATATTTCACACGTATTCATTGACAGTATAACTAAAATCGTCAACAATGATCTTGACGCTATGGTTGAGTGCATTGATAAGCTCAATGTGATGTCCGACAAGCACAACGCCGAGATTATGATTATTGTCAGCCTCAAGGCGTCCGAAGCCCCGGAGGGACTGAATAAATACCTTTAATTGATACATTATTAAGGGGGAACCAAGGGTTCCCCCTTACCTTAATATCCGATAAAACAAACGGAGGGATTGGATTGGCTGGATTTTTCAACCTTTTCGATTATAACAAGCCCGGCCCCGGGGTTCGGAAGGACGAGCCGGAAAAAAAGGGGTTGGCCCGTTATTTTGATATTTTTGGGAAGAGAATATGGAAAATGGTGGCCCTGAATTTTCTGTATTTGCTTTTTTCCGTAGTTCCTTACCTTATTTTGTATGCCGTTTGCAATATAAGCATACTGTTCGTCATGAATTACAGCACCAGCCCCGAAGAAATGACGGAGTGGCTCAACAATGGCGGAACTCTGCTGATAATGCTGGGAGCGCTGTACATTTACTGCTTCGGCGGCGGCGGAGCTTCCGCCTGCGGCATGATAAATGTGCTGCGCAAGTATGTGGACGACACCCACGCCTGGGTGTGGATGGATTTTTGGAGTTCCTTCAAGGATAACTTTCTCCAGGGCACATTGGCCTATATTATAGACTGCGCGGCAGCCATGGTGCTGATAATAAATTTCGGACTTTATAATTTCACGGATTTTGCCGGCGGTAACGGCATTCTGATAACCGTGCTCCGCGCTCTTCTCCTGCTGGTGATACTTGTGTGGGGCATGATGCACGTGTACATTTATCCCGTGATTACCAGTTTCAAATTTAAGCTGCGTGATGTTTACAAAAATTCGTTTATAATGGTGTTCGGCAAACTCCCGCAGACGGCGGCGGCATTTATTCTCGGCGGAGCCGTGTCCTTTGTCATTGTGTCTTTGACGGCGGTTGTGCCGCTTATCGGACTGCTCATCGGAATTATACTCTTTACTCTGACGGAGTACACCAGACTGACAATTTCCTACCCTTTAATAAAGAAGTATATGCGCGACCCGGAGGAGGCTAAACGCGAGGCAAAGCGCGAGGCCATGCGCCGGGATATCGAAGCCGACGCCGGAGTGTTTAACGACGACAGGGTGGAGCCAAAATGAGCGGCCGCAGCTTTGTACGGGGAGCGTTGATACTTTCGGCGGCCTCATTGCTGTGCAAGGCGTTGAGTGCGCTGTTCAAGATACCCCTCGACCGCTTTCTCATAGGGCCGGACGGATTGGCGGTATATCAGAGCGCCTATTCCATCTATAACTGGATGTTGGCGGTGGGCGCCACCGGCATACCCATCGCCGTCAGTAACCTTGTGGCGGACAGCGACGAGGAAGGGGCCGCGGGCATACGCTCCTCGGCTCTTGCGCTTGTCACCGGTGCGGGTCTGCTTGTCGGCGGTCTGCTGTTCATTTTTGCCCGTCCCATAGCCGAGTTTATCAGCGAGGGCGGCTCGGCCTTCCTCGGTATAAGGGTCATGGCTCCGGGCATCGCGTTTCTCGGAATAATCAGCTCTTATAAAGGGTATTTTCAGGGCAGGGGCAATATGCTGCCCTCCGCTGTCAGTCAGATAGCCGACAGTCTTTGTAAGGCTTTGGCCGGTCTTGGCATCTGCGCCCTGATGCTGCCGCTGGGTACACCCGCCGCCGCGGCCGGGGCTATGGGCGGCGTGACCTTGGGTTCGTTTATGGGAGCCGCCGTGCTGCTGATATACGGAAAAAAGTATATTGATGTTCATCGCCGACCTTCGGGAAGGCTGATGTGGCGCATTGTGACCATGTCCGTTCCGGTGACGCTGGGAGCGGCGGGCTTCGCCTGCATAATGCTGGCCGATACTCTGACGGTTCAGCGCATACTTACCGTCTCGGGACTGACTCCGGGGGCGGCGGAGGTACAGTTCGGCTATCTCAATCGGGCGGTAATGATATACAATCTTCCCGCCACGCTTATATCAGCGGTGTCAATGAGCGTGGCTCCGGCCTGTGCCGAGGCCTGCCGTGTGGGAGATCGGGCTCTGCTGAAAAGCAACACGGTTTCCGCCCTGCGTCTGATATTCTTCATTTCGGCGCCGTGTATGCTGGGAGTGATGTGCTTCTCAAACGAGGTAATATCTCTGCTCTTCGGCGGTTCCGGAGGAGGAGAGGCGCTGTTGTTTACCGGTCTATTGATGCTGCTTGTGCCCTTCACTCAAGTGCTTTCGGGTATACTTCAGGCCACCGGCTGCGTATGGAAGCCGATTTGGGTGCTTTTGTTTACTATTTTGCTCAAAACCGTGCTTAACTTTGTTTTTGTCCCGGTCATGGGAGTGGCCGGAGCGCCCTTTGGAGCCGCTATGGCATATGTGGTTGGCAGCGTCGCGCTGGTTCTGCTGTTTTACCGGCACCACGGCTTTCTCTTTTCCGTGGGCACGGTGCTGCGACCTGTTGCCGCGGCCGCTGTCGGAGTGATCTGCGGACGGCTTGTGTACGGCGGATTTTTTGGCCGTACCGATATGGGCTTCCTTATTGCCGCCGCCGTTACCGGGGCCGTATACCTTGTCACAGCTTTTTTGCTTAAGGCCGTCGATTTAAATATGCTGAGAAAAAAGTGAAAAAATGATTAAAGGTGACAAAAATGGATAATACTAAAAAAAGCTTCAAGGACTTATGCGACATAATCGCCCGGCTAAGGGCGCCGGACGGCTGTCCCTGGGACAGAGAGCAAACTCATAAGTCTCTTAAAAAGCACATGATAGAGGAGGCCTATGAGGCGGCGGAAACGTTCGACGGAAGCGACGGCATGAAAATGGCTGATGAGCTGGGGGACGTGCTTCTTCAGGTGGTGCTCCACGCCCAAATTGGGGCCGAGGCCGGAGAATTTACCATTGACGACGTGACGGACGCCGTCTGCCGTAAGATGATAGTGCGCCACCCTCACATTTTTGGGGATAAGCACTTTGACACTTCCGAAAAGGTGCTTGACGAGTGGGAAGCCATCAAGCGCAGGGAGCGCGGACAGACCACTCTCGCTCAAGAGATGGAGGGCGTCAGTAAGGCTCTGCCAGCTTTGACTTGGGGTGAAAAATTGTATAAAAAAGCCGTCAAGGCAAATATGCACGATATTCCAGACGACGAGAGTGAAGGTAAAGAAATTTTCATCGCAATGAGCCGCGCGGTCGATAAAGGTTTGGATCCTGAAGCAGAATTGCGTAATTTTCTTAAAAAATATCTGGAGTATGCAAAAAAATTTTGAAAAAAATTGACAAAAACACTTGAAATTTATCTGAAAGTGTGTTAGAATGGTCTTGTTTAAAGTTTTATTGATAAACTTTTTAATTCATTAATTTTTTAAAGGGAGGTTGTAAAATGAATAAGGCCGGATTAATTGCCGCTATGGCAGAAAAGGCGGGGCTTTCCAAAAGGGATACTGAGAAGGCTTTAGCTGCATTTACAGCGACAGTTGAGGAAGCTCTTAAGGCCGGCGACAAGGTTCAGCTTGTCGGCTTCGGCACTTTCGAGGTTCGCGAAAGAGCGGCTCGCGAGGGTATCAATCCTTCTACAAGAGAAGCTATTAAGATCCCCGCTGCAAAGGTTCCCGCTTTTAAGGCGGGCCAGGCTCTCAAAGACAGCTTGAAGTAAGTTTCGTAAAATAAAAATAGACTGCTCACAGGCAGCCTAAGACTTTCGACAAACCCTATGTACGATGGGGAAAGCTCGAAAGGGAACTCCCTTTCGATAAAAAACATAAAATCTCGGGGCGTGTACCCGAGATTTTATACTATAATCGGGGTAGAAATATTGGTTTTGTCATGACAAAACCAATATTTCTCGTAAGCGAAAGCGCCCGATGCGGAAGGGGCAGCCGCTGGGGAAACCGTTTGGGTTTCCCCAGCGAGAGCGCTGACCTTTGTCAGCGCTCTGAGACTGCTCACAGGCAGTCTATTTTGTTATACACTGTCACACGATTATCCCTACGGCATTGTTGATGTTGCGGATATCGACCCTTGTACATTCGCCGCCGAATTCGCCGTCCACCGTCCAGGGGATCGGTGATTCGCTGGTAAAGACACATTTGCGGCATTTGAAATTCAAGAAGCTGCGGGAATTAAGGTCTTGGCGTATGGCTTCGGAAATCATATCCTGTATATCGGTTATACGTTTTGGAGCCCGAACCAAAAAAACCTCGAACAGGCCGTCGTTAAGAGATATGGCCAAGTCGGACATAGTCTTTATACCGCCCACCTGGGTGGCGTTGCTCACCATGCCGAACAGAAAGTCTCCCTCGACGTTGTTTCCGCCCACCTCAAGCTTTAAATGATAGGGCTTGATGCTGCCGACTTGCTTTATCCCCTCGAGAAGGTAGGCCGTGTGGCCCAGCACGTTCTTAATTTGCTGCGGCGTTCCGTAAGACACCGAGGTAAAGGCGCCGAAGGCCGCCACATAAGTGAAATAACGGTCGTTGAAGCCCCCTATATCGCAGCGGAACGGAATACCGTGGACGACCATTTCGGCGGCGTCGGACATATCCTTCGGAATTCCGAGAGTGGAAGCGAAATCATTTGTGCTGCCGGCGGGGATATAGCCTATGGGCGGCCGCTTTTCCGCCGGTATTTCCATAATTCCGCTGACCGTTTCGCACAGGGTGCCGTCGCCGCCGCTGCAGGCCACAAGGTCGAACTCGCTCCCTATTTCCTTAATAACTTTCATACCGTCCCCGGCTGACTGGGTCGGCCGAGCCGTGACAAGATACCCGCCCTTGGTGAAGGTATCGATTATCCCCGGCAGGTAGGTTTCTATCTGTCCTTTTCCGGCGTGAGGGTTATATACAAAAAGCAGCCGCTTTGTCATTGATTTCACATCCTTTTACAGTATTGTACACCTTTTTTTACGTTATGTCAAGGAGTAGGCCATGAATAATATACCGAAAAATGTGCTTGAAATAATGGAACGCCTTCGCGGGGCCGGCTTCGAGGCCTATGCGGTGGGGGGCTGCGTCAGGGACAGCCTGATGGGCAGGGAGCCGAAGGACTGGGACATATGTACCTCCGCTAGGCCTGAACAGGTAAAGGCGGCGCTTAGCGGCAAACGCATAATTGACACCGGAATCAGGCATGGCACGGTGACCGTGCTTTACGGCGGCGGGTCATACGAGATAACAACGTTCCGCGTAGACGGGCCTTACAGCGGTAATCGGCGGCCCGAAACCGTGGAGTTCACCGACGATATAACCGCCGATCTGTCGCGCCGGGATTTTACCGTAAATGCCATGGCCTGGTCTCCGGAGCAAGGACTTGTGGATCCCTTCGGCGGCAGAGATGACATGGAGAAAGGCGTTCTTCGGGCGGTGGGCGAGCCGGAGCGACGCTTTCGGGAAGACGCTCTTCGGATACTGCGCGGGGTGCGCTTCTATGCCTGTACCGGCTTCGAGCCGGAGCCCCGCACAGCCGCCGCGATGTTGAGCTGCCGTGAGCTGCTGGACAATATTTCCGCCGAAAGAAAACGTGCGGAACTGACCTCAGCCCTTGTTTCGGGAAATGTTAAGGATCCGTTTACCGTATTTCGTGAAATAGTGGCGCAAGTGATACCCGAGCTCCGGCCATCCTTCGACCTTGAGCAGAGAACACCTCACCATTGCTATGACGTTTATACTCACATACTGACGGCGGCGGACAACTGTGAAAGCCGCGACCCGGCTGTAAAAACGGCCATGCTGCTTCACGACGCGGCAAAGCCCCTGTGCCGCAAATTTTATGACGGTCAGGATCACTTCAAAGGCCATCCGGCGGCAGGAGCGAAAATTGCCGCCGGGGTGATGAGGCGGCTGAAATTTGACAATGCTTCCGTTGACAGAGTGATTGGACTTGTGCGCTTCCATGATGTACGGCTGGTGGGCGGAATGCCACAGATATTAAAGCTTATGGGACTTCTCGGGAAGGGAATGGACGATATTTTTGCGGTAATGCGGGCGGACGCTTTGGCTCAGTCGCCTTATTTGCGGGAGCAAAAGCTGGAGCTCATAGACGGGGGTGAGAAAAATTACGTTTTGGCAGTGGCCGGAGACCTTTGCCACGACTTTGCTCATCTGGCGGTGAAGGGTTCCGACGCGATGGAGGCCGGACTTTGCGGTCGGGAGATCAGGGCGGGGCTCCGCTGCTGCCTTAACGCCGTTATGAACGGCAAGATAAAAAATACTCCGCCTGACGGAAGAAAGTGCCTTGCGGATTTTGCCGAAAAAATTCACAGTAACAGTCAAGACCACCGGTAGAGCCGGTGGTCTTGACTGTTATAGATATTCTCTCATATCCGTAACCATGTCCTCTTCAATTTTTATCAGCCGTTTTGCAAAGTCTTTTGTCTGTTCGTCGGCGGCTCCGTACTTGTTGAGGTAACGGTACAGAGATTTGACGCCCATGTTGCAGCCGTCGGTCATGAGGTCGGCGATAGTTGAGTCGCTCTCCTTGACGGACATCATGAGGTTGGTCTTGACCCAGGACATACCCTTGGCCATGGGATTGGGTTCCTTGCCCTCGTCGTGGTACTCGTTCAGCAGGGCGTGTATCTCGCTCCCTAACTGCTGGTGTTCGTCTTTAGCCCGGTTCAGTCTGTCCAGCAGCCGTTGGCTCTCTACCTTGTCTATTACATCCTCAATGGAATCAACGCCCATTTTCACTCCGGCGTTGCACTCCCGCAGAAGATCGATCGTATCGCTGTGAATAGTTTCAACCATAATGAAATCACCCTTTCGTGGAATAGTTTGCGCCTGAAAATCAAAAATATACTTGATTTTTTTTTATTTGTGTGCTACAATATAAAATAAGTATAGTTTTACTCAGGAGGAAATACAATGTTTGTGTCCGAATCACTTAATATCAATGAAAAAAATCATCTCACAATAGGCGGCTGCGACGCCGTGGAGCTGGCGAAGGAATACGGCACCCCCTTATATGTGCTGGACGAGACCGCCGTCCGCCGTCACTGCCGGACTTATAAAGAGTCCATAGATAGGTTTTACGGCGGCAGGGGACTGGTTTTCTTTGCATCAAAGGCCCTGTGCAACCTTGAGGTCATTCGCACCGTAAGCAGCGAGGGGCTGGGCGCCGACGTTGTCAGCGGCGGCGAGCTTTATACCGCGCTGAAGGCCGGTATGCCCGGGGACAGGCTCTGTATGCACGGCAATAACAAAACCTATGACGAGCTGGTTTACGCCATAGATAGCGGCGTGGGGCGTATTGTGGTGGACAATAAAACGGAACTGGATACCGTCGATGCCATCTGTCGGGAAAAAGGTAAAAAACAGAAGGTGCTGTTCCGCGTAAAGCCCGGTATTGACGCTCACACCCACAGCTTTATCATGACAGGGCAGATCGACTCCAAGTTTGGCTTTGCCCTTGAAACAGGGGAGGCCCACGACATAATCCGCCATGCGCTGACCCTTGAAAATGTTGTTGTCGGCGGCGTTCACTGCCACATAGGTTCACAGATCCACGAGTTGGAGCCGTTTAAAAAGGCCGCCGAGGTGCTGGTGGGGTTCATTGCCGATATTAAAAATGAAACAGGCTATGAAATGTCCGAGATGAATTTGGGCGGAGGCTACGGCGTAATGTATACCGAGGAGGACGACCCCATTGAATTCGACAAATACATCGAAGCGGTGAGCCTTGTGCTGCGCTCCGCCTGTGAGAAAAAGGGAGTAGCCCTGCCCTTCGTGATGATGGAGCCCGGCCGAAGCATTGTCGGCACCGCCGGAATTACCCTATACACGGTGGGCGGGATAAAGGACATTCCCAATATCCGCCGATACGTGAGCGTCGACGGCGGAATGTGCGACAATCCCCGGTATATTCTGTATCAGTCAAAATATAAGGCGCTTTTGGCAAATAAGGCCGGCGACATGGCCACGGAGCCTGTGACCGTGGCGGGTAAGTGCTGCGAGAGCGGCGACCTCATAGGCGAGGGTATGCTCCTGCCTCCCGTGGAGGTGGGCGACACTCTTGCCGTACTGACCACCGGTGCCTACAATTATTCCATGGCCTCAAACTACAACCGTATTCCCCGACCGGCCATGGTAATGACAAGAGACGGGGAGAGCCGCGTTATAGTGAGACGCGAGACATATGAGGATCTGGTGAGGAACGATATATAACCGCCGGAAAATGGCCTTTGGCTCATATTTCAAAAGTAGATTTTGGGAGGTAAAGCAATGGGATTTCTTAACTTTGGCATAGGAACCCTCGTAAGGTGGCTCCAGCGTTTTATCGTCATGTTTACCGCCATAACCGTCCATGAGTGCGCCCACGGCTTCGTGGCGTACAAGCTGGGCGACCCCACGGCCAAAAGGGCCGGACGCCTGACCCTTAATCCCCTGTCTCATCTGGATCCTCTTGGCGCTCTGTGTATGGTGCTGGTGGGCTTCGGCTGGGCCAAGCCTGTGCCCATAAACCCCATGTATTTCCGCAACCGTAAGCGGGATACCGCCCTTGTGTCTTTGGCCGGCCCCGCTGCGAATGTGGCGCTGGCGTTCCTTTCGACGGTAATCTATGTACCGTTGGCCGTGCTGTACTTTAAAACGGGCTACAACGGGCTGTTGAGATTTTTGGTAGGCACGCTCCAGAGCCTTGTTTCGCTGAACATCGGCTTTGCGGTGTTCAACCTTATCCCATTCCCGCCGCTGGACGGCAGCAAGATACTTGGCATAATCCTGCCCGGCGACACCTATATGCAGCTTCTGCGGTATGAGCGTTTCGGTTTTCCCATACTGATAATTCTGTCTTTGACCGGAATATTGGGACGGCTTTTGAATTTGCTCATTACTCCCGCTTACGGACTTTGGTATAAGTTCGCGAATCTGCTGCTCAATGGGATATTGGCCCTTATAGGGGGTATTTGATGGAGGAACTGTCATTTAAGGTGGCCGCCTTTGAGGGACCTCTTGACCTGCTTCTCCACCTTATTTCGAAAAACAAAGTCAATATTTATGATATACCTATAGCCGAGATCACCGACCAGTATTTGGAATACATTGACGCCATGCGGAAGCTGGACATGGATGTCGGCGGTGAGTTCCTTGTAATGGCCTCGCAGCTTATGCTCATAAAATCCCGAATGCTTCTGCCCGTAGAGGAGGAAGAGGAGGAAGATCCCCGGCTTGAACTGGCGGAGCGCTTGGAGGAGTACCGCCGTTACAAGGAGGTCGCCGGTGAAATGGAGCGCCTTTCTCACTGGACGGACAATATCGTATTCAAGGGATCGGAGGCTATGGACTTCCCGAAAATCAAAGTGGAAAATAAGCTCATTAAAGTGGACAGGCTGTATTCGGCGTTTTTAGATGTGCTGGAGCGCGGCAGGGCCAAAGCCGAGCTTGCGCCCCGAAGCTTCAGGGGCGTAATTGGCCGAACAAATTACAGCGTGCGGGACGCTTCGGAAAAAATAATCAAACTTATCTTTGATAACGAGACGGTGGAGTTTGAGGAGCTGTTCGACGGTATGTACGCGCGGGGCGAGCTGGTAGCCGCTTTTTTGGCCGTGCTGGAGCTTATAAAGGAAAGTTATCTGACCGTGGAGGAGTCCGAAGGCCGATTGTATTGTATGCGCGGAAACAGGGAGGGAGAGTTTGACCTTGGAGAAGAATATTGAATCGGCGGTTGAGGCGATACTGTTTTCGGTTGGCGACGCCGTGGAGCTGGAAAAACTCATGTCGGCCCTCGACGTTGATACGGACGCTCTTAATGCCGCCATTGAGAGCCTGAAAAAAAATCTTGAAAACAGGGGAATAAGGCTGATTGAAATAGGGGAGAGCGTACAGCTCTGTTCCGCGCCTGAATACTTTGCATATATACAAAAGGCGGTACAGCTCCGCAAACAGGCCGGTCTCAGCTCCGCCGCGCTGGAAACTCTTTCTATAATCGCGTATAATCAACCCGTCACCAAGGGAAAAATAGAATTTATACGGGGAGTTGACTGCTCCCACAGTGTGACAAGGCTGCTGGAGCGCGGCTTTATCGACGAAGTGGGCCGGGCGGAGACGCCCGGAAGGCCGATTTTGTACGGTACGACGGAGGAATTTCTTCGGTGCTTCGGCCTGAAAAATCTTAATCAGCTTCCGCCTCTGCCTGAAAAACAGAAACCGCCCGAGGCCGTGCCGCCCGCGGTACCCGACATAATCGCGGATGCGGCCGCGGAGGAAACGGAGATGAGTTAGTTGATAGTCCTTGCCGTTGTCGCCGTCCTGTTGGCAGCGATTTTGCTGGCGCCGATAAGAGTTTTCGCGGTCTATCGCGGCAGCTTGAGCGTTTGGGTAAAGGTGCTTTTTCTGCGGTATGATGTCTTGCCAAAAAGAAAAAAGCTCGAAAAGGCGGAAAAGCCGCTTGAAAATCCGCCTGAAAATCCGCCTGAACCGCCTAAAAAAGAACCCGTGAAGCCTCCGGAGCCTCCCAAACCGCGCCCGGAGAAAATGAAGCCTGAGAAGGAACCGCCGAGGCAAAAAAAAGATTTGTCAGAGCCCCCGAAAACGGAACCCTCTCCGGAAGTGAAGGACGTTGAGGAAACAACAGGCTTTGTGGACAAATTCCTTCATTATTATGAGATGGCGAACGAGCTGTTCGGCCCCTTTAAAAGGGCTCTGCGGCGGCTGCTGAAGCTGCGTCTGCTTAAAGCCGACGTATGGGTGGGCGTTCAGGATGCCGCCGACACAGCCGTCTACACCGGAATGCTTTGGGCCGTGGCAGGCAATCTGCTGGGACTTCTTACCCAGTTCGTCACCGTGGAAAGACCGGAGATAAATATTGCGCCCGCCTATAATCAAACCGTTCTCAAAGCGGAGGGCGAGTGTATAATCCGCACAAATCCGGCAAATATAATAGGAGCGGCAGCGATCGCGGCCCTTGGCTGGCTAAGATATAAAAAACAGATCAGGAGGAATAAAAAATGAGCGAACATCCCTTGAATGACCTTATAGGAACGGCCCTTACCAACATCAAGTCCATGGTGGACGTGAACACAATCATCGGCAATCCCGTTGAAACCGCCAACGGCGCGGTCATAATCCCCGTGTCCCGAGTGGGCTTTGGCTTTGCCGCCGGCGGCAGCGACATTCCGTCGAAGGAGCCGACGGCCAAAAATTTCGGCGGCGGCAGCGGCGCTGGCATTTCGATATCGCCCATTGGCTTTCTTGTCGTCAACGGCGATACGGTCAAGCTTTTGCCTGTGAACTCCGCCAACACCACTGTCGATAAGCTCATAGACAGCGTGCCCGAAATGTTCGACAAGGTCAGTAGCTTTATCAACAAAAAGAAGAGCACCGAATGAGCATAGTTTGTAAAAATGCCCGCCGAGTAAAGGCTCGGTGGGCATTTTTATATGTGTTTGGCGGGGTCATTACGGACTACTTGTTAAAATAATCCTTGATTATGTCCTTAAATTTCCGACCCTTGTTATAGTTCTTCTCGTTGCTTTCCTCGGCGAACTGAGCCAAAATCTCCCGCTGGCGGGAGGTGAGGTTCTTGGGCACCTCTACATTTACCTTGACATACTGATCCCCACGGACGCCTGAGCGGACGGAGGCAATACCCTTACCGCGGAACCGGAATTGGTCGCCGTTTTGGGTACCCTCGGGTATCTTATACTTCACAGGCCCGTCAAGGGTCGGTATTTCAAGCTCACAGCCCAGCGCCGCCTGAACGAAGGTAATAGGAATTTCAAGATGAACGTTATTCCCGTCGCGGCGGAATATCTTGTGGGGTTTGATGTTGACCGTCACGAACAGATCGCCGTTGGGGCCGCCCCGGCTTCCGGCCTCGCCCTGGCCCCGGGCGGAAATGGTCTGGCCGTCGTCGATGCCGGCGGGAATTTTTATGTCAATATTCTTCTGAACCCTGATACGGCCGCTGCCGCTGCACTTTTGGCACGGCTCTTTTATAATTTTGCCGCTGCCGCCGCAGGTGCGGCAGGTGCTTGTTGTCTGGAACTGGCCGAGGGGGGTCTGCTGAACCTGACGTACCTGACCGCTGCCGTGGCAGGTGGGACAGGTCTCGGGACTGGTACCGGCTTTGGCGCCGCTGCCGCCGCAGGCGTCGCAGTTTTCGGACTTGTTGACGGTGATCTTTTTGGTGCAGCCAAAGGCCGCCTCCTCAAAGGTAAGGGTGATGTACTGCTGAATGTCCTGACCCTTTCGTGGGCCGCCTCGCCGCTGACCTCCGCCGAAGCCCCCGCCGAAAAAGCTGCCGAATATGTCGCCCAAATCGCCCATGTCGAAGTCGCCGAAGCCGCCGTAGCTTCCTCCTCCGGCTCCGTAGTTGGGGTCGACGCCGGCGTGGCCGAACTGGTCATAGCGGGCGCGTTTCTCGCTGTCGCTGAGGACGCCGTAGGCTTCGCCTATCTCCTTGAATTTTTCGGCCGCGTCCGGATTGTCTTTGTTCAAGTCGGGGTGGTACTGCTTTGCCAGTTTTCGGTAGGCCTTTTTTATTTCATCGTCGGAAGCGCCCTTCTGCACTCCCAGAACCTCGTAATAATCTCTTTTTTCTGCCACAGCTATCTTCTCCTGATATTGCGGTATAAGGGGCATAAAATGCCCCTTATATCCCTATTGAATTACTGATTGTTGTTATTGTCGTCGCTCTCGGTGAAATCGGCGTCATAAACGTTGCCGCTGCCGCCCTGAGGGCCACCCTGCTCGGGGCCTGCCCCGGGCTGACCCTGTTGGGGATTGGCCTGGCTGTATATCTTGGCGCTAAGGTCGTAGAACTTCTTCTGAAGCTCCTCTGACGCGGCCTTGATAGCGTTTACGTCGCTGCCTTTGAGAGCTTCCTTGACCTTGGCGATCTCGGCCTCTACCGCGCTCTTGTCCGAGGCGTCCAGCTTATCGCCCAAGTCGCTCATGGCCTTTTCGCACTGGTATACCATTTGATCGGCGTTGTTGCGGGTCTCGATCTCTTCCTTACGCTTCTTGTCCTCTTCGGCGTACTGCTCGGCCTCCTTGACGGCTTTGTCGATGTCGTCGTCGCTGAGATTGGTGGAGGAGGTTATTGTTATCTTCTGCTCCTGACCGGTGCCCAGATCCTTGGCGGAAACATTGACAATGCCGTTGGCGTCGATGTCAAATGTGACCTCAATTTGAGGCACTCCTCTGGGAGCGGGAGCTATGCCGGTGAGCATGAAGTTGCCCAGAGTTTTGTTATCCTTGGCCATCTGGCGCTCACCCTGGAGCACGTGAATGTCAACGCTGGTCTGTCCGTCGGCGGCGGTGGAGAAGATCTGGCTCTTCTTGGTGGGAATGGTGGTGTTGCGCTCGATAAGACGGGTGCATACGCCGCCCATTGTCTCAATGCCGAGAGAAAGGGGAGTTACGTCGAGAAGGACGATGTCCTTAACGTCGCCGGCCAGTACGCCCGCCTGAATGGCCGCGCCGATGGCTACGCACTCGTCGGGATTGATGCCCTTGTGTGGTTCCTTTCCGATAAGGGACTTAACTGCGTCATTTACGGCGGGAATACGGCTGGAACCGCCAACCATCAGCACCTTGTCGATGTCGGACGCCGAGAGGCCCGCGTCTTTGAGGGCATTCCGTGTCGGGCCCATGGTACGCTCCACCAAATCGGCGGTGAGCTCGTTGAATTTGGCCCTTGTAAGAGTGATGTCCATATGCTTGGGGCCGGTGCTGTCGGCGGTGATGAAGGGCAGATTGATGTTGCTGGTGGTAACGCCGCTGAGCTCTATCTTAGCCTTTTCGGCGGCCTCCTTAAGGCGCTGCATGGCTGTTCTGTCGGTGGACAGATCAATGCCGTTTTCCTTTTTGAACTCGGAAATAAGGTAGTTGATTATCTTGTTGTCGAAATCGTCGCCGCCCAGACGGGTGTCTCCGTTGGTGGCAAGCACCTCGAACACTCCGTCGCCGATGTCCAGAATGGACACGTCAAAGGTGCCGCCGCCCAAATCGTAAACCATGACCTTCTGGTCGCTTTCCTTGTCCATGCCGTAGGCAAAGGCCGCGGCGGTGGGCTCGTTGATTATGCGCAGCACCTCGAGGCCGGCGATCTTGCCGGCATCCTTGGTGGCCTGACGCTGGGAGTCGTTGAAATATGCGGGTACGGTAATTACGGCCTGAGTCACAGGCTCGCCAAGATAGCTTTCTGCGTCGGCCTTAAGCTTTTGAAGTATCATGGAGCTGATAACCTGGGGAGTGTAGGACTTGTCGTCGATAGTCACCTTGTAATTGGAGCCCATCTCGCGCTTAATTGAAATTATTGTCCTGTCAGGATTGGTTACGGCCTGACGCTTGGCCACCTGGCCCACAAGGCGCTCACCGTCTTTTTTGAAAGCGACCACGGAGGGAGTGGTTCTGCTGCCTTCGCTGTTGGCAATTACAACGGGCTCGCCGCCCTCCATTACCGCCACGCAGGAATTGGTCGTTCCAAGATCGATACCGATTATTTTGCTCATAGTTTATCTTCCTTTCTTTATTTCAACTATATATTTATATAATTTAATTTGCTACCTTTACCATGCTGTGCCTTATTATCCTGTCGCCCATTTTGTAGCCCTTTTGCAGCTCCTGAACGATAACGTTTTCACTCAAGTTTTCGTCCTCTACGTGCATAACGGCCTCGTGAAGCTCCGGATCAAAGGCGGTTCCCTCACCGGCCTCTATTACCTCGATGCCCAGCTTGGCGAAAACCTCGTCCAACTGCTTTTTTACCAGAACAACGCCGTCATAGAAGGAATTTTTTTCCGTTTCGATGCTCAAGGCCCGCTCAAGATTGTCCATGACCGGCAGGAATTTTGCCGCCGCGCCGGCCCTTGCATCGGGATAAATGCTTTCTTTCTCCCTTATGCTGCGCTTACGGTAGTTGTCGTATTCGGCCAATGTGCGAAGATATTTTTCGTTAAGGCTTTTATATTTTTCTTCCGCCT
Source organism: uncultured Clostridia bacterium (assembly GCA_947630975.1). GTDB lineage: Bacteria > Bacillota > Clostridia > UMGS1883 > UMGS1883 > JAFLUQ01. The sequence continues at coordinate 29,146 of CANRJP010000008.1, forward strand.
CGTTTTCCGCGGGTTCCGACGGCACTTGTTCAGGCTGCGGCTGTTCAGACTGTGTCTGTTCGGGCTGCGGCTCCTCCTGAGTCTGCGGAGCTTCCTGCCGCTCCTCGGCCTGATTTTCCGTTTCTTTTGTCTTTTTTTTGCTCATGCTATCATTCCTCTCAATTAATCCTGTCCCATCATGCGTCCCAATATTTCAGCCAATCTGTCGTTTATCATCTCCAGAGAGGAGACAACTCTGGCATAATCCATTCTTGTGGGGCCTATTATTCCTATTTTACCACGGAGCTTGTCGCCCACGTGATAATTCGCCACAACGATGCTGGTGTCCTTCATGCTCTCCACGCCGCTTTCGCTGCCGATCTTGATACTGATGTCGTCGCTGTCGTCACCCATCAGGGAAAGCATCTTGCCCACATTTTCCCGGCTGTCCATGAACGAGAAAAACTCTCTGGCCTTATCTATGTCCGAGAACTCCGGGTTATTCAGTATATTCGACGCGCCGCCGATATATACTCTGGCGCTTTCCTCTTTCAGGCATTCAAGCACGAAGGAGATAACGATCTTCAGCAGTTCGCCGTACTCGCCCATGGCCTCGTACATGAGCATTACCCGGGCGGGGGTTATGTCCGCGGCGGACAGGCCCACAAGGTTTTTGGATATGAAGCCGCTCACCGCGTCGATGGCGGAATAGTCGATGTCCGTGCTGAAATGTATGCGGCGGTTTTTTACCACCCCCGCGTCGGTTACTACGACCACCAGCGCCATGCGCTCCTCTATGAGGACAAGGCGGACGCTGCGCACCCTACCCTTGTTTTCCTTGGGGAAGGCCACGACAGCCGGGTATTTAGTGACTTTTGAAATTATGTCGGAAATTTCGGAGATAACGCCCTCCAGTTGGTCATACTTCCTGTCCATTGTTTTTTGCAGGCCGGAAATCTCGTCCACGGTCAGGCTGTAGCGCCGCATAAGCGAGTCCACATAAAATCTGTAACCCATCTCCGACGGAATACGGCCGGCGGAGGTGTGCGGCTTTTCAAGATAGCCCATTTCCTCAAGATCGGCCATTTCGTTGCGTATGGTGGCCGCCGACAGGCCCAAGTCGTGATTTTTTGCGATATTTCTGGAACCCACGGGCTCCGCCGTGGCGATGTAGTCCTCGACTATCGCCTGAAGAATAATGCGTTTTCGTTGGCTCAGCTCCATGTTCCCGCCTCTTTTCTCAGGTAAACGCCGGTCAAATTTGCGTTTACTCAGAGCCTCGCTCTTGTTGTTAGCACTCACTCTCTCTGAGTGCTAACAATAAGATACCACTATAAGAAGGATTTGTCAAGTGTTTTTTGAAAAATTTTTATATATTTTTATTTTGTTCATTTTTGGTCACAATAATTTAGTCACAATAATTTAATGGAGGCGAAAGAATTGCAAGATAAAAAAAGACCGGTCGTGAGCCGGCATGGGTTTACGGAAATGACGGACGCGGAGTTCGCCAGAGAATTTTCCATTCCCGAGGAGAGCGACGAAAGCGACGATCTTCCACGGGACGACGAGGAATATCCCGCCGAGGAAGAAAACGTGTGGAGCGGCCAGTAAACAGGGAGACAGTCTTTTAAGACGGTGCGGCACAAAGACCGACAACGGTCTTTGTGCCGTATTGCCTTAATTTTTTATTGAAATAAAAAAAAAAAACTTGACAAATTTGTTCGACAGGTGTAAAATATAAACCGAAATTAGACAAATGTAAAATATAAGGTGATATTTATGACGGAAAACAAAAGACTTCCCGAAAGCGAATTTGAAATAATGATGGCCGTGTGGGACGAGGACGGGCCCGTGACCTCCGAAATGCTGCTGGAAAAACTGCACAAAAGCTGGAAAAAGTCCACGCTGCTTAACTTCCTGTCTCGGCTCTGCGAGCGCGGCTTCCTCAACTGTGAAAAGCGGGGAAAGATAAACGTCTACACTCCTCTTGTACGGCGTGAGGATTACGTCCGACGGGAGAGCGCCAGCTTCTTGCAAAAGGTACATATGGGCTCCCTGACCGCGCTGGTGGCCTCACTTTACGACGGACGGGCCATAACCGACTCCGATCTGGCGGAGCTGGAGGACTTCATCAGGGGGGCAAAGGAATGATACCTGCTATCCTTGAAGTTTCCCTTTCGGTGTCGGCTGTTATCCTTTTGATGCTCATTCTCAACAAGTTTATTGACAGACGTTACATGGCTAAGGGAAAATATATTCTGTGGCTTATTTTGACGGTAAGGCTCCTCATTCCCGTGAGCGTTGAATTGCCCAAGGCTCCGGTGACAATCAGCGCTCCGGAGCGTGTCGTGGTTATAAGTCCTCCCGGCGCTTCTTTGCCCATCACCGTTATGCCCGAAAGTGAGCGGCGGGAGAGGGCAGCCTCCGACCAAGCCGCCGCCGCGAACTCCGCCGCCTATGTTCCGGTGATGACGCTGGAACGGCTGCTGCTAATTATTTGGGCTGTTGGGGCGGTGGGCTTTATGATGTGCCACATTATAAAATATTGGCGCTTTAAGTTGGCGGTAAAGCCCCGTCTCCGGCCCGAGGGGGAATATAACGGGGTGCCGGTGTTCCGGTGCGGCGCCATCGAAAGTCCCATGCTCACCGGATTTTTCAAGCCGGAAATACTTCTGCCGGAAATTGAGCTGACCCCCGAGGAGCTGAATGTGGTTTTCGCCCATGAATACACCCACTTCCGCCGCAGGGATCTGTGGTACAAGCTGCTGCTCCTGACAGCCAACGCCGCCCACTGGTTCAATCCTCTTGTGTACCTTATGGCGCGTCAGGCCAACCGCGACTTGGAATACTCCTGCGACGACGCCGTGACGAGAGGTAAGGACATGGAGTTCCGCAAGCTTTACTCCATGACGGTCTTAAAAACTATGAAACGGGGTGGTTCGTCTTATGAAAAATAAATATATATCTCCGCCCTTTCTGTCCACGTCCTTCAGCGAGAGCGGCAAAAAAGCGAAGGATCGCTTTTCAAACATATTGAACACCAAAGCAAAAAAGACGGGCGCGGGGCTTGTCGCTTTTGCGGTCATGACAGTTTTCGCCGCCGGAGCGTTGGTGGCCTGTAAGAGCGAGGAACCCGAGCCGCCCGAGGCGGAAACCGTCCTGACCGGCAAGGCGGCGGAGCTTTACGCCCTGCGGGGCGGGGATATCGGCGAAATAACCTCCGCGCTTGACATCGCCGGCAGGCTTGGCCCCTTTGAAACGGAAATAAACTACGGAGACGGAGCGGCGGACAATATGCCCGAGTTGATGCTGTCATTTGCGGAGCCCTTCGGCGAAAGGGGAGAGTACGACTGCTGCCGCATAATGTTACAGTACGCCGATCTTATACTGACTCTTGCGCCGGAGCTGAATTCCGTGGCCTGGCGCGACGGTGGGAGCGGTGTCGAATGGCACAGTCCAAGGAAAGCGGACACCGGTGACGGCACCAACGCCGCTGCCTTTGCGCGGCGGTACGCCGGCGCCATGGTGGAGATCGAAAGTCCCACCGTTCGGGAATATCTCGAAGCCGCCGAGCCGGAGGAGTTTCGGGAGCACGCTCTTGTATTAAACTACATGGGCGCGGAGAACAGGCCGCTTCTGGACGCTTTTCTTGATGACGTGAAAAACCGCCGCCCGACCTCCCTTGACGTGGTGCAGTATACCGTTGAGGGCGACCCGATCCTTTCAAGGATAGTCTATGACGGGTACCGCTATTACGGCGGCAAAGACAGCAGCCGCGACAGGTTTGGCGACGGACTGTATCTGGATTACGGAGAGTACGACCATCTCAGGGTTTTCAATGACTACGGTGCGGCGAACTTTTACCTGCTGGACGATACAAGCCTGACCCACGAGGATATTATGCACTATTTTATGAGCAGCGCGAATTTGGAGCCTATAAAAGTGCGGACACTATTTTATATCGAGGGGGAAAACGAGTATGAAGAAGCAATTTATTAAGCCGCCCTTTCTGTCCACGTCCTTCAGCGAGAGCGGTGAGAAAGCGAAGGAGCGTTTTGCGAACATACTGAGCACAAATGCAAAGAAGCTGGGCGCGGGACTTATCGCCCTCGGGGCCGTGACCGCGTTTGCCGCCGGTGCGCTGGTGGCCTGTAAGAGCGAGGAACCGCCGACAAGTACCCACGGTCAGGCGGCTGAATCGGAGAATAACATCGAGCCGTCTGAATTTGACAGCTTGGACAAGGCAATATCGGCGGCCATCATTTCCGGCAGCGGCAGCTATGCCGACACGGAGTTCTGGTCCAGCGGGCAAATTATCCTGAGGGACGACGTAAGGGAGCATCCCACGGACGGCAAAAAGAGGCACACCGTTTACGCCATTACATCTATCGGCGGCTACTCCTTTATAAACGGAAAATTCGTCAAGGACAGCGGCAGCGGAGCCATACCCATGAAATTTGAGGTGACTGAAACGCCGGAGGGCAGCTTTATTATGGAGGGCATTAGCACGCCCGAGGACGGCAGCTATTATCTGCCGTCCATAAAGGAGATGTTCCCTCCTAACCTTTGGGACGAGGCCATTGACTCTCAGGATAAATACGGCGAACTGATGGAGCAGGAATTCAGCCACGCCCGGAATTATGTGGAGAGTATCGGCCGTGATGCGGAGGTGTGCAGCTATGCCGACCTTGACACGGTTCTGCCGGACATGAGTGCCGAGGCGTCGAACCGTCTCCTTGAAATTAAAAAGGACGGGGAATATTGGAAATATCCCGATTTTATCGGTACGCAGGAGTATTTGGAGGACGGCGGGCGCTTTGTTTACGAAACGTCCTGGGACGGCAACGTAACCGGCGGCACCCTGACCTGTACAAAATACGACGGAGACGGCGCTCTTGCGGAAAAGCACGTTTTTGAAATTGACGGTGCGGAGGTTTTTGAAAGCCGTTTCGAAATCTATGCCCACGACGGAACCGTACACAGCACCGTCTATGACCGCAGTGAGGCTCCGAAAGAGCCGAGAAAGCTAAAGTAATGTAGAGAATGTAAAAGAAGTCGCTCTGTAACATGGAGGCACGGGGGCCGGTCGAAAAAATCGTGCAGAACGGCGTCGTCACTAAGTTATGTAACTGCCGCACATAAAGGCTTCCCCTCGAGGGGAAGCTGTCGGCGTTAGCCGACTGATGAGGTGTAGCCGCCGTAAGGCGGCGTTGAACGTAAGTAAATGACAATGACACCTCATCTACCGCAAGTGGGCCGCCGTCAGACGATGTCTGTCCCCTCAAAGGGGAAGACTTTATTAGACGCTTTTTACGGCCTATTTTACAGATATTTACCGGTTATACTTCCTTTAGCGGCCTTTATTTCCTCCGGCGGCCCGGCTGCGACTATCCGTCCGCCCTCCTCGCCGCCGCCCGGCCCCATGTCCACCACGTAGTCGGCATTCCGTATTACGTCGAGGTCATGCTCGATGACTATCACCGTGGCCCCCTGATCGATGAGGGTCTGGAATACCGATATCAAAGAAGCCACGTCCAACGGGTGCAGGCCGATGGTGGGCTCGTCGAATACAAAGAGTGAATCACTTTGGCCCCGACCCATTTCGCTTGCCAGCTTCAAACGCTGGGCCTCGCCGCCGGAAAGGCCGGGAGTTTGTTCGCCGAGAGTCAGATAGCCCAGCCCCACGTCGCGGAGCACCGACAGGCGGCTGTGAACGGTTTTGAGATCGGCGTAGACCGACATGGCCTCGTCCACGCTCATTGCCATTAGACGTGGCAAAGACAGCCTTGAGCCGTCCTTTTTCTCCCGGAAGATGTCGAAAGCCGTCTTGCCGTAGCGGCTGCCTCCGCAGTCGGGGCAGGGAATGTCCACATCCGGCAGGAACTGCACGTCAAGGCTTATGCTGCCGGTGCCGTCGCAGGTGGGGCAGCGCAGTGAGCCCGTGTTGTAGGAAAAATCTCCGGCTTTGAAGCCTTTGGCCTTGGCCGCCGGTGTTTTGGCGTAGATCTTGCGCAGCTCGTCGTGTACGCCGGCATAGGTAGCTACGGTGGAGCGGATATTGATGCCTATGGGTGTCGCGTCGATAAGCTTTACCTGTCTTATGCCTTCGGCCTCGATTGAATGTACGTGGGGCGGCAGAGCCTGACCCGCGGTCAGCGCCGACAGGGCGGGGACAAGGCTTTCCAAAATCATGGTAGTCTTTCCCGAGCCGGAAACTCCCGTAACAACCGACAGTCTGCCCTTGGGGAAGGAAACCGTCAGGGGCTTTACGGTGTGTATCTGTCCGGTCGATAGCTTTATTTCTCCCGCCTCGAAGAGCTTTTCGGACCTTGCACGCTCACGGAGCACGGGCTTTGAGTCCGGTCTTAAAAACGGGCCGATTTTTGATTTGGGATTTGAGGCCAGCTCACCGGGCTTTCCCTGCGCGATTACGGTTCCGCCGCCGGCTCCCGCTTCCGGGCCAAGTTCGATGAGCCGGTCGGCGTGGGCAAGGACGTTTACATCGTGATCCACCAGCACCACGGAATTTCCGTCGGCGACAAGATCGTCCATAACCCCGGTCAGACCTTCCAAATTTGCCGGGTGCAGCCCGATTGACGGCTCGTCCAGCACATAAAGAACGCCTGTGGTTCGGTTGCGGACGGAACGGGCAAGCTGGGTGCGCTGCCTTTCTCCGGTGGAAAGGGTGGAGGCCGCCCGGTCGAGGGTCAGATATGAAAGTCCCAAGTCCACCAGCCTTTTGGCCGTGTTTTGGAAGGACGCGCATATGCTCTCCGCCATAGGACGCATTTCCGGCGGCAGAGAGCCGGGCACTCCCTCTACCCATTCTATCAGCTGAGCGAGGGTCATTTTACAGGCGTCGGCCAATGATATACCCCGCAGTCTCGGGGCTCTCGCGGCCTCGGACAGCCGTGTGCCGCCGCAGTCGGGACATTCGTCCTGACGCAGGAATTTTTCCACCCGCTTCATGCCCTTTTCGTCCTTGACCTTGGCGAGGGCGTTTTCCACGGTATAGGTGGCGTTGAAGTAGGTGAAATCCATGTCTCCGGCAGCGCCGCTGGTTTTGTTTTGATAGATGATGTTTTTCTTGACGGCGGGGCCGTGGAAAACGATTTCCCGCTCCTTATCGGTCAATTCCCGAAAGGGCACGTCGGTACGGACGCCCATCTCACGGGCGATGTCCTTCATTAAAGACCACATCAGCGTCTGCCACGGCGCAACGGCGCCCTCGTCTATCGAAAGCGATTCGTCGGGAACAAGCGTAGACTGATCGACAGTGCGCACGACCCCCGTTCCTCCGCAGGTGGGACAGGCGCCCTGACTGTTGAAGGCCAGCGACTCCGCTCCCGGAGCCGTGACTTTTTCGCCGCATACCGGGCAAAAAATATCCTTTTCCGCCGCCACGTCAAGCGTGGGCTCGATATAGTGTCCGTTGGGACAGCGGTGACTTGCCAGTCGGGAAAACATGAGCCGTAAGCTGTTCAGCAGCTCCGTTGAGGTGCCGAAAGTGCTGCGTATGCCCGGCACGCCGGGCCTCTGATGCAGGGCCAGAGCCGCCGGAATGTAGCGCACCTCGTCCACTTGGGCTTCGGCGGCCTGGGTCATTCTGCGCCGTGTGTAGGTGGACAGGGATTCGAGGTAGCGCCTCGAGCCCTCTGCGTAAAGCACGCCCAGGGCCAGAGAGGACTTGCCGGAGCCGGACACACCGGCTATTCCCACGATTTTTCCAAGCGGAATATCCACGTCTATATTTTTCAGGTTGTGTACTCTCGCACCGCGAATTTCAATGGCCTCGGGCCCGTTTTTTGTGTCCATGTTGATCTCCGTTTTTTTATCTTATTTTATAAGATAATTATAGCTTGCGTAAGGTAAAATGTCAATACGGAATTTAGTCATTTTTTTCGGAGCCGTTGTGCAGCTTCCGGTAGCCGAGGGGAGTGTCGCCCACTATGGCGGCGAATTTTTTTGAAAAATAGCTGAAGCTGTTAAAACCGCAGAGCGTGGCTATCTCGCCCACAGACAGGACGCTGTCCCGAAGGAGGCGGCAGCCGTTGTCTATGCGGACGCGCAACAGATATTCAAATGGTGACATATGCATTACGGACGAAAACCGGCGGCAGAAATAGCTTTGGCTCAGGTTGACATGGTCGGCAATGGTTTTAAGGGTCATTTGAGAGGCATATTCGGCGTTGATATACTCTATGGCTTTGACCATTTCATCCTCGGCGGAGGCCCGTGCCGTCCGCCCTCTGTGAGCGTGGCTCAGTGCCAGCCGCCAAATCTCCAGCATTTCGGCCTTGATCGACAGTTGGTAAAAGCGGGGTTTTTCTCTGTTGAGACGGTCTACGTTTTCCGCCCGCGACACGAGCTCACGCTGCCAATCCTCGTCGCCGGAATAAAATGAGGGCAGACTCAGCTCGCCGTCCATAACGGGAAGCACACATTCGCTGAAAACGGCGTCGCCGCCGCTGCCGCACAGAAATTCCGGCGCAAAGACCAGTGCGAAAAATTTACACGGCTCTCTGCCGTCGGCTATGCCCAGATGCAGGGAGTTTTGGCCGACAAACACCGCCTGTCCGGAGCCTACGGAATATTCCTGACCGTCTATGTACACCAGTCCCCGACCCTCCTCCATAACAAGAAACTCAAATTCCCGGTGTATGTGAGGATAGAGCCTGAAGCCGTTGCCGTAGGCCGTGTCATGGATCCCTATCGGGTACTCCACTCCGCCGTGCTTTATTTTTTCATAGTCGGACATGGTATTGCTCCTTATGTCAAAATAGTTATAATTTTCGGCAATATAATTTTAGACAGTACAGAATGTTTATGATATAATTATATCATGGTATAGTTTTAAAATCAATATATTTTCAGACAATATCGCACAAAGATTGTGCCCGTACTGTCTTGATTGGGAGGTAAAAATAATGAAAAAGTTTTTGTCTTTAACGCTTGTCATGGCGCTGGCGCTGTTCTCTGTGGGAACGGTTGACGCCGGAGCCGCGGAGGATAGGCCGGCGACCCTTATAGTCGATATGACGGCGGAGGATCACGAGATCCTTCACGGCAGCGCCGGTTTCCTCTACGGCATATCTAACGAGGGAGTTCCCGATGTGAACACCTTGACTCCGCTCAAGCCGAAGGTGCTTGCCACCAAGGGGCCGCTGGGCACCGAACACCCTTACGGCGACGCTCTTGACGTGGCGGAGGAGTTTTTTGAGGCCGGCGGACAGCAGGTGCAGATGTATAACTCCAACTATTACGGAGTTTTCGGCGTTACGGCCGACGCCAACGACTACGGAAAGGTACTGCGGGAAACTATCGCTCCCCATGTTGCACAGTGGAAGGACGAAAAACGCGCCAAGTATCCGGATATAGACAGCCGTCTGGTGTACATACCAATAAACGAGGGAACGCCCGTAAATGTAAACGGCGGTCAGAATTTTAACGCCGCATGGAAGATATACTATGACGCGATAAAAACGGCTGATCCCGGGGCTTACATCGCGGGGCCGAACGACGCCGTCTATCGGGGCCACAACAATATGTATGATTTCATCAGGTTCTGTAAGGAGAATAACTGCCTGCCGGATATTTTCACATGGCATGAGCTTCAAGTGGGATGTCTCGACACAATGGACGACCATATCGCCGATTACCGCGCTGTCAGCGACGAGCTGGGAGTGGAGCGCAAGCAGGTCGTTATCAACGAGTATGCCGACTATTCGGACTGCGGCGTTCCCGGCCGTCTTGTGAACTGGATAGCCCGACTGGAGGATAATCAGGTTTACGGCTGTCTTCCGTTCTGGCATCAGGCCAACAACCTGAACGACCTTGCGGCCGAGGCCAATCAGGGCAACGGCGCCTGGTGGGTCTACAAGTGGTATGGGGATATGAGCGGCAGAACTCTTAATGTGACTGCTGAAAATACGGGCTTTGACGGGCTTTACGGCGTGGCCGCGATCGATGAAAACAAGAGGAGCGCTTCGGTCATTTTTGGCGGAGCGGACGGCGAGACAAGGGTAAAGCTGGACAATATATCCGAAGCGGGGATTTTCGCCGGGGCGGAAAAGGTGCATATCAAGGTGGAAGCGTCGTATTTCAGTGGCTATCACGGCGCGGCCTATGAGCCGGAAACCGTGATGGAGGGCGTTTTTCCCGTTGTTGACGGCGCTGTCAGTCTGAGCGTCGGCGGCACACTGTTTTCAACGGCCTACCGGTTGACGGTGACGGAGGCTTTTGACGACGCGGCGGTCACTACGGGCCGTTTCCACGCCGAGTATGAGGCGGAGGATGCCGTACAGCTCGGATCCACCTTCGAGGATCATCAGTATACCCCTTTGGAAAGTCCCAGCTACTACTGTTCCGGCGGTGTGAGAGTTGGGGGCATTGACAGTGATGGCGACGGCATAGAATATATAATCGACGTTCCCGTTGACGGCAGATACAGGCTCAACTTCATTTACGGCAACGGCGTTGGGTCTACAAGAAACGACCAGAATACCCACGCTCCCAAGAATATAACGAACGAGCTGGTTATAGACGGCGCCGGTGAGGAAATTTCGCTGCCAAACACCCTGTTCTATTCCATGGAGGGCAACGTAGAGCGTTATGTTGACCTGAAGGCCGGACGGCACAGGATTGCCCTGATGTACAACGGTCAGGCCGGAGCCTTTCACGACGTGCTTTACGTGTCCTACAGCGGAGCTTTCGGTCAGGAGCGTCCCGAATTTAACAAGCGGTACGAGGCTGAGCTGGCTGACTTCAATTCCTTTGGCGCAATACCCGCTCGGACGGAGAGCGTTCTTGACGGCTTCAGCGGCAACGGCTATGTGACCGGACTGGAGAATTCGCCGGTGGAGTCCGGAGGGGGCATCCGCTGGGTCGCCGACGTGGAGGAAAGCGGATTTTATCATCTCAACTTCCGTTACAGAGCGGAGGTTGGCGGCAATATTCGAGTTTATCTTGACAACACCAACCTGACTTATAATAATAAGCTCACGGAGACGGAAATGACCGTCGGCGGCTGGGCCGACACGCATATTACCGCCTTTCTGCGCAGAGGCATCAACATTATCGACATTGACACTGACGCTCCTGCGGCTGTGGATTATATGCAGATCATAAGAGCCGGGGACGAGGCTTGGACCGTGGAGGCCGAGAGCGCCGGCGGCAGCTTTGAAACCGCGGTTTCCGGCGATGTTACATATGTAAAGGAAATGAAGGCCAAAGATGAGTATTTGGAATTTTCCGTAAACGTTCCCTCTGACGGGCCGTATAGAATGAGAGTGTTCCAGTCCAACAATGATTTGTGCGGCACGCACTCATACAACATCAAAATAATTGACCGATACGCCGTGTTTGAGGTCAACGGCGAAAATGCCGGACGGTACTTTTTCCCGAATTCATTTTCGGACGACACCTTCCTTGAAAAGACGGTCACACTCGACTTGAAAGCCGGGGAAAATAAAATCAAGGTCTATAATGACGACAGTTGGCAGGTCTTTTGGGGCGGAAGCACCTGGGAGCCGGGCACGAACCGGCTGGAAAACTATACACCGAACTTTGACCGGTTTGTAATCAGTCCGGCTCTCATTGAGGCGGAGCTGCCGGAGCCGGAATACTCCATTGATATAACGTCCTCCGGAGACGGTTATATTTACGCCGACAGGAACAGTGCCAAGGCGGGGGAGACCGTAAGGCTGTACCTTGTGCCGGACGGAATAGTGAAGATTTTGACTGTCAACGGCAATGATATTGCCTCGGAGCTCACAAGCGAGGACAATCAAATCTACACTGTTGAAATCACCGTAACCGGCGAGACAAAAATTTACGCCGAATTTACCGGTTCCGTGGGAGGCGGTTTAATCACGGACGGCGAGGACGGGGAGTACTATTACATAGACGGCCGGCCATATAAAATAAAGAGCGGTAATTTATTTGATAACGGTGATTTTGCCGATTATTCGGGAGAACATATGGAGCAGTGGTACACAGGCGTGAACACCGGCGGCCATCCGGACACCAATAATTATCAGGTTCCAAGGATAAACCCCGATGGCAGTATTGAAAATCTTATTCCTCTTACCAAGAGCGGATGGTTGACCGCTGGCGGGCAGGAGATAGACAATCCTGACACGTTCTATTACGGTTATGACGGCTCCCGCACCTATCTTGTGGAGCATATGGCCGACGACTGGCACACCTGCGCCTGGAACGGACAAAATTCTCTGCTGGCCTTTGTGCCGATAAAGCCCGAAACAAAGTATTACTTCGCATTTTCGGCCTATACCGCCGGAGGCAGGGCCTCGGTTCGCTGCGGCGCCATAAATATGGACAACTATGTGCCGGAGATATATGACGAAAACGCGTCCCTCAACTTCAGCGGCAGCGGCGGCATTGACTGCACCAACGGAAACGTTCAGAACGTGGGCGGCGGCTGGACCGAGCACAGCGGCGTGATAGACAGCGGGGACGGAGATTATTTTCTGTTCAACGCCTATTGGCTGCAAATGGCGGATTACCTTTGTCTCGGAAATTTCCGGCTCTATGAGCTGTCCAATGAGCCTGCGGAAATGATAACCTCCGTTTCATCTTTGCCCACGCTGGTGGTTCCGGTGGGCGGGGAGCCGGTTTTGCCGGAGTCGGTGGAGGTCGAGACGGAGAGCGGAGCCGTTGAGCGGCTGACCGTGAACTGGCTCAACGCCGACATCGTGGACACGGACGTCCCCGGCGTCTATACCGTCACCGGCAGGCTTGAGCTTCCGGATAGGCTGTATTACGGGGACAATGCGGTCGTAAAGCAGCGCGTTATCGTCAAGGCAGCCCATCCGGTAAGGATAACCGAGGTTGTTCCCGAAGAAGGGGCGGTTAATGTGACGCTGATCTCCGACGAGGCCGTGGCCGGTACGCTTTATGTTTCCGCCGACGGTTCCGCTCAGGTAAAAAGCAAAGAACTCAGGCTCGTGCCCGGCGAGGCTCAGCGAGTCCGGTTGAGCTTTGAAAAGCCGTGGGAGATACTCAAGGCGATGTTTTGGAACGGCAGCTTGTCGCCTCTTGCAGCTGCTGTAATAGCAGAATAAGGCCGGGGCTGTAAAAACCACTATGTAATCTGGAAGCACGGGGCTGTCAAAAAAAATCGTGCAGAACGGCGTCGTCACAAGCTCGGTATCGCTTGTTTCGATTTGAAAAATCTAAACGTGGCTCACCTCGCCACTCCTCCTTTTGCGAGCATAGACGGGCTTTGCCCCGACGCCGCCGAGGGTGATTTTCGTTCGTAGTTCAAGGGCATAAAAATAAGAAAATTCGCTCGTAAGGGCGAATTTTCTACATTAATTCACTATTTTGTTTTTACTGAACGATTATATAACGTTCTACAATTTGCCTTAAATACACACTTTAAGCCCTTGAACGTTCTGCGCCATTTTTTTACAGCCCATTCTATTTAGCGTTGTGCAGCGCCAAACCCGCATTCCAAGCCTGACCGGCCTTTTCGCCGGTGACATAGTAGCCTGACTGGAACTGGTCGAAAATCAGGGCGTTCAGCTTCGAGGGTTCTACCTTTCCCTTTTCGTTGAGGACGGTATCCTCGGCGCCCACATTGACGATTTTTCCGATTACAGCATAGATGTTGTCCTTTTCTATTATATCGGCAAGCTCACACTCCATCACTACGGGGAACTCCTCAATGACGGGAGCGTTGACAAACTCGCTCTTTACGGCGTGGAGGCCGGTGCGCTCAAACTTGTCTTTTACCTTGTTGCCGGTGGCGATGCCGAAATAGTCCGCCACCTCGATGTTGGCCCGGTCGGCGACGCTCACCGTGAACGCCTTGCTCTTCAGTATGTTTTGTGTGGTTTTGTGCTCCTCGTCAATGAAAAGAGCGATTTTGTCCATGGCGCAAATCATTCCCCAAGCGGCGTTCATAGCGTTGACCGTGCCGTTTTCATCATATGCGGCCACGATGAGGACGGGCATGGGATAGACAGCGGGAATTACGCCTAAATTCTTTTTCATGGTTAAAACTCCTTTACTCTTAAATTTAATATACATTATAACACAGGCGGAACTGAAATACAAGTATGTACAATAATGATATTTACTTACCTTGAAGATAGTATACCTGAACATAGAATGGGGGAGGGGCCTGTTCCCTGTTTCATGGGTTTATACGGGGAACATATCATTATTTTTTTGCGGCACCGATATTTTCTCTTGCCTTTTTTCCCAAGCTGTGGTAAAATAATGTACAAAGGGGGCGGGAGTATGGTTTATGACGGCGTTGTCGAGGGAAGGTTCGTCTCCCGGCCCAACAGATTTATCGCCAATGTAATAATTGACGGTGAGCAAAGAGTCTGCCATGTGAAGAACACCGGAAGGTGCAGGGAGCTTTTACTGCCCGGTTCCAGGGTGTTTATCCAACGGGCGGAAAATCCCAACCGTAAGACAGAGTATGATTTGATAGCTGTTTATAAAAATAACCTTTTAATAAACATGGACAGTCAGGCCCCAAACAGGGTCTTTGGCGAGTGGGCTGCAAAGAGCGGTTTTTTCGGTGTTCCGAGCATGATAAGGCCGGAATGCCAATACAAAAATTCCCGTTTTGATTTTTATATCGAGAGCGGGAGCCGTAAAATCTTTGCCGAGGTAAAGGGCGTGACCCTTGAGGAGGACGGGATAGTAATGTTCCCCGACGCGCCCACGGAGCGGGGAGTGAAACACCTGAGGGAGCTCATGGACTGTGCGGCGGCGGGCTATGAGGCTCATGTGTTCTTTGTAGCTCAGATGGAGCGTGCTCGGCTGTTCCGGCCTAATAGGGCGACTCACCCCGAGTTTGCGGATATTTTGGCAAAAGCGGCGAAAAGCGGTGTTCACGTTTCATGCGTGAAATGCCGCGTCACGCCGTGCACCCTCGAAATTGACGGTTTTATAGCGACAGAACTGGAGGAATGAATATGGCGGTAACTTTGAAAAAGGCAAACGTGGATGATTGGGCTCGGCTCCACGATATGCAGGTAAAATGCTTCAGAGAAATGCTTGCGAAGTATCAGGACTACGACTACAGTCCCGCCGCCGAGGAGCCGGGACGCACCAAAACCCGTTTGCTGGAGCCCGGCTCGGATTATTATTTTATCTGTCTTGACGGCGAACCCATCGGCGGCTTGCGCATATTCAACTACGGCGACCACTGCAAGCTTAAGCGTATATATGTCCTTCCGGAGCATCAGGACAGAGGATACGGACAGCAGGCCGTTCGGCTTGCGGAGGCAAAGTACCCCGCCGCCAGAACATGGCAGGTCGACATAATATTGCAGGAGGATCGGGTCTGCCGGTTTTTTGAGAAGCTCGGCTATGTTCGGACGGGACGTGTGGACGGCCTGAAGTACGGCATGGATGTGGCTTATTACGCAAAGTGAGGGATAAAAAATGACAGTTACATTGGGAAAAACGGGCATTACCTCGCCGAAGAACGCCTTCGGCGCTTTACCGATACAGAGGGTGAGCGAGGAATACGCCGCCAAATTGCTGCGCAAGGCTTACGAAAACGGCATAACCTTCTTTGATACCGCACGGGCATATTCCGACAGTGAAAAGAAGATCGGCATTGCCCTTGCCGGCGTGAGAGATAAGATCCATATCGCCACCAAGACCGGAGCCGCCACTCCCGAGGGCTTTTGGCGGGATCTGAACACCAGCCTTGAAATGCTGAAAACCGACCGTATTGACATCTACCAGTTCCACAACCCCGCCTTCTGTCCGAAGCCCGGGGACGGCTCTGGCCTTTACGAGGCCATGCTCGAAGCTAAGGAGCGGGGAATGATACGCCACATCGGCATCACCAACCACCGGCTCAGTGTGGCGGAGGAGGCGGTGCGCTCCGGACTGTACGAAACTCTGCAATTCCCCTTCTGTTATCTTGCGACGGACAGGGACGTTGAGCTTGTGAAGCTGTGCAAAGAAAATAACGTGGGCTTTATCGCCATGAAGGCACTTTCCGGCGGCCTTATCACCAAATCCGACGCCGCCTTCGCATGGCTGGCGCAATACGATAACGTCCTGCCCATCTGGGGCGTACAGCGGGAGAGCGAACTGGACGAGTTTTTGCGCTATAATGCCAACCCGCCCGAGCTGACGCCCGAGCGCCGCGCCGTCGTGGAAAAGGACAGAAAGGAGCTCATCGGCAGCTTTTGCCGGGGCTGCGGCTATTGTATGCCGTGCCCGGCGGGCATAGAGATAAACAACTGCGCCCGTATGTCCCAGCTCATCCGCCGTAGCCCTTCCGCAGGCTGGCTCACCGAGGAGGCGCAGAAAAAGATGCTCAACATCGAAAACTGCCTTAACTGCGGAAAATGCAGGGCCAAATGCCCCTACGGTCTGGACACTCCGGAGCTGCTTCGCCAAAACCTTGCCGACTACAAGGACATTCTGGCGGGCAGGGTACAGGTGTAAAAAATGAAATTGCCCCGTGAGATATACGGAGCAAATCGAAGAAAAACGGAGCAAAAACGAGATAGCTCCTTCCATGTTAAATTTTTTCAAAAAAAGTATTGACAACGGGAAAACTTTGTATTATAATAACTCATGTTGAAAATGAAAATTAACAGGAGGTAACATTCCATGAAGAGCACAATGGAAAAGGCCGGTCAGGTACAGAGAAAATGGTACGTCCTTGACGCGGCCGGCAAGAGCGTCGGCAGAGTAGCCGCCGCCGCCGCCAGCATCCTTCGCGGCAAAACGAAGCCCACATACACACCTCATGTGGATTGCGGCGATTATGTGATAATCCTTAACTGCGACAAGGCCGTGTTCACCGGCAAGAAGCTTGACGAAAAGATTTATTACCGTCACAGCGGCTGGGTAGGCGGTCTCAAGGCCGTTTCCGCAAAGGAAATGATGGCGAAGCGCAGCGACCGCGCCATGTACATGGCCGTTAAGGGTATGCTTCCCGATACGACGATAGGCCGCTCCGCCCTTACACGTCTTAAGGTATATAAGGGCGCCGAGCACCGCCAGCAAGCACAGAAGCCTGAGGCATGGACTCAGGAGATAAAGTAAGGGAGGTTGGACTTAAATGGCAGTAACACAGTATTACGGCACAGGCAGGAGAAAGAAGTCTGTCGCCAGGGTTCGCCTTGTCCCCGGAAACGGCGAAATCAAAATAAATAACAGAAGCATCGACGACTATTTCGGTCTTGAGACGCTGAAGGTTATCCTTCGCCAGCCCCTTGTGGCCACAAAGACCGAGGGCAGCTTTGACGTTATCTGCAACGTCAAGGGCGGCGGTTTCACCGGCCAGGCCGGCGCCATCCGCCACGGCATAGCCCGCGCCCTTCTTAAGGTCGATGAGGAAGCTTACCGCCCTGTTCTCAAGCAGGCCGGCTACCTTACCCGTGACCCCAGAATGAAGGAGAGGAAGAAGTACGGCCTCAAAGCCGCCCGTCGCGCTCCTCAGTTCAGCAAGAGATAGTTTTTCATGCCGCTCCGGAATGCTTTCCGGGGCGGTTTTTCGTACAAATTACACATTGCCCACTGTTGACACGCCGGAATAAACGTGCTATAATACATAATGTAGGAATTTGCGGCCCCGCCTTTGTTTTTCCTTGACAAAAAAATCCGCCGGGCCGACGGTGCGGCAAAAAAGTACGGTATATCCGTTCTTGGATAAATCTCGCGGTGAGGAGATATCACCTTGAAGCTCAGAAATCTCATTCATATACAGTGTAAAAGTTACGGCGAAAGTAAAAAGACCTCCGGAGGAGTTTTTATTATGAAAAACGGGCCCCATAAGCATAGCAAGATCGAGCAACGGCAGATGATAGCCGTTATGCTCGCTGTCTATGGCGTTATTGCAGTTGTTTTTTCTTATTTCGCCGCGCTTTGGCTCAGATATGACTGCCGGTACAGCATAATACCGGGGCAAGATTATATCCGTTTTGCGCCCATATATACCTTTATTTGTGTCGGCGTTTTTTGTTTCCCGAAAATACACAGGAGCCTGTGGCGGTTTGTGACTTGCAACGGAACCGAATTTGGGCTGAATATTTTGCCGGGAGTTTATCGGCTCGTCAGCGGAGAAGTCGCCGTGACGAAAATGCGCGATGTGGCCGTGGAGGATCTTTTGGGCCGTGAGCCGATATGGGTCAATATGGACGAGATCTTCAAGTACATAACCGGCAAGACTATTCTTGTCACCGGCGGTGGAGGTTCTATCGGCAGTGAACTGTGCCGTCAGGTCGCCGGACATATGCCGAAGCGCCTCATTATATTTGATATTTATGAAAATAACGCCTATGATATCGAGCAGGAGCTGAAAATGAAGTATCCACAGCTTGACCTTGTGGTTCTGATCGGCTCGGTGCGGGACAGAAAGCGCATCGATTATGTATTTGAGACTTACAGACCCGATATAGTTTATCACGCGGCGGCTCACAAGCACGTGCCGTTTATGGAGACTAGCCCCTGCGAGGCCTTGAAAAATAACGCCATCGGCACGTATAAGACGGCCTATGCCGCCATGATGAACGGCTGTCAAAGGTTTGTGCTGATAAGCACCGACAAGGCCGTTAATCCCACAAATATCATGGGCGCCAGCAAGCGCATCTGCGAAATGATAATTCAGACCTTCGACAGGCTTGTCAAGGAGGGAAGAGTCAATGAGCTGCCCCTTCTCGGACACCGTGACGAGTATGAAAAAGATGTTTTTTGCGATCCTGGCAGCAGGGAAATCAAAACGGAGTTTGTGGCTGTGCGCTTCGGCAACGTGCTGGGCAGCAACGGTTCGGTCATTCCACTTTTCAAAAAGCAGATAGAGAACGGCGGCCCCGTTACGGTCACCCACCCGGACATAATCCGATATTTCATGACAGTATCCGAGGCGGTGAGCCTTGTACTTCAGGCGGGGGTGTACGCCAAAGGCGGGGAAATTTTTGTGCTTGACATGGGCGAACCGGTCAAGATCGACACCTTGGCCCGCAACCTGATAAAG
The DNA here is from genome assembly GCA_947630975.1 of uncultured Clostridia bacterium. Lineage (GTDB taxonomy): Bacteria > Bacillota > Clostridia > UMGS1883 > UMGS1883 > JAFLUQ01. The sequence goes on from CANRJP010000008.1 coordinate 48,110, forward strand.
CTTGCCGGATATAAGCCCGACGCGGACATCAAGATTGAGTATACCGGCCTTCGGCCCGGCGAAAAACTGTTTGAGGAAAAGCTTATGGCGGAGGAGGGGATGAAAACCACTCCGAACCATTTAATTCACATCGGCTGTCCGGTGGAGTTCGATACCGACGTTTTCCTCGGCCGGTTGGAGCGGCTTGTCCGCCTCTGCTATGAAAATGACGAAAATATCCGCGACTGCGTGAAAGAGATCGTGCCTACATATATGGCCAAGGCTTAGCTTATAATTAATTTTGATCTGTAAAAAAAACGGCGCAGACCGTTCAAGGGACTGAAGTTTTTTTTTGAGAAATATACCCTTGGACTACGAACTATGTCCGACAAAAAAATCGACGAAATATTTGTATGTAAACGTTAAAATATCTTGACATATCAAATAAAATATGTTAAGATATTATACGGGAAAAGTTTTCCCGAAATTAATTTTAATGAAAGAGGGACAGTCAAAATGAGAAAATTCGCAAAAATCACAAGTCTTATCCTGAGCGTCGCTCTGCTCGTGTTCTGCTTCGCAGGCTGCGGCGACAAAAACGACGCCACCGGCGGCACGATAGGCTCCGACCCGTCCGAAAACGTTCAAAGCTCCGGCGACGCCACTCCGATTAAAATCGGCGGCATCGGCCCCATCACCGGCGGCGCCGCTATCTACGGCCAGGGCGTAAAGCTCGGCGCGGAAATCGCCGTTGAGGAAGTAAACGCCATGGACGGCGACATCAAGTTCGAGCTTCAGTTCCAGGACGACGC
>CANRJP010000009.1 GCA_947630975.1 uncultured Clostridia bacterium
TCAGGCGTCACGTCAAATCCCTCCTTTTTATACAATTAATTTTACCATACCGTGAGAATATTGTCAAATTAAATGTTGACTTTTTTTTTATTTTGTGTTATCCTATATTCATTAAGGAGTGATTTTTCCGTGAACATGGATTTCTTGAGAAAACTGCCGATACCGGCTGAAATAAAGGAGCAGTTCCCCATAAGCGAGGAGCTTCGCCTGCTGAAGGAAAAGCGGGACGCCGAAATAGCGAGGGTCTTTACCGGCGAGAGCGACAAATTCCTGCTCATAATAGGCCCCTGCTCCGCCGACCGCGAGGACGCCGTGCTGGATTACACCAACCGCCTTGCCGGACTGCAGGAGAAGGTGAAGGATAAAATTATCATTATCCCCCGCATCTACACCAACAAGCCCCGCACCACCGGTCAGGGCTACAAGGGCATGATACACCAGCCCGATCCCTCCCAGAAGCCCGATATGCTGGAGGGCATCATCGCCGTCCGCAGACTCCACACCCGGGCCATTCAGGAGACGGGTCTCACCTGCGCCGACGAAATGCTCTATCCCGAAAACCACCGCTACCTCTCCGACCTGCTGTCCTATGTGGCCGTGGGCGCCCGCAGCGTGGAAAATCAGCAGCACCGGCTGACCTCCAGCGGCCTGACCATTCCCGTGGGCATGAAGAATCCCACCGGCGGCGACTTCTCCGTCATGCTCAACGCCATAGTGGCCGCCCAGAGCTGCCACACCTTCCTTTACCGCGGCTGGGAGTGCTATTCCCACGGCAATCCCCTTTCTCACGCCATCCTTCGGGGCAGCAGCAACAAGCACGGCCAGTCCATACCCAACTACCACTATGAGGACATGGTGCGCCTGAAGGAAATGTACGAAAAGAAAAATCTCCAAAATATGGCTCTTGTTGTGGACGTGAACCACGCCAACTCCGACAAGAAATATCTGGAGCAGATACGCATCAGCAAGGAGATCATGCACAGCCGCCGGTACAATCCGGAGCTGACGGGCTTCATAAAGGGCCTCATGATAGAGAGCTATATCGAGGACGGCTGCCAGAAGGTGGAGGAGGGCGTTTACGGCCGCTCCATCACCGATCCCTGCCTTGGCTGGGAGAAGAGCGAGCGCCTTGTGCTTGACATCGCCGACAGCCTGTGATACTTTAACGGATTGAGATATTTGCGCTATGATAAGCGTAAAGCTAACCGCGCACCTTGAAGAGTGAGCGGTTAGTTTGCTTTTATGGCGGATAAAAGATGGTATATATAGAATATGAGGAGGAAATGAAAATGAGAAAAATCATAAAACTTGCGGCCCTGCTGGTGTGCATGACAATGGTAATGGCCGTACTGCCCGGCGCGGCGCTGGCGGAAACGGAGGGAGTGACCGCCGACGGATTGAAGTATCAAGTGTATGACGACCATGTGGAGATCACCGGCTATACCGGCAACGCGGCGGAGCTTGAAATTCCCGGTGAAATTGAGAGTCTGCCTGTTACAGTTATTGCTGACAGAGCCTTTTATAACTGCATCAGCCTGACAAGTGTGACCATTCCCGACAGCGTTATCGCCATTGGCAATAGTGCCTTTTATAGTTGCGACAGCCTGACGGGCGTAACAATCCCCGATGGCGTGACCGTCATTGGCAGAGAGGTCTTTGAAGATTGTCACAAACTTACAAGTATTGATGTCGCACAGAATAATCCTTCATATGCTGACGTAGACGGAGTTTTATTCGACAAGACTATGACTAAATTGATTCAATATCCTAATGGCAGCGGCAGAGTAAGCTATGAAATTCCTGACAGCGTTACCGCCATTGATGACCGGGCCTTTTTTCGTTGCTCCGGCCTGACAAGCGTGACGATCCCCAACAGTGTGACCGCCATTGGCAACGGTGCCTTTTGGTTATGCTTTAATTTGATGAGCATTGATGTTGCACAGGATAATCCTTCGTATGTTGGCATGGACGGGGTTTTATTCGACAAAACTATGACTAAATTGATTCAATATCCCATTGGCAACGGCAGAAAAAGCTATAATATTCCAGATAGTGTCACAGAAATTGGCGAATGTTCATTTTTTGGCTGCAAAAGCCTTTCCGAAGTGACTATGTCCAACAGTGTTACAATAATTGGCGTGTGGGCGTTCAGCTCCTGCACTGGTCTTGCCAATGTGACCATACCCGGTAATGGCACGGGAATTTACACAGGTACGTTTTACGGCTGCACTGGTCTCACCAGTGTCACAATAGGCGACGGATTTAAAACGATTGGCACTCAAGCGTTTTACGGTTGCACTGGCCTCACCAGTGTCACCATTCCCAAAAGCGTCACATATATTGATCATAGCGCATTTTCCGATTGCGACAGCCTCACCGATGTATACTATGCTGGTAGCGAAGTGGACTGGGCGAATGTTTCTGTTGGCTATTTCAACGACCCGCTCCGTTCCGACAAAGTCCACTTCAACAGCACAGGCCCGGCGCCGGAAATAAAAGTCACGGTCAACGGCGCACTCATAGATTTTGACGTGCCGCCCACGGCAATAGACGGCACGACCATGCTCCCGGTGCGGTACGCTCTTGAGCCTTTGGGCGCGGAGTTCGTGTGGGACGGCGAAAACCAGACCGTCACCGTTACCGCCAAGGGCAAGACCATAGTTCTCACTGTCGGCAGCGCAACGGCGCTCGTGGACGGAGAGGAAAAGACCATGACCCAGCCCGCCATGGCAATCGACGGGCGGACGCTTATCCCCATTCGCTTTGTTTCGGAGGAGCTCGGCTATAATGTGGACTGGGACGGCGAAACGAGCACGGTAATTATAACCGGCTGATTGAGATTTTATACTGTTCCCTAATTAAAAACATAAATATGCGAATTTATTACGGTAACAACGACAGATAAAAAAGGCTTCCCCTCGAGGGGAAGCTGTCGGCGAAGCCGACTGATGAGGTGTAGGACGCGAAGCGTCCGTTTAAAACACACTCGGTAAAACTAACGCCGCCTACGGCGGCTACACCTCATCCGGCACTTCGTGCCACCTTCTCCTCAAGGAGAAGGCTTTGTCCTTGTCATTGTTAACTTAATGCGGTTCACCGTCAAACTATGTCTGTCCCCTCAAAGGGGTAGGCTTTATTAGACGCTTTTTTAATTGGGACTAGTATTAACGAATTATTCGAGGAGGAAGCGCGAATGAAAGCGGTCGTACAGCGGGTTAGCCGGGCTTCGGTGAAGGTTGGCGGCGAGGCGGTCGGATCCGTCGGACGGGGCTTTCTGGTGCTGCTTGGCGTGGAAAGGGGCGACGGCCGCCGCCACGCTGACTATATGGCGGACAAGCTTGTGAAGCTGCGGATCTTTGAGGACGACGGCGGCAAAATGAACCTGAACATCGGCCAGGTGGACGGAAGCATGCTGATTATCAGCCAGTTCACTCTCATAACCGACAGACCCGTGGGCAACCGGCCCTACTTCGGCGGAGCCGAGGAGCCCGAAAAGGCCCGCCCCTTGTACGACTATGTCTGCGAACGGGTGGAGGCGCTCATGAAAAAGCCCGTGGAAAAGGGAGTTTTCGGCGCCCACATGGAAGTTGAGCTGGTGAATGATGGGCCGGTGACCATCGTCATTGACAGCAGGGACAGGATAGAGGCGGAGGAGTGAGCCGCGATACCCGCGCGGACAAAGAACCACAAAGCGGAGGGAAGAAATAATATGAACAAAATATCGGCCGCTTTTAAGGCGGCCTTCCCGTTGACGGTGCCGGTGATGCTGGGCTATTTGTTCCTCGGCATAGCCTTCGGCGTTCTGTTGAGCCAGTCCGGCTATCCGCCGGTCTGGGCCATTGGTATGAGCTGCTTTATCTTCGCGGGCTCCATGCAGTTCGTCTGTGTGGATCTGCTGCTCTCGCCGTTTTCACTGGCCGGGACGGCCCTCATGACGCTCATGGTTAACGCCCGCCACTCATTTTACGCGATTTCCATGCTGGACAGATACAAGGGCAAGCCGTCCAAGCCCTATCTCATCTTCGGCTTGACGGACGAGACCTACAGCGTCCTTTGCTCCGCGAAAACGCCGAAGGGCGTGGACGAAAACCTCTTTTATTTTTTTGTGACCGCGCTGGATCAGCTCTATTGGATAACCGGCTCCGTGATCGGGGCCGTGGCCGGAGGGCTGCTGCCCTTTGACTCCGAGGGCATTGACTTCGTCATGACGGCTCTGTTCACCGTGATATTTGTGGAGCAGTGGGAGGACGGCGGCGGCAGAATACCGGCGGCCGCCGGTGTGGGGCTGACCCTGCTGTGCCTGATTATCTTCGGGCGGGAGCGGTTCCTCATACCCGCAATGGTGCTGATACTCATCGTTCTCGCGGTTCTGAAAAAGCCCCTTGAGGAAAAGGAAAGGGGGAGGGCGGCATGACGACGGCTCAGGCGCTGATAACGCTGGTAACGGTGGCGGTCGTGACTTTGGCTCTGCGGGCCTGGCCCTTCCTGCTCTTTCCGGAAAACAAAAAGACCCCCGATCTCCTTCAGTATCTGGGGCGGGTGCTGCCCTACGCCATTATGGGTATGCTTGTGGTGTACTGCCTGCGGGACACTGAATTTTCACAGCTTACCGGCTGGCTGCCGGGACTGGCCTCCGTGGCCTTTGTGGCAGTCGTGCACCGGCTGCGGCACAGCCTTCCTCTCAGCCTGATTGGAGGCACGGCGCTTTATATGGTATTGATTAGGGTAATGTGAAAAAGGGGTTTTCAGTCCCCGTAGTGAGATCTGCATTGATATATTTTTACATGGCCGTTCTCCACTTTGTAGACCAGTCTGTTAACCTCGTCAATGCGACGGCTCCAATATCCGCTGAGATCGCCCTTCAGCATTTCCGGCTTGCCGATGCCCTCCCATGGATTTCGGCTTATGTCGCGAAGGATGGAATTTATGCGTTTAAGGGTTTTCCTGTCTTGGCTCTACCAGTACAGATAGTCCTCAAAAGCCTTTTCGGTAAAGGTGAAGGCAATACCGCATAAAGATTGTGCCCGTATTGCGCCGCAGATTTTTTGACGGAATTACGAAAACGACGAAGGAATACTGTCGTATTTCAAGGAGTTTTCGTAAAAAACGTCGGAAAAGATGCAAGCAAGACGGGTGCAAAGCTCACAAGCGGTTTTTATGCGGTATTGCCTTACATCAGGCATCTTCCATCGCTTCCAATTCCTTCATGGTTTTGACTACGGTTTTACCCTGCTTCATTTGTTCGATGCTCTCATTCAGCGCCGCCATATTTGCTTCACTGTAAAATGGGTCGATTGATACTTCAAAGGGGATGCGTTTTTCCCGTGTCATCTTTTTGGCGAGCATTATGATGGCCGTGGTCATTGACAGGCCCAAGTCGCTGCATACGCTGTCGAAGTCTTTCTTTAGCGCTTCGTCCATTCTTACGCTGACGGTGGTTTGTGACATAACAAAACACTCCTTTCAGATATATTGTAGCACGTTGTTGCAACATTGTCAATACAAAAACACGATTTTTAATAGAATGTAGAGCCCAAAAGAATTTTGACACAAAAAATCCCGTGATTATGTGAAAAACTCCATAATCACGGGATTTTACTTCTGGTGCGAGAGACGGGACTTGAACCCGTATGGTCAGACCACACGCACCTTAAACGTGCGCGTATACCAATTCCGCCACTCTCGCATATTGTGCGGAACCGCCGCATTTCCTGCGACTGTTTAATTATAGCACAGCCATGCCGGTTTGTCAAGACCTTTTTTTAATTTTTTTATAAAATCTGCGCGGCGGCTTACAACGGACGCGGAACACATCATTGACAAACCCGAGGGCTAAATCAAATATTTTTCAAAAAGCTATGGACATTTTCAAAAAAAAGTGCTACAATATATATTATCAATAAAAAGGAGGATTTTATATTATGGTAGAATTTGACGAACTGATGAAAAAGGCCGGCGAGCGCATGAACGAGGCCCGCGACGCGGTCATGGATCTGGCCGACAAGGCCGGCAAAAAGGCCACCGAGCTTTACGACGACGCCAAGACCCGCCTGAAAATCGCCGATATCCAGAAGGATATCAACAAGCTTTACCGCGAGGTGGGCAAGTCCGCCTACACGGCCAACCGCTCCGGCGAGGATGTTTCCGCCGTGATAAACGAAAAGTGCGACGAGATTCAGCGTTTGTACGGCGAGATGGAGGAGCTTTCCAAGTCTGTCGCCAAGGCAAAGGAGGAGGCCGTGGAAGAGCCCGCCGACGGGCCTGTGGAGACCGAGGCCGTTGAGTCGGACGAACCCGCCGAGCCTGCCGAACCCGTGGCTGACGAGGCTCCCGAGGAGGAGTAAATTTTAAATTAGGAATTAGGAATGAGGAATACCGGCGGCACAGCCTTTCCCCGTAGGGTGCGACGACCCCGGCGCACCGAATACTGGCGGCACAGCCTTTCCCCGTAGGGGCGACCATCGGTCGTCCGCCATCAAACATTTACGGCGGCAGCGATAAACGAACTGTCAATCAAAATTTCCTGTGCAGTCTTACGGTAAAAACGACAAACGGTGTAACTGTCACATTATATTCCTAATTCCTAACTCCTCATTCCTAATTAAATAAAATACCGTCGGCACAGCCTCTCCCCGTAGGGGCGACCATCGGACGTCCGCCATCAAACGTTTACAGCGGCAACGATGAACGGATTATCAATCAAAATTCCCTGTGCCGTCTTACGGTAAAAACGACAAACGGTGTAACTGTCACATTATATTCCTAATTCCTAACTCCTCGTTCCTAATTAAATAAAATACCGTCGACGCGGCCTCTCCCCGTAGGGGCGACCATCGGTCGTCCGCCATCAAACGTTTACGGCGGCGGTGATAAACGAATTTTCAACCAAAACTTCCTGCGCCGTCTTACGGTAAAAACGACAAACGGTGTAACTGTCACATTAATATTCCTAATTCCTAACTCCTCATTCCTCATTAAATTTATCTTGTGGGTAATTTTTAATAAATCTGTCACAAATATTTTGTACAACCTGACGAAAATAAAAAAAATCTACAAGAATTGAAAAAAACACTTGCAAAATTTTAAAGTTATGGTATACTTATAGTATGTAATGGTTGAGTGGAAAATCTGCGCCTTTGAGGGGCGGCGCGGGGTTTCCGCTTGACGAACATCGCAAAAAATTACATATCTTTCTATGAAAGGAGTTTTTTAAATGAAAAATTTGTTCGGCAAAGTCCTTGTCGGAGCGGCCGGTCTGGTTATGGCTTTCGGTCTCAACGCTTTTGCGGCCAACACCATAGTATTAGACACCCCCAAAGCCGATAAGGAAACCGGTAAGGTCACCATTTCCGGCACCATTACCGGCGATGCCGCGGAGTCGACGATCCTTGTAGTACCCGGAGATGTTAAGACCCTTGTGGAGCTTAAGGACACCCAGATCAAGTACATTGATCAGGAAACAGCCGCCTCCGGCGCGTTCTCTTATGAATTTGTTCTTGAGGTTGGCACCACGTACAATGTTTACTGCGGCGGTACCGATATCGTTTCCCCCCAACAAGACGTTATCGACCTCACCAATGCCGCCGGTACCTTCAAGATCATCGGTAAGGTAACTCTTTCCGCTGAAGGCGCCGACGTGACCAAGGTAACCGCTACCGCTACCGCCGGTACCGAGAAAAAGGAAGCCACTGCCGACGCGAAGGGTGAATATGCCATCGAGGTTGCCCCCGGCACCTATGAGGTTGTAGTTGGCCGTGCCGGTTATCTGTACAGAACCTTCAAGGACGTACAGGTTGTCGATAAGGACTATCCTCTCGCCGACACCGCTCTGCTTGCCGGTGATATCTTGGCAAGTGAAGGTGAAACTGCCGCTATAGTTGACCTTAACGACCTTCAGCCTCTCCTTTACGCTTACAATGTTAAAGATGGTGAAGAAGGATTTGATGCTGCAGTCGATCTCAATGATGACAAGATAATCGACCTTAACGATCTTCAGGCATTGCTTTACAACTATAATTCTGACGCAAATGTCTACAATGCTAATTAATTGGTAATTTTGTGAAATAATATTCAAACTGAAAGCGAGGTAAATTGTTATGAAAAAGTTTGTTTCTGCGCTTCTCGCTGTTACAATGCTTTTGACTTTTTGCGGAGTTGCCGCTTTTGCCGCAGATACGACAGTAATTACTCTGGGACTTGCGAAAACCCCCTCTATTGATGGCGTAGTTTCTGATCCGGCCAACATTCATGTTGGTGACGTATTTGAAGTTGCCGTTAAATTTACAAATATACAGGGTGAGTCATTCACTTCTGCTCAGGTAATTGTAAATTGGGATCCCGCTAAGGTTCAGCCTTTGGATTCTACAGGCGTCGATGCGACAACTAAGAAAAAGGTTGTTAACCCCAATATCGCTATTCTTCCTGAAGAGGATGAAGATGGCGAGGATTTGTTCGACTGGTTTGCCAATACTGTAATTGATACAGAGAAGGGTGAACTTAATCTCACAACTACTATTAGCCCAAGCAATAAGGTAGCTAAGATAGGCTATCCTCTTAACGGTGTAAAAGAATTTGATTTCTTTACCCTGAGATTCAAGGCTCTTGGAGAGGGCAGTACCGGTATAGCCATAAACAAGCAGATTTTGTATCTTGGTACTTCTAAAGCGGAGCTCACAGTTGAGCCTGTTGAGTTTACAATTAAGGGTAGCGAGCCCGGCCCCGTTCTTGATAAGATAACCGCTATTGAGGCTCCCGTTGTTCCCGCCGAGGTTACCGTAGACGATGAAGTTAAGCTTCCCGCTACGGCAAAGGCTACCGTTGAAGGCAAGACAGAGGCCGTAGAGCTTCCCATCACTTGGACTCCCGCTTCCGTAGATACCTCCAAGGCCGGCGAGGTTGCCATTAAGGGCGTTGTTGACACTACCGGCTATGAGGTAGACGCTAACGTAAAGACCGAGTACGAGTTCAAAATAACCGTTAAGGAGAAGGAACCCGTTCCTCCCGCGGTTAAGACCATAACCAAGATCGAGGCTCCCGTTATTGACCTTGAGGTTGAAGAGGACACTACGGTTGAGCTTCCCTCCGAGGTAGATGCTACCGTTGAGGGTGAGACCCAGCCCTTAAAGCTTGCTCTTACCTGGCAGCCCGATATGGTAGACACCACCGCGCCCGGTGAGACCACCATTAAGGCCACCGCTGCCATCCCCGAAGGCTACGAGGTAGCCGAGGGCGTAGCTGTAGAGTTCGAGTTCACCGTAACCGTTATCCCGAAGGAACCCGTTCCTCCCACAGTTAAGACCATAACCGAAATTAAGGCTCCCGTTGTTGAAAGCCCCGTTCACGTAGGCGACACCGTTACACTTCCCGCCACGGTAGATGCTACCGTTGACGGCGAGACCGAGCCTTTGGCTCTCGCTCTTACCTGGAGCCCCGCCGAGGTTGACACCTCCAGAACCGGCAGAAAGACCGTTAGAGCCACCGCTGAAATTCCCGAGGGTTATGAGTTGGCCAGGGGCGTAAGCAATACCTTCTCAATCACTGTCGTTGTTGAAACGGCTCCCGTAGGACCCGATGTGCCCGAAAAGGAAGTTATCGAAAAGGTACCGTACGTTGAAGTACCCGCGGCCGAAGAGCTTCCCGCTACCGTTGAGGTAACTCTTGCCAGCGGTGAGACCGTTACTGTAGGAGTAACCTGGTCCGCACCCGATGAGACCGGTAAGGTAATCGGTACCATCGTTCCCGAGGACGCCGAGAAGTATGAGCTTGGCGAGGGCGTTGAGATCAACGCTTACGTTGTTCCTCCTGTAAACGCTCCTGTTAGCTTCGGCGACGTTGTAGTTGAGCGTCAGCCTGACGGTTCCATCAATGTATTGGGTAAGCTGGTTTACAATCCCGACTATGACAAGGATCAGTTTGAACTTGGCGCCGATAATGAGAAGCTTTGGATAGCATACACCGTAATGAACGGCAACGCTGTTGTTGTTAAGGGCGTATTCAAGGGTCTTGTTCCTATCAATGTCGGCACCATCGTCAACGCTCCCGCTGATGATCCCGCAATAATTGAGGTCAACGGCGCTGTAGGCGGCGATACAATCAAGCTTTCCCTCGTACGCGATGTTGATTGGGATGAGGTACTCAGCGGCGATAACGTAGGTATCCCCGTTTCTCAGGGTTATACCGCTGTTGCCGAGTGATCGCAAAGCAATAATTGAACATATTAGTGTTTAGCTAATCAAATACGGACGGTTGGAAACTCCTTCCGTCCGTATTTTGAATAGTACACGGCCCCGGAGAGTAAACGCTGATTAAATACAGTGCGGCGATTGGCGAGACATAATTTTCACGAGGCAAGGAAAAAAGCGCAGAAATACTTGATGTATTTCGAGCATTTTTGACGCCGTATCGGGGAAATTTGGCCGTCAAGCGTCGTACTGAGCCGCAGGCGCTATTTATTCAGTGTTTACGAAAGGGGCAAAAAAAAACAAAGAAAGAGGTAGATCAAAATGAAGAAGTTCAAAAAGCTTCTGGTTTCGGCTCTGGCTCTCAGCCTTACCGTTACCGCCATGGCCGGCTGCCAGAAGAAGGAAGCCGAAGTTGAGCCCCAGCAGCCCCAGGCTCCCGAGGAAAAAGTCGTTTACAACATTGGCCTTGTACAGCTCGTACAGCACGAGGCTCTCGACGCCGCCACCAACGGCTTCCGCGACGCCCTCACCGAAAAGCTGGGCGAAGACGGCGTAAGCTTCAATTTCCAGAACGCCGCCGGCGACCCCAACACCTGCACAACAATCGTTAATCAGTTTGTTTCGTCCGATGTTGACCTGATTTTCGCCAACGCTACCCCCGCCCTTCAGGCCGCGGTAAGCGCCACCGACCAAATCCCCATCGTCGGCACCTCCATCACCAGCTACGAGGTAGCTCTTGAGGAGCCTGACTGGGCCAACCGCGTGACCGGCAAGAACGTTACCGGTACCGCCGACCTGGCTCCCCTTGCCGAGCAGGCCGCCATGTTCAAGGAACTCCTGCCCGACGCCAAGACCATAGGTCTGCTCTATTGCTCCGGCGAGGCCAACTCCCAGTATCAGGTGGACGTAGTGGCCGATGAGCTCACCAAGCTGGGCTACACTCCTGTTAAGTACGCTTTCGCTGACTCCAACGACGTTGCCGCCGTTACCACCAGCGCCTGCGCCGCCAGCGACGCCCTCTACATCCCCACCGACAACACCGTTGCATCCAACGCCGAGATCGTCAACAACATCGCCATCCCCGCCAATATCCCCGTTATCGCCGGTGAGGAAGGCATCTGCAAGGGCTGCGGCATCGCTACCCTGTCCATTTCCTACTATGACATCGGCCACGTTGCCGGCGACATGGCTTACGACATTCTCGTAAACGGCGCCGACCCCTCCACCATGGAGATCGGCTACGCTGACAGCCTTACCAAGGAGTACGTTCCCTCCCGTATGGAGCAGTTCGGTATCACTCCTCCCGAGGGCTATGTAGCCATCGAGGAATAATCCCGAGTTACGGCTTTTCAGTAATTTTATAAGAAGCAATGGGGCTGCGAGGGTAGACCTCGTGGCCCCACTGTGGTTTTATCGATCGATTCACCATTAAAGGGGAAATTATTATGCTGACATTTATCAGTTCGTTGCCGGGCCCCATAGCCCAGGGCATAATCTGGGGCATAATGGCGATGGGCGTTTACATTACATTCCGTATACTGGACATCGCCGACCTGACCGTGGACGGTACCATGGGCACCGGCGGCGTTACCCTTGTAGTGCTGGTTGCCGGCGGCATGAACGTGGGCCTCGCCATGCTGATTGCCTTTTTGGCGGGCTGCGCCGCGGGCCTCGTGACCGGACTTTTCCACACCAAGTTCGGCATACCCGCCATTTTGGCCGGTATTTTGACCCAGCTCATACTCTATTCGGTAAATCTGCGCATCACCGGCCAGCGCTCCAACGTGCCCCTGTCGGTGGACAGATATAACCTTATTTTGTCCCTGCGCAACCTGGGCCGGGCCATTCTGGTGGGGGCAATCTTTGCCGCCGCCATAATTGCGGTAATGTACTGGTTCTTCGGCACCGAGCTGGGCCACTCCCTGCGGGCCACCGGCTGCAATATGAATATGGCTCGGGCCAACGGCATCAACACCGACACCAACAAGATAATCGGTCTTGTGCTGTCCAACGGCCTTGTGGCCCTGTCCGGCGCTCTGCTGGCTCAGTATCAGGGTTTCGCCGACATCAACATGGGGCGCGGCGCGATCGTTATCGGCCTCGCCGCCGTAATCATCGGCGAGGTGCTGTTGGGTAAGGTGTTTAAAAACTTCGCCCTTAAGCTGCTGGCCGCGGTTTTCGGCGGAATAATCTATTATATCGTTATAACGCTGGTTCTTCAGATGGGCCTCAACGCCAACGACCTGAAGATGCTTTCCGCTCTGGTGGTAGCCGTGTTCCTGGGCATACCCTATTGGCAGAAAAAGCTTCGGGAGCGCAAGTCGAACAGGGAGGTGAAGGCAGATGCTTAAGGTCACCAACGTCTATAAGACCTTCAACAAGGGCACCGTCAACGAGAAGAAGGCCCTCAACGGCATAAATCTGGAGCTTAAGTCCGGCGACTTTGTCACCATAATCGGCGGCAACGGCGCGGGCAAATCCACCCTTCTCAACAGCATTTGCGGAGTGTTCCCGGTGGACTCCGGCAGCATCGTTATCGACGGCGAAGATGTGACCCGGCTGCCGGAGCACAAGCGTGCCAAGTATCTGGGCCGTGTGTTCCAGGACCCCATGATGGGCACCGCCGCCGATATGTGGATAGAGGAAAATATGTCCCTTGCTCTCCGCCGCGGCAAGGCGCGGGGCCTCAAATGGGCCATAACCAACAAGGAGCGCACCCAGTACCGCGTTATGCTGTCCCAGCTTGGACTGGGGCTTGAAAACCGGCTCTCCAGCAAGGTGGGTCTGCTCTCCGGCGGCCAGCGTCAGGCTCTGACCCTGCTCATGGCCGTTATGCAGCAGCCCAAGCTGCTGCTGCTGGACGAGCACACCGCCGCCCTTGACCCCAAGACCGCCGAGACGGTGCTGAACCTCTCCGAAAAGTTCATCAACGAGAGCAAGCTCACCGCCATGATGATAACCCACAACATGAGGGACGCCATACACCACGGCAACCGCCTCATAATGATGGACAACGGCCGCATAATTTACGACGTCAGCGGCGAGGAAAAGAAAAACCTCACCGTGGACGACCTGCTCAAGAAGTTTGCCGATCTTAGCGGCAGCGCCCTTGACAACGACCGTATGCTTTTATCCAAGTAGGATTGCGGTAAAAATAAGACCCATGAGAACGGGCGCCCGCCCGTCGGCTCATGGGTCTTTATTTGTTATTCCGTTTTCAGCAGCTTTTCCTCGCCCTTGCCGCGCTTTGCCAGCGCGTCGCGGGCAAGATTCGTCATATCGTCCCTGAACCGTTCCAGCTCGGGAAGCGGCGCTATAAGCTCAAGGTCGCGGCCCTCGCAAACGATGTTCCGCAGCTCGGTGTTGGAGGCCGTAATGCCGTTACGGCGGAAAAATTCGTCGGTCAGCTTTTTCGCTCCGTCGCGGGCGCAGAGAACGCCCAGATTGAAGGCCGACGGCCCAAAGGCCCGGTCGAAGGGCTGGGCACAGTCGCCCCGCACCTCGAGAGTGCCCCGGCAGGTCAGCTCCACCGACTTGAAGGACAGATAGCAGTCGATGTCCTCGGGGCGGGCGCCGTGGGCGGGATTTTCAAAGTACTCCTTTATGCTCACCGGCGGGAATATCTCGTATTTTCCGTCCCTGATGCGGTTAAACAGCCCCTTTTGCAGGAAGTAGTCCGCGAGGCTCTCCACGTCCTCAAACTCCCCGTCCACCTTGCCCGTGATATTGGGACAGAGGCCGAAAGCGGAGCTTTCCCACAGATGGTCGCGGAACAGCCGCCAGCCCCGGCCCTCCCAGTCGGGAGAGTTGGCGAAGAGCATAGCCCGAAGGAAGTCCAGCCGGGCAAAGAGGGTGTAGGCGGCGGGCAGGTCGGTAAGCGCCACGTCCAGATGTGTCTGGACGGAGGACAGAAAGGCGGGAAAATCGGGATTTTCGCCGCCGGTGCGGAGGTATGCCTGTACCATGTTATAGGTGGCGAAGGGCACGTGGAACACGCTCAGACCGGGCATATTGGGGTTTGTGCCCCGGCCCCGAAGCTCAATACCTCCGGCCCGAAAATACTCCTGTACCGGCCCCAGATACTCCCGAAACCGGGCTTCAAGGTCGGTCAGGCTGTCGCTGTGGTTGAGGGAAAACTCAAAATTGTTGTATGAGTTGTCGAAGCTGAGACAGTCACCGGCCCCGTTTTCAATAAACAGTGGTTCGCCGCCCACGCCCCGCAGAGCCACCCGCCAGCCCCGAGCCAGAAAATGCTCCGTTATCCCGGCGGCATAGGCGGGGTCAATGTCGCCGCCGCCGATTTTTACCAACGGGAACTCCAGCTCCGCGCCTATCCGTCCGGCGGTGGTTTTTCCCTCAAAGGGGCGGAAAAATTTGTCGTAAACTATATCGTAAGCTCTATCCATAAATATCGCCTTTCATACTAATATATGGATTTATCCCACCGTCAACTGACTGCTGACAAGTCATGTTAAACAGGGGGAAAGCTCGAAAGGGTTCTCCCTTTCGATAGAAAATATAAAATTCCGTGGCACGTACACGGAATTTTATACCTTAATCGGGGTAGAAAAATCAATTTATTGATTTTTCGTAAGCGAAAGCGCCCGCCAGCGTGACGCTGGACCCGTATTTATGCAGTGCTCCATTATTAAGCAGCATTGGAACGAGCCGTAAGGCCAACGATGAAACGGAACGTTTCCGGAAGGGGCGACCGATGGGGAAACCGTTCGGGTTTCCCCATCGAAAACGCAGTTTTAATATTTTACCAAACGGCCTCGTCATTTCCGGCGGGATCGGTAACGGTCTGTTCGTTGTCTATCCCGGGAAATTCAGCGCTGGCGGTTATGTCGTCCATTACGGTTTTGGCCGGAGTCAGGTCAACCGCCGTAATTTCGGGTGAAATAAATTTCTTCATCATACATTCCTCCTATCAAAGCTCGGGAACATAGTCGTAATCCGCCGACACGTCGCCGGCCTCGGACTCGTCGATTTCTGTTTCCACAAACTCTACGTTGACGGACTCAAGATCCAGAATATCGGCATAGGCGCCGGTTGCGGCCTCGGTGCTGAGTCCCAGCTTGGCGTATTCGGCCTTAAGATTTCCGTCCGCGTCAAACAGCTTGGCGTAAGCTTCGGCGAAGCCGGGGAAGGTAACGGCTGTGCCCTCCTTGACGTTCTTGGCGATATACGCTAAAACGTCGTTCGCGGCGGCCAGACGGGAAGGCGTGATGGACGTTCCCTCGCCGTTCACTATGCTGTCGGCCAGCACATTGAACAGGCTGTCAACCGAAGTCTCGCCGTATATCTTCTTGCCATCAATCTCAACATAGGGCCTTGCGGCGTAGAGACGGGCCGAGTTGCCGAGTTTGATGTCCTTTATGGTCAGGCGGAACACGTCGCTGGAAAGCTGCTCAAATTCGGCGTTAACGTTGGTCTTTTGAATGGTATAGCTGCCGTTTTCGTCCTTTTCGTAAGCGCCGTACTTGAAGCCCGCTTTGGTAATATCCTTAACCCGCTCGGCGTCGATGTTGATTGTAGTGGTAAAAGCTATACCCAGAGCGGCGGAGCCGTCCTCGTTGGTGAGGACGCGGAGCTCGGTGGCGGTGTCGAGCATGGCAAGCTCGGCTATCTCATCGGCGGTCATGGCGTAGTCGTAAATCTTGAACTCGTCGATAAGGCCGTTGTAGAACTCGCCGCCGGTGCCCCAGTTGGCCTTGCCTATCTGGAGTACGGATCTGGTGCCCAGCACGTCGGACAGGGAGTAGGCGCTGTCCAGAGTGCCCTTGAGCTGACCGTCAACATAAAGCTCGGTCTTATCTTTACTGTAAACAACGGTGACGAGCTTCCAGTCGGTGCCGATTTTATCTACCCTGATGTTGCCGGGACGGGCGCCGCTGTTGTTGTAGCGCTCAACGGTCAGTCCGCCGTTGTCCAGTATGCCAATGTAGTGCTCAAAGTTATTTGTCTGGGTAGACGCGCTGCTGGCGGCGAAGAAGGGCCACCAGTTGGCGGAAGTATTGTTGACCTTGTTATAGAAGGTGACGGTTATCTCCTCAACGTTTGTCAGGAGCGGGCTTCCGTCCTCGGCAGCCGTGGCGGTGAGCCAGTTGGAGCCTGTGCCGTCAAGGGACAGAGCCTTGCCGTACTTGCCGTCGGTGAGGACGTTGTCACCGTGGGACTCGGTCTTGCCAAGTCCGCCCTCGAAGCCGGTCTCCGCGTCGTCGAAGCTCAGGTCGAGGATTATGCCGTCGTAGGCCTCGGCGTCGTAAACGATGCTTACAACGGTGTCCTCGGCCACGGTGCCGGTGAGATTTTCTGTCGCGGCTTCATTGTAGGTGTAAAGGTTCTTGTTGCCCCGGAAGCTTTCGATTACATAAGAGCTTGCGTCGTACCCGTCGCCAACTCTGGCCTCGAAGGTTTCGGCGGTGCGAATCTCATTGCCCTCCGCGTCAACATACTTGACGGTGACGGTGGCGGTCTTGATTTCGCAGTCAACAATCTCACGAAGCGAAAAATCGTCAAGGTAGAGAGATGTGCATTGGTTCATCGAGTATGCTATTGTCGCGTAAATTTCCGCCGCGTTGACAACGTCCTTATTGGAAGTGTCAAGCAGATACTCGTATGTCAGCCATTTGCCAGCCTCACGAGCCGGGGTTCTGTTAACTCCTCCTGTATTCCATGACGACCAGCCGCCGGCGGCGGGCTTGTGGTTTTCTGTGCCGTAACCGGCCGATACTGTGGCGGCGTGCATATGTCCGCTGTTGGAATCGGCCACAGCCTCTGTCCAGTATTCGCTGTAAGTGAGTACATACTTTTTGTTGGGGGCAAGCTTAAAGTATGTCTGAAGGTTATTGTCATTGTTGCTTCCGGTCCATGAATTCTGCTGACTCTGATTTACGTGCAGCGAATTGTTGCCGTCTTTTGCATAATCGCTTGACTGTACCCAGTTTGCGCCAAGAGTCTGTGGCTTTTTATTGTACGAAGTCCAACCGTCGGTGCCGGTTTCAAAGCTGCCGTTTTCAATCATGTTTTCACCAAGCGTGATCTCGGCAAGAGCAACGTTGATAATATTCTCGGCATTTGACGCCTTGACCGTAAGGACGGATCTCTCGGTGTCTACGATATAGTTCTGACCGCCAAAGCTGTAGATTAACTTATCCGGCGTATATGTGTAGCTCGAGCCGGGCATTACGAATACGCTTTCATTTTCGGAAACGGGGTCGCCGTTGTGGGTGAACTGTATCTTTACCTCGGCGGCGGGCACGTATCTGGCGGTGAGCTCGTAGGTATTGCCCTCGGCTATCATTACGCTCAAATCGGAGCTGGCCTTGTCAAGGTAGTAGGTGCTGCCCTCGTATTCAACGGTATCGGGGGCGGAATATGTGTAGATCTTGCCGTCGGAGAGGCCGGTGGTAACGGTCTTTGCCTCCTGAAGCTGATTTCCGTCCGCGTCCTCGAAGGTGACGTTTACCTTGGTTTCCTTCGTTTCGCCCTCGGTCTTGGTAGTGGTGAGGACAAACGTCGGGCCGGGATAGAGAGTGCCGTCAGCGTCCTTAAATTCCGTATTTGTCACAGAAGCAAACTTCCGGCTTCCGCTTGCACTGAGCATGGCAAGTGTAAACTTTGCGTTACCGCCTTCCTGCATATATTCCTTAAGATTTTTTGTGAAATCAGCAACAAGCACTTCGCCGTCGTCGTTGACAGATCCGCCGTTGGCTTCGGTGTGATAGCTGTAGCCGGTGTAGGTTCCGTCGTTGATGGTATGCGTCGGCATTTTATTTGAATCAAGTACGAGATCAGTAAGAGTGTCTCTCGTCCAGTCGCCATAATCCATGAAATAGAAGTGTAGTGTACCCGCAGTATTTTTATCACTAGAATTTTGCGCTATCATGGTCATGCGGAGTTCCGCCTTTTCAACCTTGCTCACATCTACGCCGGTAAGGTCAAAGGCCATATACGCATTTCTATTCTGGTAATCCGAACAGCCTGCCTGAATGTAGCTTCTGTTATTTTTGCCGTCCTCTTTGTCACGATAACCAACGAATGTGTCCTTATCCGCCGTATACTCTTCTTCAACAACGGTGGTGACGCTGCCCACGCCAACGGCGTAAACATAATCTCCGTCCGGAGTGAATTCAACGTCCTCGCCGTTGAAGGTTACAGATGTTGCGTTCGGGGCGTAGAGCTTGACTGCCTGAGCCTCGTCTTTAGTGGCGGTGAGGTTTTCACCGGTTATGGCTACGGTTTCGCCGTTTACGGTCACGCCGATCGAGGTTATAGGCTGCTTGGAGTCTATAATGACCTGATCGCCCTTTGTAAGTCTTTGTCCGTTCACAAGGCCGTATACGGTATCGCCCGCGAAGGCGGCCTTGGCGTCGGTGGTGTAACCGCCGAAGGCGCCGTCGGCGTTATCGGTGTTCTTTACGTAAAAGTTGAGGTTGTCGCCGCCCGTAACGGTCACGGCGGAGCTGTCAAGCCCCTCGGTATCGTTTAATGTGAGGTTCGCGGCTTCTTCACCGGCCCTGCGGGGCACGATAAGGGTGCTGAACTTAACGTCCGCGCCGGTCTTTTTAAAGGAGGCGTACTTGCTGGAGGCCACAAGGCCGTAGTCGGCGCTGAAATAGCCGTCCCTTACCTCGGTTTCGGCGTCGGCGTTGTAAAGGTCGACGTTGGCACCGTCCGCGAAGTTGGTGGAAACGCTGTGACTGTCCGCGTCCGCCTCGGCGCCGCTGGAGGGCATAAAGTGCCAGTTCTGACGGTAAACCTGACTGTCCTTATTGCCGTCCACATAGTCGGCCACAAAGGTGAGGCCGTCCATACCCTTAAGGAACAGCACGTTGCGGGTGTGCTTGGTGTCGGGATAGCCGTGCTGTGTGCTTGCGGCAAAGGTGAACAGATCGTTGCTTGCGTAGGTGCTTATCTTTTCGGCGGACTGCGCATGGGCAGCCATGCTCACTCCCTCGGCCTCGACGGTGTTGTGGGCGCTGGCATAGCGCAGCTCGGTATAAATTGAGTTGTTGGGGTTGGAGTAGCCGTAGCGTCCGCTGTCCACAAGCAGGGGCTTGCCGTAGGCGTACATAAGCACCTGATTGGAGTCGGGGTGATAGTGGCCGTCGTTGGGGTTGTTCACAAAGGAAACATAGGTAGTTTCCTTGGGATCCCAGCTTGTGCGCATATATACGGAGTTGGCGTCGTCGTAGAGTACGGACTTGGCGTTCTCTACCTCGGCGTTGGAGGGATCGTCCGCTCCCTTTACATAGGCGTTGAGCACGGGGTCGTTAAGATAGTCGGCTATCATCTTGAACTCCGGCATCTTATCCCGGTAGTTGGAATCGCCCACGTTGGAGTCCCAGCCGTCGGGGAAGAAGCTCTGGGCCGCGTTGCGGGCGGCGTAGGTGAGCTTGGTCTTGAAGTCGGCGCTCATGGGGTTGCCGGACTTTTCGGCGGCTATGGCGCAGTCGGTAAAGAGCTTAACGCACCACTCCGCGTAGGAGGGGCCGGCCTCGGTGAAGCTCATATCTTTGTTGTAGAGCAGATTAAGGGTGTATTCGACGTTGTACTCTACCTTGTCACGGAATTTGTCGTGATCCTTAAGCTCGGGCAGGAACTCAACGGCCTTGAAGAAGCCGGCGTTGGCGACTATTCTCCAGTTGCTCCACCAGGGTTGATCGCTGGTTATATCCAGACCGTTCAGGTAGTTGCAGTCGCCCCACATGAAGGAGAGTATGTTCACGAACTCGTCCAGCTTATTGTCGAACACGTTTGTGCCCAAAAGGGCGTCGACAATGTCCACCCAGCGGTTCAGGCGTTCGCCTGTCTCAAGGGTGCGGTTATAGCCGTAACTCATCTGAGTGGCGAAGGCGTCCATCAGGTCGACCAGCTTGGGGCCGAATTCCGCGCCGGGGTACTGTTCGTGATAGGGGTGAGTCTCGTTATACTTCTGCTCATCCTTGAGGTAGGACAGATACTCGTAGGCCATGGGCTTGCCGTACCAGAAGCGGGCGGTAACATTGTGATACTCGGCGTCGGCGTTGGCGTCGGTGGCGCCTTTAGCGCCCCAGGTGGGATCAACGGCATTTTCATAGGAAAAGATATTTCCCTTTATGGCGTTCCATGTCTGCGTGTTTTCGTCCCAGGTGGTGTCGCCGATGTTGATCACCAGCACGTCCTTGGGGCCGGTGGTGCAGTCGGAAGCCAGCGCGGCGTTGACAACCAGCTTGGCGGAGGTTATGTTTTCACCGGCCATATCCGCCAGCGGGAAGTTCATATAGGCCCGGCGGGTATTGGCGCCGACTGGGTCGGAACCGGAGCCGTCCTCCTTGACATCAAGCTGCTGGGCGTCGCCGTACTTGGTGTCCTTATTTTGAGAGCTTATGTAGGTGTCGTTGTCGGCGACGACGGTTTCACTTCCGCCGCCAAACGTGACCTCAAGTCTGGGAGCGACGGCGTCGCCGGCCTCCTTGGACTTGACATAAACGGGGTACTGCTGCTTGTCGCCGGCCATGAGCATAAAGCTGACGGCCCCGTTGGCCAGCTCCTGCTTTACGCGGTCGGTGACGTCGATCTCATAATCTGTAAAGTCGGTGTTCTCTACGGTAAATTCCGCCTGCCACATATCGAACTCATAAGGTCCGGTGAGGATGTTCCTCATGGGCAGCACGGCCATGCCGTAGTTTTCGTCGGCCTCGGTAACGCCGCTGCCGGTGAATTTGTTGTCCTCGTGGCGCTGCTTAAAGTATTTGAGCAGCTCTTCCTTGGCCACTTGGTAGTCTCTCTTGTCCACGGCGTTCTTTACTGCGGAAAGCTCGGGGTTGTTGGCGTAGTCCAGCTTGGCGAAGAAGTCGCTGTCAGCCGTGTATGCGGCGCTCGCCCCCATGGGGAAGGCGGCCAGAACGGTGAACACCATCGCCAGAGCCAAAACTAAGGCCATTACTCTTGACATTTCCATTTTTCTTTCCTCCTGTTTAGTGGATTTATTGAAATTTAAATTATACGCTTATGTTTTGCGCCTTTGCGGCGCGCGGTCACGCCCTACGGTTGAGTTTTTCGTGTTTACCGTAAGACGGTACAGAAAAATTTGATATATAATTTCGTTCGTCGTTGTCGCCGTAAACGTTTGATTGCGGGCGACCAATGGTCGCCCCTACGGGGAAAGGCTACATCGCCGCTATTCGGCGCGCCGAGGTCGTCGCGCCCTACCGGGTATTTTGTCATTGCCGCCGTCAGTATTCCTAATTCCTCATTCCTAATTTTTCACTTCACTCCGGCTTATAGGTATAGATTTCCTGCACCTTCTTATAGCTTTCAAGGTCGCCGATGTCGTACCGTTTGCCGGGCATGATATAGGCGTAGACCGGAGTGTGCTCACAGAGGTAGCACACAAAGCTGCCGGGGGCGTCGGTGCCGCAGCCTTCGGCAATGCCCTTTGCCACGTAGGGGAGATCCTCCCGCCGGTAGTAGTAGAAGGGGCCGACGCACCAGTTGCTCTTGGGCTCTTTGGGCTTCTCCTCCATGGAAACTATCCTCATGTTCTCGTCGGGGACCATCACCCCGCAGCGGCGGAGCTCTTCAAGGCTCTCCTCGTAGTTGACCATTACGGCGGAGGAGTTGCGCTCCTCGGCGAACCTCACAAACTCCTTAAAGGAGAAGTCGATAAGGTTGTCGCCGGCGATTATCAGCACGTCCTCGTCGATGCTCATGCTTTCAATGGCAAACTGTATGTCCTTCACCGCCCCGAGACGGGTCTCGTTGGAGGTGCTGCCGTCGTCAAGGACGGTCACCGGCTTCTTTACGGCGGTGTTGTTTTTCGTCCAGTTGACGAAATGCTCATAATATCTGTGATTGGATACAATAATATGTCCGTCTATGTTGTCGAGCTTATCTATATCACGCAGAAGGTGATCCAATATGCTCATCCCGTTGACCTCCAGCAGAGGCTTGGGAAAATTTTCCGTCAGCGGGTAAAGCCGAGTGGCGTAACCCGCCGCGAGAACGATACACTTCATGTCCTCTCCTCATTTCTTATGTTAAAACTCGAGCAGCTTTTCCATGTAGGCGTCAAGCTCGTCTGTCTTTATACGCTTCTGTTCCATGGTGTCACGGTCGCGGACGGTGACGCAGCCGTCCGCGAGAGTATCGAAGTCCACCGTGATGCACACGGGGGTGCCTATCTCGTCCTGACGGCGGTAGCGCTTGCCTATGGAGCCGGCCTCGTCATAGTCACAGGGATACTTCTTGATGAGCTTTTGGAACAGCTCCGTCGCCGGTTCGGACAGCTTCTTGCTAAGGGGCAGGACAGCCGCCTTAACGGGGGCGAGAGCGGGGTGCAGACGGAGCACAACCCGGGTGTCCTTTTCGTCGATGACTTCCTCGTCGTAGGCGTCGCAGAGGAAAGCCAGAGCCACGCGGTCGGCGCCCAGAGACGGCTCGATTACGTAAGGCACATAGCGCTCGTTGGTGACGGGATCGATGTACTCCATGGACTCGCCGCTGTGGTTCTGGTGCTGGGTCAGGTCGTAGTCGGTGCGGTCGGCTATGCCCCAAAGCTCGCCCCAGCCGAAGGGGAACATGAACTCGATGTCCGTGGTGCCCTTGGAGTAGAAGGACAGCTCCTCGGGGCTGTGGTCGCGGAGGCGCATATTCTCCTCCTTCATGCTCAGCGACAGCAGGAAGTCGCGGCAGTAGCCCCGCCAGAACTCGAACCACTCCATGTCGGTGCCGGGCTTGCAGAAGAATTCCAGCTCCATCTGCTCAAACTCACGGATGCGGAAAATGAAGTTGCCGGGAGTTATCTCGTTGCGGAAGCTCTTGCCCACCTGTCCCACGCCGAAGGGTATCTTTTTCCGGGTGGTGCGGGCGATGTTTTTGAAGTTTACGAAAATGCCCTGCGCCGTTTCGGGACGGAGATAAAGCTCGTTCTTCGCGTCCTCGGTCACGCCCTGAAAGGTCTTGAACATCAGGTTGAACTTACGAATATCGGTGAAGTTGTGGCTGCCGCACTGGGGACAGGGAATGTTGTTTTCTTTGATATAGTCCAGCATTTTTTGATTGTCCCAGCCGTCGACGACGATATTTTCGCCCTTTTCATGGCAGAAATCCTCTATCAGCTTGTCGGCCCGATGGCGGGTCTTGCAGTCCTTGCAGTCCATCAGCGGGTCGCTGAAGCCGCCCACGTGGCCGCTGGCCACCCACACCTCGGGGTTCATGAGGATGGCGCTGTCAAGGCCCACGTTGTAGGGGCTTTCCTGGACGAATTTCTTCCACCAGGCACGCTTCACATTATTTTTGAACTCGACGCCCAAGGGGCCGTAGTCCCAACTGTTGGACAGGCCGCCGTATATCTCGCTGCCGGGGTAAACATAGCCCCGGCCCTTGCACAGGGCGACGATTTTATCCATGGTCTTATCTTCATTTCTCATTGGCTACAAATCCTTTCGTGTACAATTATACTTATTTTAATTTTACACTAAAAAAAGAAATTTGTAAAGTACTTATTAATATTTTTTTAATATTTTTCTTGACAAATCTTTTTACCACTTCTATAATATAATTATAGGGATGGGAAATATCCAAATAATTATGCAAGGAGGAACACAACACATGAAGAAAATCATCCCCATTATGGCGGCGATAATCACGGTCTTTGCCGCCCACTCGGCATTTGCGATCAATGTCAGCGTCAACGGCGTGAAAGTTAATTTCACCGCCGACGACGGCTATCCCTTTGCCGAGAACGGCCATACCCTCGTACCCCTCCGCGCCGCCTGCGAGGCCTTCGGCGCCCAGGTGAGCTGGGACGCGGCCAACAATCAGGCCGTCATAGTCAAGGACGGCGTTACCGTTACCGCTCCCCTCGGTGACAACCACGTTTACCGCAACGGCGAGGCCATCACCAACGAGGTCGCGACACAGGCGAAGGACGGCCGTACCTATCTGCCCATTCGGGTGGTAATGGAGGCTTTCGACGCTCAGGTGGGCTGGGACGGCGCCAGTGAGACCGTCACCGTAAACGATCCCGACGCCGTTTATATTCAGGGTCTGGACAAAAAAGTCGCGGGCAAAAACGAGATCAACAGGGCTCTGGCCCTGATCGATATGGGCCGGGCGTGCATGAAATCCGGAGAGTTCCATAACGCGGCCCTCTGCTACAAGCACAGCTCCGACTTCTGGTGGAGCAGCGATACCGAGGCCGCCCGCTACTATCTTGATCTTTCGGACAGCGCCGACGCCGACATCCGGCTCTTCCTCAAGACCGACGATCCCGCATATGACAGATCCACATATTACGGCGCCCCCTTTGAACCCAAGGACGCCGTGCTTCTGGGCACTACTTACAATTCCGACACCGATGCTCTCTCGGACTTCAAACACAATCTTATTCTCCAGTATTTTGACTACGGTGTGGAATTTTCCTCTCAGGACAGTTGGTTCTTCAAGCCCCTCCGTCAGAACAATACCGTTCTCGAAGTGGCATGGCAGCCCAAAGATGGTCTTGACATGGTCAACGACGCCGACTATGTCATCCGTCAGGCCCAGTATCTCCAGAACTGCGGCGTTAAGATCCTTCTCCGTTTCGCCAACGAGATGAACGACGAGACCAGCTCCTGGTATACCCCGGATTATAACAAGTACATCGAAAAGTACCGTTTCGTTGCCAACATTTTCCGTCAGTACGCTCCCGATGTAGCCCTGGTATGGGCGCCCAACTTCTATCCTCCCGACACGGTAGACCTCTACTATCCCGGCGACGACGTTGTTGACTACGTGGGCCTCAGTGTTTATCAGGAATACGTGCCCACCAAGGATCCCTTTGATCCCGAGGGCCCCGGAGTTGAGCGCGGCCGCTGGCCCGACGTTTTCAAGCGGGTATATGACACTTACAGTTGGAAAAAGCCCATAATCATGGCCGAGGGCGGATGCAGCTATGTCAGCCCCTTCACCGGTCAGGACGTGTCCGACTTCGCCGTAACGCAGATGGGCCTGTTCTACACTTATCTGCCCATACTTTACCCCAACGTAAAGATGGCGGTGCTCTTCAACACCGTTGACTGGGGCGGAAGAATGTTCTTCCTTAAAGAGAGACCCGCGCTGGCCGAGGCTTATAAGAATGGCATCCACAGCTCCGGCCGGTATATAGGCGACATTTCCCAGACTCCCGCTCCGGAGTATTACTATGAGCTCCACAACAACTTCTCCGTGCCCGCCGGGCCTGTCGAGCTGTGCAGCTATATCACCTCTCCGGCGGTCGTTTACGACTATGTGACCTATACGATTAATGGCGTGGATTACAACTCTTACGGAATGCCCTACACGGTTCCCTTCGATTTCAGCGCTTACTCCGGCCAGACCCTTGAGGTTCGGGTTCGGGCCTTCGCAAATAACCAGTGCTGCGCCGACGAGACCACAAAGGTACAGGTGCGGTAATAATTTAAGGTAATAATATAAAAAATGAGCGTGTCCCGACGTGTGATTTTCCACGGAGACACGCTCTCTTTTTATGGATTATACTAAAGCCGTAACTGCCCCGTCAGTATTCCTCATTCCTAATTATTCAAAAAATTCTATCTCCTTATCGCTGTAGATGAGGCTCCGGAGTCCGGACGTGGCGGTAATTTTTCCGTCCGTTTCTATAAATACCGCCTCAAAATTCCCGCTTTCGCGCCACAGCTCCAGCGCCCGATCCCTGCCCATGACGAAAAGCGCCGTGGACAGTCCGTCGGCCAAGGCTCCGTCGCGGCATACCACCGTCACCGATCGGAGGCCGCTGTCCGCCGGCCGGCCCGTGGAGGGATCGATGATGTGGTGGTAGATTTTTCCGTCCCGCTCAAAATAACGCTGATAATCTCCCGATGTGACTGCGGCGGCGTCGGTCAGTGACAGCACGGCGGCGTAGCCCTCCCCGTCGGGATCCTGTATTGCCACCCGCCAGGGGGTCCCGTCGGGGCGGGAACCCAGAGCCTGAACGTTGCCGCCCAGCGAAACCAAACCCGATGTGACCCCATTTTCACGGAAAATGTCTATTATTTTTGCCGAGGCCCAGCCCTTGGCTATGCCCCCGGGGTCGAGCTGTGTTCCCTCACCGAGGGTGACGGCGTTCCCCTCGACGGTCACCTTTCCGCCCACCTTCTCCATCGCGGCGGCCAGCTCGCTCTCATCGGGCACTCGATAATCCTGACCGTAAAAGCCCCAGAGGTCCATTACCGGAGCCACGGTCATGTCAAAGGCCCCGCCGGTGAGGGCGCAAATCTCCGCGCCCTTGCGCAGCAGTCCGGCGGTGTCGTCCGACACCTCGCCGCCGCCGTTTTGGTTCAGCGCGAAAATCTCGCCGTCCCCGTTCCGACGGTCAAAAAGGCCGTCCAGCCGGTATGTCTCGGCCTTGGCGGCCTCGAGAGCCGCCTCGCCCTTTTCCCCATAGGCGGTGAGCTCCATAACGGTGTCCATGGCGAAAACCGTGGCGCCGTGCTCCTCGGTCTGTCCGCAGGAACACAGCGGCAGCAGGGCGAGTATCAAAATCAAAGTCAGAGTTCGTTTCATGCTTCACTTCCTCAGTCTCGATGTCAAAGCCTGGGCCGCAAGACCGGTAAATGCTCCGGTCAGCACGGCGGAAATAATCAGCACCGGCAGATAGGCGGCGACCGCCGGAGCGCCGGTGAGGGCCATTGCCGCCAATATTTGGCCGATATTATGGGCTATGGCTCCCAACACGCTCACCACCCACAGCCGTTCCCGTCCCAAGGGCTTGAGGCAAAGAGCCATAACGATGAAACAGAGCAGTCCGCCGCTCATGCTGTAAATAAAGCTCACGGCCTGTCCGGTAAAGACGCTGCCGAGGATAATCCTGAGAATCAGCAGTGTCAGCGCCTCTTTCCGTCCGAGCCAGACAAGAGCCGCCAGGGTCACCACATTTGCCAGTCCCAGCTTTACTCCGGCTATGGGCACAGGGGGAGGGATTTGGGCCTCTATCACGAAAACGGTCAGGGCGATTGCCAGCAGCAGGGCCATAAACGTCAGCTTTTTTACCTTCACGCCTTCACCTCCCCGTCACGGCGTCCACGCCGCCGCGCCCGCCCCGCACCTCGACGGTGAGCCGGTGGGGCAGACAGACGATGGGCACGCCGTCCCTTATGTAGCCCCGGCGGACGCAGAGCCTGTCGGGACAGCTTGCGTCGGTGACGGCCACCCGCCCGCCCTTGACGCTTATGTGGTTGAACTCCCCGTTTTCAAGGGGGATGTCGGTCTCGCAGTCCTCGGAGAGGTCGAGGGTGCGGACGGCCTTACCGTCCACGGCTACCACGGCGGTACGTCCGCCGCTTTTGTTCATGAAGAAAAGGGCGGCGGCGCAGATAAGGCAGAGAACGGCGAAAATCGTTATCCAGAGCAGGTGCTTTTTCACGTTATCACCTTTTTTTGAAATTTTTTAAAATAATGGTTGCAAAATTAAAAATGATGTGCTATAATAACAAAGTACGGGCTTGTAGCTCAGCTGGGAGAGCGTTCGGTTCGCATCCGAGAGGTCGAGGGTTCGAATCCCTTCAAGTCCACCACCGGCGTTTTGCCGGACGTCACGCCCCATGCTTCGGGGCGTGATTTTTTGCGGCAAAAATAACAGCCGAAAAAATTTTTTTCAAAAATATGTGACCGTTTCGGGGCCGCCCGTGTCTATACTATTAAGGCAATACCGCACAAAGACCGCAAGTGAGCTTTGTACCCGTCTTGCTTGCATCTTTTCCGACGTTTCTTACGAAAACTCCTTGAAATACGACAGTATTCCTTCGTCGTTTTCGTAATTCCGTCAAAAAATCTGCGGCGCAATACGGGCATAATCTTTGTGCGGTATAGCCTTAAATGAAGAAAGTTTTTGTACGGAGGTGGGCCCATGACCGACGCGCAGCTATTGGAAAAACTGAAAAAACGGAGCCGCAGCTCTCTTGAAACGGCGATACGCCGCTTTAACGCCTATGTCTGCACGGTAATCTTCAACACGGGCGGCAATTCCCTTACCCGCGAGGACATGGAGGAGCTGGCGGACGACGTTTTTCTGGCGCTTTGGAACAACGCCGGCAATATCAACGAGTCGCTTAAAGCTTATATAGGCGCCACGGCTCGGAACATGACTATTGGAAAACTGAGGAGTCTGAAGCCCGAGGAAGAGCTGCCGGAGGACTGCGCCGCCGCCTACGGTGACCCCGAGGACGCGGCGGTGAAAAACGAGCTGTCCCGTATGCTGTATGATGAAATAATAAATCTGGGACGGCCGGACAGCGAAATATTCCTCCGCTATTATTACAACGGTCAGAAGCTGAGGGAGATAGCGGCGGAGCTGGGCCTCAGCGTATCCAACGTGAAAATGAAGCTCATGAGGGGCCGAAGCCGGCTCAAAGACGCGTTTTCCGGAAAGGAGGTGCTCTGATGAACAAGCGTATGAGAGAACTCCTGAAAAACCTTGACATCCCGGAAAGCGCCATGTTTGAGCGGGACGCGGACAGCGCCGTAAAAAGCGTGAACGAAAAGCTCAACCAAAGCCCGCCGGAGCTTGCCCTTTTCAAGGCCCAGCGCATGGCGAGGCGAGTGGCCGTGATCTGCGCCGTTATACTGGCCCTTGCCCTGACGGCGCTGGCGGTCGGCAGCAGCGTAAACGTGGATCTGCTGAAGCTGTACTTCCTGGGCGACAGCGGCTATATGGAGCGGTACGTTGACCGGCCGGAGCTGTCACTCACCGACGGACGGTACAGGTTCACGGTGGATCAGGCCCTTGTGACACAGACCCAGGCAATGGCGGTGTTCACCGTTGAGGCCCTGACCGAAGAAACGGAAGAAGAATTGAAAAATCTCAGCCTGTCGCTGGCCTTTGACTTCAAGTTCGCCGATTTGAGCGACTATGCCCAGGGCGGCAGCGGCAGTATGTCGGAGCTTTGGCATCTGCGCACCGAAACCAGCCGCACATGGACGGTGACGGCGGATATAGACAATCCCGGCCTCAAGCCCATGAAGATGATATTTTATCCCCTGCGTGGCAAGCGCACCGTGATTGTCGAGGCCAAGGGCGACATCGAAAGCTTTGAATTTGACCTCGCGGGCCAACCCCTCGGCGACGGGCATATCGTACTGACCCCCACGGGCGTGACCCTTGACAGGTGGATGCCCGCCCACACCGACAAATACCTCGAAAATTCGGAGACCTTCTTCCGCATGAAGGACGGAGAGATAAAGAGCTTCAACCAGCTCTTTGCCAACCGCAACCGCTCCAGCCAGACTCTGAACTCCACCGTCCCCGTCCTGTACCAACTGAGGGCCATACCCCGGGAAATTCTGGATCTTAGCCAAATCGAGAGCGTAATTGTGGCGGGTCTGGAATACAGGCTCCGCGACCCCGAAGCTCCGACCGAGGCCGAGATACCGGAGCGTCTGCGGCCCTTCCCGGTCAAAGCCGACGGCGACTATCTGGAGATAGAGGACATCTTTGAGCATCTGGGCGCGGACATGGAGCGGCGGGGCAATAAGCTGACCGTCCGTTACAACGGTATCGAAGCCGTGATTACCGCCGGAGCGGCGGAGGTGGAGCTCAACGGCATTCCGGTAAACCTGCCCCTGCCGGCCAAGCTTGACGGTGACGGCAAGATGCAGGTGTGCTGGGACTTCACCTATTCCTGCATAGAAATGTACATTTCCGCCGACAGCTTCGACGTGCCGCAGGACGAAATGACTTTTACGATGTATCCGTAAGTAAGTAAATCCCCCTTTGCACTTTATTATAGTACAAAGGGGGATTTTTGTCAATCAGAATATAAATTAGTCAGGGGAAATTTATTTTTTCGTTATATCGTCGAGATGTCCACAATGCCCAGCTCTCCCTCGTCCTTCTGCTTTATGGCGGTAAGGAGGGCGCGGGCGGTGTCGAGGCTTGTCATGCAGGGTACGCTGCGCTCCACGCTGGTGCGGCGTATCTTGAAGCCGTCGCGGTTGTGCTGGCGGCCTCGGGTGGGAGTGTTGACTACAAGGTCTACTCCGCCGCCGCCGATGAAGTCCAGAATATCCGGGGAGCCCTCGGCGATCTTGTTGACCCTCCTGGCCCAGACGCCGTTGTCCCGCAGATACTGGCAGGTGCCGCCGGTGGCGTAGATGCCGAAGCCGTACTCGGCGAAGTCCTTCGCCAACTGGCAGACCTCCTCCTTGTCGGTGTCGCGGACGGTTATGAGCATATTTCCCCGCTCGGGGATTACAAAGCCGCTGGCGATGAAGGACTTGTAAAGAGCCTCGTGGAAGGTGGGCGCTATGCCCAGCACCTCGCCGGTGGACTTCATCTCCGGCCCGAGGGCGGTGTCCACGTCGTGGAGCTTTTCAAAGCTGAACACGGGCATCTTCACAGCTACATAGTCGGCCTCGGGGTGAAGGTCCACTCCGTAGCCCAGATCCCGCAGCCGTTCGCCCAGCATACACCTGATGGCAAGGGCCACGATGGGCACGTTGGTGACTTTGCTGATATAGGGCACGGTGCGGCTGCTGCGGGGGTTTACCTCTATTACGTAAACGCCGTCGGCGGCCACTATGAACTGAATGTTTATCAGGCCCACAACGTGGAGCTCGGTAGCCAGACTCTTGGTGAAGCGGATTATGGTCTCCTTTTCTTCCTTCGTCAGGGTCTGGGCGGGATAAACGCTGATGCTGTCGCCGCTGTGAATTCCGGCCCGCTCGAGGTGCTCCATTATGCCGGGAATGAGAATGTCTGTTCCGTCGCAGACGGCGTCCACCTCGACCTCCTTGCCGTGGACGTACTTGTCCACAAGTATGGGGTGCTCCTGCACGCTGCGGTTGATTATCTCCATATAAACGGTGATGTCCTTGTCGTTGTAGGCGATCTCCATGCCCTGACCGCCCAGCACGTAGCTGGGTCGTACAAGAACGGGATAGCCTATCTCGTTGGCGGCGGCGATGGCCTCCTCGCAGGTGAAGATGGTTCGGCCCTGGGGGCGGCGTATCTTGCATATCTCGAGAACCTCGTCGAACAGCTCCCTGTCCTCGGCGCGGTCCACGTCCCGGGCGTCGGTGCCCAGTATGCGGACGCCCATGTCGTTCAGCGCCTGGGTGAGCTTGATGGCGGTCTGGCCGCCGAACTGAACGATGGCGCCGTAGGGCTGCTCCACGTCCACAATGTTCTCCACGTCCTCGGGAGTGAGAGGCTCGAAGTAGAGCTTGTCCGAAATATCGAAGTCGGTGGAAACCGTTTCCGGATTGTTGTTGACGATTATGGTCTCATAGCCCAGCTTGCTCAAGGCCCAGACCGCGTGGACGGAGCAGTAGTCGAACTCGATACCCTGTCCTATCCTGATGGGGCCGCTGCCCAGCACAAGGATTTTCTTCCGGTCGGAGGAAGGGTCGGCCTCGGTCTCGCTGCCGTAGCAGGAGTAGTAGTAGGGGGTCACGGCCTCGAATTCGGCGGCGCAGGTGTCCACCATCTTGTAGGCGGGCAGTATGTTCCACTTAAGGCGCAGGGCCTTTATCTCCCGGTCGGTTTTGCCCACTATCTGGCCGATTACCTTGTCGTAGAAGCCGTATATTTTGGCCTTTTCCAACAGCTCGGGGGTCAGCTCCCCGCCGCGGAGGGCCTCCTCCAGCTTCATGATGTTGTCTATCTTGCCCAGGAACCACTTGTCTATCTTAGTTATTTCGTTTATCTCATCGACGGAAATACCCTTCTTGAGAGCCTGCGCCACGGCAAAGAGGCGCATATCGTCCACCTTTTTCAGCTCCTCCCGGAGGCGGTCGGCGTCCATGGGCTGATAGTAGGGCAGGTCAAGGCTGTAAATGTTCAGCTCGAGGGAGCGGACGGCCTTCATGAGAGCGCCCTCAAAGGAGGGGCTTATGCTCATGACCTCGCCGGTGGCCTTCATCTGGGTGCCCAGCTTGCGCTCGGCGGTGACGAACTTGTCGAAGGGCCACTTGGGGATTTTAGCGACTATATAATCCAGCGCCGGCTCGAAGCAGGCGAAGGTCTTGCCGGTGACGGCGTTCTTTATCTCGTCCAGATGGTAGCCCAGAGCGATCTTGGCGGCCACCTTGGCTATGGGGTAGCCCGTGGCCTTTGATGCCAGAGCGGAGGAGCGGCTCACACGGGGATTTACCTCGATTACCGCGTATTCAAAGGAGTTGGGCTCCAGCGCGAACTGTACGTTGCAGCCGCCCTCCACCTTTAATTTATCTATAATTCTGATGGCCGCCGTGCGCAGCATCTGGTATTCCTTGTCGGCGAGGGTCTGGGCGGGAGCCACGACTATGCTGTCGCCGGTGTGTACGCCCACGGGGTCAAGGTTCTCCATGGAGCAGACGGTTATGCAGCTTCCGGCTCCGTCGCGGATAACCTCGAACTCGATTTCCTTCCAGCCGGCGATGCACTTCTCGATGAGCACCTGTCCCACACGGGAGAGCCGCAGTCCGTGGGGAGCTATCTGTGCCAGCTCCTCCTCGGTCTCGGCTATGCCGCCGCCGGTGCCGCCCAGAGTGTAGGCGGGCCGCACGATAACGGGGAAGCCTATCTCTTTCGCGAAGGCCAGAGCGTCGGCGTAGGTCTCCACCACCTTGCTGGCGATGCAGGGCTGGTCTATGCTGAGCATGGCGTCCTTGAAACTCTGACGGTCCTCGGCCATCTTGATTGTTTCGCTGCTGGTGCCCAGCAGCTTGACGTTGTGCTCCTTGAGGAAGCCCGCCTCCGCCAGCTCCATGGCGAGGTTAAGACCCGTCTGTCCGCCCAGGGTTGGGAGTATGGAGTCGGGCTTTTCGGCCAGAATGACCTTTTCCACGGTTTCGGTAGTCAGGGGCTCTATATACACCTTGTCCGCTATGTCCTTGTCGGTCATGATGGTGGCGGGGTTGGAGTTGATGAGCACTACCTCGACGCCGTCGTCCTTCAGGCTGCGGCAGGCCTGAGTGCCGGCGTAGTCGAACTCCGCCGCCTGACCGATGATGATGGGGCCGCTGCCGATAACAAGTACTTTCTTTATGTCGGGGCTCTTAGGCATTTTTCTTTCCTCCCATCATTTCAATAAACTCGTCGAAGAGGTACTCCGTGTCCTGGGGGCCGGGGCAGGCCTCGGGGTGAAACTGGACGGTGAAGATGTTCTTCCCCTTGTACCGCAGGCCCTCCACGGTGCCGTCGTTCACGTTCACATGGCTTATCTCGGCCACGCTTTCGTCAATTTTGCTCACCACATAGCCGTGGTTCTGGCTGGTGATGTACACCCGCCCAAGGGCCAGATCCTTGACGGGGTGGTTGGCGCCCCGATGGCCGTACTTCAGCTTTTCGGTGGAGGCTCCCGTTGCCAGCGCCATGAGCTGATGCCCCAGACAGATGCCGAAGATGGGCACGTCCGAGCCGTAGAGCTTTTTGACGTTGGCTATGACCTCGCCGCAGTCGGTGGGGTCGCCGGGGCCGTTGCTTATCATTATGCCGTTGGGCTTGGCGGCCAAAATTTCCTCGGCGGGGGTCAGGGCGGGATATACCGTCACGTCAAGACCTCTGCGGTGGAGGGAGCCGGCGATGTTGTCCTTTGCGCCCACGTCCAGCAGGGCTACCCTGTAACCGCCGCCCGCCAGATGCAGAGGCTCGGGACGGGTCACGGTCTTGACCGCGTCGGCGATTTTGTAGCCGCGGAGCTTTTCCAGAATTTCTTCTTTATTGTAATCAGGATTTGTTGTAAGATAGCCGGGCATGGTGCCGTTTTCTCTTATCTTTTTGGTAATGGCCCGGGTGTCGATGCCGCTGATGCCGGGTATATCGTATTTTTTCAGAAGCTCGTCCAGCGTGGCCTCACAGCGGAAGTTAGATGCGAGGGTGGTATACTCCCGGACGATGAAGCAGCTCACCCAGATGCGGCGGCTCTCCATATCGTCGAAGTTCACGCCGTAATTCCCCTCTATGGGATAGGTCATGATGACGCCCTGTCCGTAGTAGGAGGGGTCGGTGAGAACCTCGGTGTAGCCGGTCATGGAGGTGTTGAACACCACCTCGCAGAGGGCGTCCCGCCGGGCGCCGAAGGAGCTGCCGGTGTAAACGCTGCCGTCGGCCAGAATCAGATATGCCTTCATGTTGTCTCCCGTCCTTTCGTATCAGTATAACTCAGTATAACAGCTTAAATCTTCAGTATTATATCACAAAAGCTCGGATTATGCAAGTGGTTTTGAAAAAATATCTCTCACTTAAAAATTTTTTTACAAATAATGTCTTGACCTTTTCTTCGATTTGTGCTATACTTTGTAAAGTTTACAAAACTATTAAAAAAGTTTTACATATTTGTTCTAAGACGGGTTATACTTAAATATATTTTAGTAAGGCGTTGGGGCAGGGCGGCGCGGGTACAGCTGTATTTAGCTGTCGCGCGACTAAGGCTTCCCCTTGAGGGGAAGCTGTCGGCGAAGCCGACTGATGAGGTGTAGCCGCTTTGCGGCGTTATTGCTAAATCTAACGGATTTGAAAGGTCTGAGATCAATGGAAATTGAAAATACCAACAGTTGTATAGTGTCCGGCCCTGCGCCGGAAACGGTGCAGGCCAAAAAGCCGGAAAAAACGGAAACAAAAGGAGGCCGCGCAAAAAAATTGCGGCTCCCGCCGCTGCCCTCCCTACGCTCGGTGTTCAGGTTTAAAAAAGGCCTGTGGAAGCCGGTCGGGGCAAAAAAATTCCTGACGGCGGCGGCCGGAGCGGCGGTGTTCGCCTCGGGGCTTTGCGCCCTCGGCGCCTTCTGTACCGTGGGAGTGGACTATTACAGCGGCGGCAGGCTGCTGTGTACGGTGGCGGCGGCGGACGACAGCGCGGCCATCATCGGCGCCGCCGCCAGAAAGGCCGTCCGGCTCGGCGTTGAGGAGCCGGACATCCAAGTCAGCCCCAAGCTGGCTCTGAAAAAGGATCTGGTGGACGGCGACGAGGCCATAGATAAAATACTGTCGGCCTCGCCGGAGCTTTGCCGGGCCTGCGTGGTCTGCGTGGACGGAGAGGAGCTGTTCGCCGCCGCCGACATGGCCGCCGTGGAAACGGTGCTGGACGAGTACATCGGCAAATACGGCAAAAATGAGGATGCCAGGCTTTCCGCAAATGTGGAGGTAAAGGACTCCATTATCCGACGGGACGAGATAACCCCCGACGAAAAGCTGCTGTCCGCCCTGGAGGCCGACGACGCCCTTACGGTCATCAGCGCCGTGGACGAGGTGCGCTATTCTACCATTGCCTATGAGACCGTGGAGGAGAAGGACGACAGCCTTTACGTGGGCGATCGGGAGGTGATCACCGCCGGAGTTGACGGTCGGGCGGCCACCACCATGGAGAGCGTTTACAGCGACGGGGAGCTGCTGTCCGCCTCCATAATCGGCACCGAGACCGTGGCCGAGCCGGTGAACGAGGTCGTGCGCGTGGGCACCAAGCCCCGGAACGCCCTTGTGGACGGCCTCAGCTATCCTCTGCCCGTGCAGTGCCGTGTCACCAGCGGCGTCGGGCCCCGCTGGGGCCGCCAGCATCGGGGCGTTGATCTGGCGGTAGACTCCGGCACCAACGTAACGGCCGCCGCCGCCGGCACGGTCATAACGGCGAAATATAATTCCAGCTACGGCAACTACGTGCAGATAGACCACGGCTACGGCATAGTCACCACCTATGCCCATCTCAGCGCCATCGGTGTGGAGGTGGGCCAGAGCGTGGAGCGCGGCGCCTTTCTGGGTTACAGCGGCAGTACGGGCAACTCCACCGGCCCTCATCTGCACTTTGAGCTGATAGACAACGGCACATATCTTGACCCCCTCGAGCATTTGGTATGAGCGGTGTTTTGTTAATTAGGAATTAGGAATGAGGAATTAGGAATATTACGGAGCATTTACGACGTTTGCTTGTGTGTACCGATGAATTAAAAATGACAAAATACCGGTAGGGCGCGACGAGGAGACGTGTCTCTCGGCAAACCGCTGTGTTGGTTAAGGTAAATATGACAAGTTATATCAAGGCTTCCCCTCGAGTAAACAATGCTTTTAATCAGTGTTTACTCAAGGAGAAGGCTTTTTCTTTGTCATTGTTAATAACGTAAAGTGTTACAGCGGCACACCGCAAAAGAAAATCGGAACAAGCGATGCAACGCTTGCTCCGACGTGGTGCGGATGACAGGACTTGAACCTGCACGTCAAAGACACAAGAACCTAAATCTTGCATGTCTGCCAATTCCATCACATCCGCGTTTATATCATTATACCACCGTTAAGGCGTTTTGTCAAGCAAAAAAACCGTTCCGCGGCGCGGCGTCGGCCGAGAAGAGTTTCTCAATTTTATTTGAAAAAATGTATAATACCGCCGTGAGTTTAGTTTCAGTTTAGAATTGGAGCCTATAATATCCTTATTAAAAATATACGGCGGGTGATAGTTGTGACGTCATCGTACGATTTTTACGAATTGAGCCTGATGACCGTCTTTGCCTCGTTTATCGGCTTTTTGCTGGAAAACTGCTGGCTGGCGGTAACGAAGGGATATGTGGATAACAGAAATATGAATTTGCCGTTTCTGCTGGGGTACGGGCTTGTTATCGTTTTCTTTTACATTTTTGTCGGGACTCCCGACTCGATGAAGATAACGAAATGGCTCGGACTGTCTTTGAGCGAAAAGGACAGCTTTATACTGTATTTCCTGCTGTCGGCCGTGTTGGTGAGCGTGGGAGAACTGATGCTTGGGACATTTGTGGAGCATAAATTCGGATTTGAATACTGGAATTACACACGTATCCCGATGCACATAATGAAATATACCTCCGTGCCCACGTCGTTATGCTTCGGCATGGCCATAACGCTGTTTATGAAGTACGGCTTCGACGCCGTTATGTCATGCTTCCGCAGACTGCCCGTCATGTGTGTCAAGGTGGCCGGAACGGTGCTTATGGTGCTTTTGGTGGCGGACTTTATTATGTCCTTTTCCACCATGTACCGCAGCCACAGCCTTTATATCAAGTGGGTCAAATGGCTGAAAAGATGAAAACAGTGTGATTTATAAAGCGGCGCCGCTCCCCCGTCTGTCGGGGCTTGCGGCGCCGCCTGTCTGTTTACTGTTTCTTGGGCAGCTTTACGGTAAACGAGGTTATCCCGTCCCGGCAATCCACCGTGACCTCGCCCTTGTGCAGCTCGGTTATCTTCTTCACAAGGGCCAGACCCGTACCGTTGCCCTCGGAGCCGTGAGATTCGTCGGCCTGATAGAATTTGTTGAAGATCCTGCCCCGCTGCTCGGGCGGAATTTCGGGGCCGTGATTGCTCACCGTCACGCGGTAACAGTCTGCATGGTCGGCGATGTCCACCGCCACACTGCCGCCGTCGGGCGAAAATTTTACGGCGTTGTCGATGAGGTTTATCCAAACGTGCTTGAGCATATCTTTGTTCCCGCTTATCATGCACTCGTCAAAGTTCAGGTCGAATTCGATGCCCCGCTTTGCCCACCTTCCCTCGAGAGCAAGTATGCTCGAGCGGAGCTGCTCGGACAGATTGAAATTTGTAATGTCGGTGAGTATGGTCTGGTTTTCGTATTTTGTCAAATTCAGGACGTTGGTGGCCATTTCCGCCAGGCGCACCGATTCCTCCTCGATAATATCGATATATTCCTTCCTCTGCTCCTCGGTCAGGTCGCCGCGCTTGAGCAGCTTCGCAAAGCCGGCGATCGACACGATGGGCGTTTTGAACTCGTGAGAAAAATTGTTGATGAAATCGCCGCGGAGCATTTCGGTATTTTCCAGCTCCTCGGCCATTTTGTTGAAGCTTTCGGTCACCTCGGCCACGGTGGGATGGTTCCCCAGAGGGGCGTCGAAGCTGAGACGGGCCTTAAAGTCCCCGGCGGCGAGCCGGTTCATCTGGTTTACGATTTTGTT
Organism: uncultured Clostridia bacterium; assembly: GCA_947630975.1. Taxonomy (GTDB): domain Bacteria; phylum Bacillota; class Clostridia; order UMGS1883; family UMGS1883; genus JAFLUQ01. The sequence continues at coordinate 38,052 of CANRJP010000009.1, forward strand.
GATGGGCCTGACGGGGATAACTCCGGCGAAGGCCGAAACTATCGCGCCGAAAATCAGGCTTATCACCGCCATATATATTATGGTGCCGTAGGGGGACAGAGCGGAGTCGTCCAGAATGCGGAAGGTTCCTGTTCTCACTATCACATAGCCCACCACGCTGGAAATTATCACCGACGCGGACAGAAATACAAATATAACTCCCGCCGTCAGCAGCGTAAGGGCAAGCCTGTGCTTGCGCTGTTCCTTTTTCATACTTTTTTCACCGCCCTGTACCCCAGTCCGCGCACGGACTCGATTTCAAACTCGTCCCAGCCCTCGAAGCGCTTGCGGAGTCTGCCCACATGGACGGTGACCGTCTCCCAGCCGGTGTCGGTGTCGGAGCCCCATATCTCGTCCATAAGCTGTATTCGTGTGAAGATCTGCCCCGGATAGGACAGCAGCTTGTACAGCAGCAAAAATTCCTTTTGCGGCAGCACCTGGGACGTCCCGTTCCTTGTGACGGAAAAGGAGTCATAGTCCAGAGTGACGTCCCCCACGCGGATTTTTTTCTCGCTGACTATCTGGGCGCGGCGGAGCAGAGCCTTTATCCTGAGCAGCATCTCCTCCTCGTCGATGGGCTTTGTGATATAGTCGTCCGTTCCGACCAGAAAGCCCTTTCGCTTGTCCGACGGGAGCTGCTTTGCGGACACCATGAGAATGGGCAGATTGTTGTCTGACTCCCGAAGGATCTTTGTGAACTCATAGCCGTCCATTTTGGGCATCATAATGTCCAGTACCACAAGATCTATGTGCTCCCTATCCATAAGCTCCAGCGCCTCCTCGCCGTTGGCGGCGGTGAACACCGTGTAATTTTCGGTCTTGAGAACGGCCTCGAGGAGCATACGGGTGTGCTTGTCGTCGTCGGCCACAAGAATACGGAACATACAGCCTTACCTCTCTTTATAAGTTAAATCGGCGTTCGGTCGCCGCGCACGCCTTATTTTTATTTTATTGCATCACGGCGAAAATGTCAAGCGGATTTGGACGGCCCGCTTAATTTTATACAAAATAAAAATGCGGGCTTGAAATTTGACAAAAAATATAGTATAATGGTATAGAATGATAATATTGGAGAAGGTGACGGATATGTACAGCTTCGCGCTTTGCGACGACGACGCTGAATTTCAGCCGGAATTTAAAAAGAGCCTGGCCGCTCTGCTGGACGGCAAAGCGGTCAGGTGTAAATACGAGCTCACCTGCTTTGACAGCGCCTCCGGACTTATGGAGGCCATAGACAGGGGAGATAAGTACGATCTCATCTTTCTCGACGTGATGCTGGGTGACGGCAACGGCGTGGATCTGGCAAGAAAGCTTCGGGAAAAGCATTACGGCGGGGACATAGTCTTTATTTCCGCCTGCCGGGATTTTGCCTTTGACAGCTTCGACGTGCGCCCCCTGCACTATCTCCAGAAGGCTCCCGGCTATGACAGGCTGGAGGCGGCCATCGACCGCTTTTTGGAAAAGAACGGCGGCTCCACCCTTTACCTCACCACGCCCAAGGGCACGGTTGCCCTTGATTTGGACAGCATAGCCTATTTCGAGGTCTATGGGCACGAGCTTATCATGCACCGGGCCGACGGTTCAAAGACCCGCCACCGGGGTACCCTGAAGAATATGGAGGAGATGCTGCCGCCCATGACCTTTGCCCGCACACAGCGGAGCTATCTGGTAAATCTCAGCTATGTAAAGGAGATAAACCGCCGGGAGGTCAGCCTCACCACAGGCGGCTCCGTGCCCATCGGCAGGGGAATGTACGACGGTGTTAAGCTGAAATTTCTGGACTATATGGCGAAAAAGAAAGCGTTTATATGACGGAGCCGGACGGCGGTTCGCCGTCACGCCCTCATATAGCCGGTGACGGCAAAGACCGAGGGCTTGCGCTCCACCTTCACGATGCCGCCGTACTTTTCGGCCACGCGGCTCATGTTTTTCATTCCGTAACCGCCCTCGCCGCCGGCTTCCCCGCCCGGCCAACTGTTTTTTCACAGCCCAGGAAGAGGGTGCTTCCGTCAAGGCTGAGACTGACGTTGATAAATCTGTCCGCGCCGGAGTCCATACGTTCGCAGGCGTTTACGGCGTTTTCCAGCATATTGGTGAGGAATACGCACAGATCGTTGTCCGGAAGGTTCAGCTTTTCCGGTATGTCGATCCTGCATTTTACCTTTACGCCCTCCCGCGCGGCCCTGTCCAGATAGAAACCGGCAATGATATTCACCATCATGTTCCGGCTGTATTTGGCGGTGGGCAGACTGTCCAGCATGTCCTCCACCGAGGCTATGTAATCCTCGGCCCCTCCGGCGTTGCCGTTCTTGAGCATACCCTGAATAGCCAGCATATGGTGCCGCATTTCGTGGCGGGCGGCGTTCGTGGCGATTTCCGCCTCCTCCATACGGCGGTAGCCCTCCATGGCCCGGCGGTTTTGCTCCTCAAGGACGCGCATGGTCTCTCTGGTGCGCACGGTGCGCTTGATAAATTCCAATATCACCGCGGCCGTTGCCGTGACCGCGCACACTGATGAAATAAATATCACCAGCGGATAAAAATAGCCGTGAAGGGGGCTGACGAAAAGCTGTTCAAGATACATTCGCACGTCCAAGTCCCATTCGGAGCTGTACAGTATTATGTGTGTGACGGCGGCGATAACCGCGATGAAGATATAAACTATGTCGGCCTTTTTGGGCCGCCTTTCTTTTTTCAGCTTCATTTCGGCCGCTATCATCGCCAGAGCCAGCAGGTACAGAACCAGTATCACCGGAGCGGTGGCCTGTCCGTAAAACGGGCCGTAAAGCTGTCTGAAGCGTATCAGCTTTATGCTGTCGCCCGCGAACCACACCGCCGTCGCCCCCGCCAGCACCCAACGCCGCCACGATGTGAGGCTGAACGCCGCGAACATGAGCAGCGGCGCGATGTACAGCTCACAGATAAAGTCCAGCGCGTAAAGCTTTTCGTAAAGCAGACTGTATGTGCCGGCGATAGATGAAAATACCAGCTTAAGAAAGAGCATAATGTAAAACAGAGTCAGCATCAGCACCTTTTTGTCGGCCTTGCCGTTGGATATGTCCAGAATGTAGACCAAAGCCGTCAAAAAGGCCAGTATGGCGCTTATTGTGGCGAGAGATACGGGGTACACGTTCACCACCGAGGTGACGGAAAAGTTGGTGTCGACGTTGCAAAGATAGGGAAATACCGGCACTATGTTTTCGGTCTCCGACGGGAAGTAAGTCACCACCGTCAGCCTGCGGCCGAGATAGTCCTCCGGCAGGTTCATCTCGTAGGTGCCCGCTTTGGCGGGTTTCATGCTCTCCTGCTCCGCAAAGCCGCCCGCGTCTCTGGGTGCGCCCTCGAAGCTGGTGAAGAACATCTCTCCGTCCAGCAGAATATCCACTCCGCAGACGGCGTCATAGAGATAGACGCCTATTTGGGCGTATTCCATCTCCTCGCCGAGGATCCTCGAAGCCCTGACGGCCCGGGCCGTCTCTCCGGGAAAGCTCACCGTAAAATCGTCGACGTCGACGGGCTCGGCGGGTCTGGCCGACGCGCCGGAAATCAGCTCGTATTCCCAGTCCCCCGTGGGGCCGGGATCCATGGTAATGTCTACGATATTTGTCCGTCCCCAAAATGAAAATACCGCGAGTACAAATATTACGACGGCAAGGGCGGCTGCCCCGCCGAAGATATACTGCCTTTTCTGTTCAAAGCTCACATTCTCGCCTCCCGTTCCGTGCCTGTTTATTCAATTATATCATATTTTTTTGACATAATCAATATCTGTCCATGCCGTCTTACGAGTTTTTTGAAACGAAAAGTCCCGCCGTGAGCTTTTTCTGCATCCACGCCGCTATGGGCCCGCAGAAAAACGCCACCGCAACGGTGACTATGCCCACCGAACCGCCAAGGGCGAAGCCCGCCGCCATAAAGGCCAAATCCCAGAGCATTCTGACGGTGCGGAAGGAGAGCCTTTTTACCCGGTGCGAAATGATGAAGGGCAGGGCGTCGTAGGGCGAGGAGCCCAGTCCCGAGCACATATAAGCCGCCGCCCCGAAGAGCAGCCCCGCCAGCCCCGGCAGCAGCAGGGCATAACGCACGGCCGCCGCTTCAAAGAAGCCCGTCGGCAGCATCAGCCGCCACAGCCAGGTGAAAAAGTCCGATATGTAGCCCAAAAAACACATATTCCCCACGGTGCCGAAGCCTATGTAGCTCATGTCGAGGCCCACGACAAAGGCGAAGGTCACAAGGTGGCACAGCAACTGGCAGGTGCCGAAGCTGAAGGGGATAAAATTTGCCACGCCGAGGGTCAGGCAGGAGCAGGGATCCACTCCCAGATTTATGGCGCGGAGTATGGAAAGGCCGAAGCCCTGAATTATCACTCCGACTGTCATTACCAGAAGCCGGCGGGGGAAGGGCGCCGGCCGGCCGAAGCAGGCCGGTTGTTTTTTTGTCATACGATCACTCCCAAATGACTTTACATTATTATAGCACTGTGCCGCGCGAATTTCAAGTGCCTAAAAAATTGAAAAAATACTTTACAAAAAATAAATTGTGTGATATACTGAATTTGCGACATAATTTGGATATAAAGGGAGACCTTGTTTTTTGCGTGGGCGAATTTTGCGCTCATGGCTTGTTTTGGGTGAATAAAATATAAGGAGGACGAACAGATGAACAAAATCAAAAAGTGTCTCGCCGTGCTGGTGTGCACGGCAATGGCTTTGGCAGTTATGCCGGGCGTAGCGTTGGCGGCGGATGGAACGACCGCCGATGGACTTGAATACAATGTGTACGATGATTATGTGGAAATAGACCGCTATACCGGCGATGCTGCGGACCTTATTATTCCCGGCGAGATTGATGGCCTGCCTGTCACGTCAATCGACTTTAATGCTTTTTCAGGCTGCACCAACCTTACAAATGTAACTATTCCAAACAGCGTTACAAATATTGGCGAAGATGCGTTTTATGGCACCGCATTGTATAACGATAGTGCCAATTGGGAAAACGGCGTATTATATATAGGCGATAATTTAATTGAAGCGAATGATGGAATATCCGGCGATTATGCCATAAGGCCGGGAACGCGTATAATCGCTGATTATGCATTTAATTATTGTGTCGATCTCACCAGTGTGACAATCCCTGACAGCGTTACCTCCATTGGAGGTTTTGCATTTGACTACTGCCTCGGCTTGACGGATATTTATGTCGCACAGGATAATCCCTCATATGTTGACATAGACGGCGTTTTGTTTGACAAAGCAAGGACTGAATTGATCCAATGTCCATCCGGAAACAGAAAAACAAGCTACGAAATACCCGACGGCGTTACTGCCATTGACTACTGGGCCTTTTCGCATTGCAACAACCTGACGAGCGTGACAATCCCCAATAGCGTTACTTCCCTTGGCATTTATGCTTTTTCAAATTGCAATAGCCTGACGAGCGTGACAATAGGCGATAGTGTCATCAACATTGGTGGTTGGACCTTTTGGAACTGCGACAGCCTCACCGACGTATATTATGCCGGTAGTGCGGAGGAGTGGGCGAATATTGATATTAGCAACGGTAACGACCCGCTTCTCAACGCTAATATACACTTCAACAGCGCCGATTCCGCCACTCATGAAATAAAGGTCACGGTCAACGGCAGCAAAATAGATTTTGACGTGCCGCCCACGGCTATCGACGGCACTACCATGCTGCCGGTGCGTTACGCCCTTGAACCTCTCGGCGCGGAGTTCGTGTGGAACGGCGAAAATCAGACCGTCACCATAACCGCCGAGGGCAAGACCATAGTCCTCACCATTGGCAGCGCCGCGGCCCTCGTTGACGGAGTTGAAAAGACCATGGCCCAGCCCGCAATGGCGATCGACGGCCGGACGCTTATTCCCATACGCTTTGTTTCGGAGGAACTTGGCTACGACGTTCAGTGGGACGGCGATGCATACACGGTAATTATAAACGGCTGACAGCCGCACAGCAAAAGCTCCGGAGAGCGTTCTCCGGAGCTTTTGCTGTGTAATTAGGAATTAGGAGTGAGGAATGAGGAATATTATGCGGCAATGACAGGCGACTAACCCCGCACGGCGGTGCGCCAAGCATCAGAAAATCCGATATTTTTTGTATATTTATGCGCTTTATGCGCATGAACGGATTAAGTTTTTTATGAAAAATATCC
>CANRJP010000010.1 GCA_947630975.1 uncultured Clostridia bacterium
AATCCGGGCATATCCCTTCTGGCGGGCAGCGTTATGTTCAAGCAGCTCATGAACGGCGACGATCAGGATCGCTTCCGGCCCTACGACACCGTCAGCCGGGCCGAGGTCTGCACCATGCTGAACCGTGCCGTGAACGCCTATGACCTCGATGACATCGCATACATGGACGTGCAGAGCGCCGTTGACGCTCTGACGGAAGCGTATTTTGAAGATGAGGGCGGCGGCTATTTTGACGGCGCAGCCGTCGTCGGCGGTTTTTCCGACTGGGCCGTGGAGGTGCTCGATCTGGTAAACGCCGAACGGGCGAAAGTCGGGGTCGCGCCTCTTGAGCTGGACGCCGATCTCTGCGCAGTAGCCCAGCTCCACAGCGACGACATGGTGGCCCGGAGCTTCTTTGACCACTACAACCCCGACGGTATGTCTCCCTTTGACCGCATGAGCGCCTACGGCATCAGGTATATGTCCGCCGGTGAAAACATCGCCGCCGGGCAGCATTCGCCCGAGGCCGTCATGAACAGTTGGATGGGTTCTCCCGGTCATCGGAGCAACATCCTTGATCCGAGCTACAGAAAAATGGGCATCGCCTGGGCCGAGGGCGGTAACTACGGAATTTATTGGACACAGTGCTTCACAAATTAACGGAACGGAATTAATTTTTCAAAAGAATTTTGAATACCCTTGACATACACTCTCAAAAGATGATATAATTATGGTAAAGTGATTTGCAATAATTATATCGTTTTGGGGGTGTATTTATGAAAAAGCTTTTGGCGGCTGTCACAGCCCTTTGTATGGCTCTGGCGGTTCTGCCGGCGGTCAGCCTTGCGGCGGAAACCGTCAGCATAGGCACGGCGGAGGAGCTTATACAATATTTCGAGCAGCTTCGCGGCGGTGTTCAGAACAGCGCCGTGATTACGGCTGACATTGATCTGTCGGGGTATTTGTCCGTTGACAAGCCGATGCAGCCAATCCCCGTCTTTGGGGGAGTGCTTGACGGAGCGCTCCACAGCGTAAAGGGACTGCACATCGGGTCAACGGGTGATGAGGCGGCTCTTTTCGGCCAGCTTAACGGAAAGGTAGCCAATATTTCATTTGAAGGCACCGTGGCCGCAAAGGAAGCCGCCGGAATAGCCGCCGTCAACAAGGGCACTGTCTCCCACGTAAAGTCGGTCATGGATGTTTTCGGCCGTTCAAGGGCGGCGGGAATTGTTCTTACCAATATCGGAACGGTCACCGGCAGCGACAACCGCGGCGAAATCAAAATCGCCGAGGCCGGCAGCCTTGCCGCCGGTATAGCCTGCGTGAACAGCGGTTTGATATCCGGCTGTGCCAACTACGGCGAGGTGGACGGCAGGGCCTTTGGGGGCGGAGCACGGTATGCGGGCGGTATATGCGCCGTTTCCACCGGAACGGTTACCGGCTGCGCCAACGTCGGCGAGATTTCCGGCGCGGACGGCAGTGAGGAGGCAGGCGGTCTTGTTTCCGCCACCGATGTGGGCGGCGCCGGCGGCATCGTCGGTGTGGCCGAGGGCACGGGAGTTATCGAAAATTCTTTGAACAGCGGCTCCGTCAGCGGCGACGGCATAATCAACGTTGGCGGTATCGTCGGCTTCAGCGCCCAAAGCGTGACCGGAGGGTTAAATTACGGCGAAGTTACCGCTTATACTCACAACGACGAGGCGTCGGATAAGAACGAGGCGGCGTCCACCGGCGGTATAGCCGGTATGGCGAGGGCCGCCGTTGAAAACGCCCGGAACTATGGCCGTATCTTCGGCGACACCCGCACGGGCGGCATCGTCGGCACGGGCACGGACACAAAAAACAGCGTAAATTACGGACGCATTGAGGGCACAGACACCCAGGGCGGCATCGCCGGCGAGGTGAACGGCTTGGCCTACGGCTGTACGAATTACGGCGAGATACACGGAAATGAGGATCGCACCGGCGGCGTTGCCGGTAAAATCACTTCCGGCAGCATAGAGCTATGCGCCAATATGGGCGTCGTTTCCGGCGCGGAGAATTCCGAACCGACGTCTAAGTTTACCGGCGGCATTGTGGGCCGGGCCGAAAAAGGCGCGGTTCTCAAGAACGTTTACGGCATAGTGGAGGTGTCCTCCCCTTACGGCGCTACCGGCGGAGTCGGCTGCGGCGTGAATACGGATATTTCCGGCTTTATCATTAACCTCGGTTCTCATAATATTGACGGCACTCAGGGCAACCGCCATTTTGATGACGCCAACTTTTACTGGCGTGACAACAAGTGGGGCGAGGACAAATGGCCCGAGAATATTCTTGACCTGCTGAATGCCGACGGCGGCGTTTGGGCAGCCGGCCCCGACGGCTATCCGGTTTTCGCCAAGGATACGCCCAACGACGGAGCCGTCCATGTGCGAACAGCCGAGGAGTTCAGGAACGCTCTGGCCAACGAGGCGGCGGTGAACGTCGTCGTTGACGGCGTTGTCGATGTTGACGGGGACGTCAGCGTTGTCGGCGGCAAAACCCTGTCCGGCGGCCAGCTCAGGCTGAACGGCGGCAGCCTTGTCATGACGGCCTGGGGCGAGTTTAATCTCGGCAATATCAGCATACGCACCTCCGGCGCTCCGGCTGTGCGTGTGAACGGAACTTCTTAACATCGGGGGGGGGGTAACCGCTGACATAACCATCAGTGACTCCACCGGACTTTACTATGTGCGCCCCTATCGCAGGGACGGCATGAGCTTCTATAATTACGTTCCCGAGGATGCGGCGGTGGTGACCGGACTGGCGGCCCTCGCTGCCGACAATCCCTCCCTGGCCTTTGATGTGTACGCCGACGTTCGGGGCGATACGGCCCGTCTGTTCATGCCCGGCACGGCGAACCTTTCCTCCGTGACGTTTACCGGCGTGAACGGCGACGGCGCTCCCGTTCCTGATAAGAAGTGGACTGCCGACCTTTCCGGCGGAAAGACCTTCGGCCCCGTACACATAGGCGGCTTTGACTATACGGTGTCCGCCGCCCAATCCTCGCTGCCCACGCTGTCCTTCAATATTGACGAGAGCTTTGGCACTATCGCCGCCATGAACACCTCGACCGATCACACGGTAAAGTGCTACGGCAGCGCCAATATCTACGTACCGGAGGCCCTTAAGGCCAAAAACGGCTGGAGCGACATCAGCAGCCTTGACTATCAGGACAAGGATCCCGACAAATCCCCCGGAACCATGGAGATAAAGGGCAGGGGCAACAGCACCTGGGTGGCCGACCTTACCACCAAAAAGCCCTATCAGTTCAAGTTCGAGAAAAAGGTGGATGTTCTCGGCATGGGCGAGAGCAAGACATGGATAATTCTGAAAAACGACAACAGATACATAATCAACAAGCTGGCCTTTGATCTCGGTTTGGAAATGGGCTTGGAAAACTCCTCCCGCAGCGAGTTCGTGGACGTGTTCATGAACGGTGAGTATCTGGGCAATTACCTGCTCTGTGAAAAGGTTGAGGTGGGTAAGAGCCGCGTCAACGTTTCCGATTTGGACGACGAATACGAGGCCAACGGCAACAGCGTCGAGGGGCTTGACCTCACCGGCGGCTACCTCCTCGAGATAGACAACTGGGACGGTGACTCGGTGCAGATACAGTACGATCCGGACAATGACGGCGTGAACGATATGATCGTTTCCATCAAGTCGCCGGAGGATCTGGCCGCGACCGCCTCCGCCGAGGCCGACAATCCCTACAGCTATATTTACAACTATATCACCGACTTTTTCGACGCGGTTTACGGCGACGGCATAATGCCCGACGGCAGGAGCTATCTTGACCACATCGACAAGGACAGCTTCGTGAGGTACTTCCTGCATCAGGAGTTCCTGCGCAATAAGGACTGCGGCATCGGCAGCACCTATCTTTACAAGGATAAGGACGGCATCAACTCGCTGCTTTACGCCGGCCCGCTCTGGGATAATGACCGGGCGATTTCAAGCTGGACATACGACGAGTGGACAATGAGGACCGTCACCCGCCCGCCGAACGGCTCTGTCGCCCTGTACAATCAGCTCAGCCGCAGGCCCGACTTCGCCGCTCTTGTAGTGGACTATTACCGGAACTCCGACACAAGAACGGTGTTCGCCAACGCCTATAAGCACATTGAGGATTATAACGCCTATGCGGGCTCGTCCTTCGCTATGGACGCCCTCCGCTAGGACATCACCGTGGACAATGAGTGGATGATAAATATACTCAAGAAGCGGGCGGAGTGGTTCGACGCCCACTATCAGGAGCTGCTAACCTTGGCTCAAGCAGAGTAAGAAAAATAACATTTTGGCCGTCCGTGCGAAGGTGCGGACGGCCTTTTTGCGGCACTTGAAATAAAGCTTGCTTTTTTATGAGATATGTGGTATAATCTGTTGTAAAGAACGTATTGGGCTAAGGAGATTTTTTATGTTCAAACTACTGACGACAGAGGGACGGGCCCGCAGGGGCGTCTTTGAGACGGTTCACGGCACGGTGCAGACTCCGGTGTTCATGAATGTGGGCACCTCCGCCGCCATAAAGGGGGCCGTTTCCACCTTGGATCTGAAAGAGGTGGGCTGTCAGGTGGAGCTGTCCAACACCTACCACCTCCACGTCCGGCCCGGCGACGACCTTATCCGGGACATGGGCGGTCTGCACAAATTCATGAACTGGGACAGGCCCATCCTAACCGACAGCGGCGGCTTTCAGGTCTTTTCACTTGCCTCTCTGCGTAAAATAACCGAGGAGGGGGTCAGCTTTCAGAGCCACGTGGACGGTCGGCGCATCTTTATGGGTCCGGAGGAAAGTATGCGTATACAGTCAAATCTGGCCTCCACCGTCGCCATGGCCTTTGACGAGTGTATCGAGAACCCTTCTCCCTATGACTACGTAAAAAAGAGCTGCGACCGCACCTACCGCTGGCTGGAGCGGTGCAAGGCCGAGCTGACTCGGCTCAACTCCCTGCCGGAGACCATAAACAAAAATCAGCTGCTGTTCGGCATAAATCAGGGCGGTACCTACGACGATCTGCGCGTCGAGCACATGGATAAGATCGCCGCGCTGGATCTGGACGGCTACGCCATCGGCGGTCTCGCCGTGGGGGAGAGCGCCGAGGAGATGTACCGTATCATAGATGTTGTGGAGCCACATATGCCCAAGGATAAGCCCCGATACCTGATGGGCGTCGGTACGCCCCAGAACATACTTGAGGCCGTGGAGCGGGGAATCGACTTTTTCGACTGTGTGATAACCAGCCGCAACGCCCGTCACGCCAACCTTTTCACGGACGCGGGAGTGCTCAACCTCAACAACAACAAGTTCGCCCGGGACGGACGTCCCCTTCAGGAGGGCTGCCAATGCCCGGCTTGCCGGAATTACAGCCGGGCATATATCCGCCACCTCATAAAGGCCAGGGAAATGCTGGGAATGCGGCTCTGCGTTCTCCACAATCTGTACTTCTACAACGACCTTATGGCGAAAATTCGCTCCGCTGTCGAGGACGGCGACTTCGCCCGCATGAAGGCCGAAATGCTGCCCAGGCTTAATCAGAGGGTGTGAGCCATGCTGCGCTTTAAAATCACCAAAAACGACGCCGGACTTAAAGCCGTCCGCTTCCTCGCGAAGGCCACCGCCGCTCCCTCGTCTTTGATTTACAAGACATTCCGTAAAAAAGATGTAAAAATCAACGGAAAATGGATAAAAGAGGACTATGTTCTCCGTGAGGGCGAGGAGCTGACCGCCTACATCAGCGGCGAATTTGCCAACCGTGCGGAAAAAATCGACCCCGGTTTCATGCCGGAGGTGGTGTACGAGGACGAAAACCTTGTGGTGATGAACAAGCCCGCCGGTCTCAAGTCCCAGCCGGACAGGGCGGGAGAGGACGCTCTCAGCAGCCGCCTCAAGGCTTACCTCGCCGCCAGGGGCGAATACGACCCGGCGGCGGAGAGCGCCTTTGCCCCGGCGATATGCAACCGCCTTGACCGGAACACCGACGGCCTTGTCATAGGGGCCAAAAACGCCGCCGCCCTGCGTGAGATGAACCTCGCCATAAGGGAGCGGCGGGTGCGCAAGCTTTACCGCTGCATAACCGAGGGAGTGCCGAATGAAAAAACAGCCACTCTGACCTCGACCATACAGAAGGACGAAAAAACCAACAAAAGCACCGTGGGCCAAGGCGGCAAGGCCGTATCTCTGACCTATCGGGTGACGGACGTCCAAGGGAACCGCGCCCGGCTGGAGGTGGAGCTTCACACCGGCCGCAGCCACCAGATAAGAGCCCAGCTCGCGGCCATCGGCTGTCCCATAGAGGGGGACGCCAAGTACGGCGCCCGCACCGGCGGGGGACAGCGGCTGACGGCCTTTCGGCTGGAGTTTCACATTACCGAAGGAATACTGTCGTACCTCAACGGCAAAACAGTTGAAATATAAGAGGAGGAAATTGAGTTGCCATTCATCAACGGATATTATCTGCCCTACTGGGTGCTGTTTTTCTTTATCTACTGCTTCCTGGGCTGGTGCATCGAAAGCGCCATCGTGTCGCTGGACACGAAAAAGCTCACCAACCGAGGCTTCCTTCGGGGGCCGTTCCTGCCCATATACGGCTTCGGTGCGCTGACGATAATTTTCTGCACTATGCCGGTCAGGGACAATATTTTACTCTGCTACATAGTGGGCGTCGTGTCCTGTACCGCTTTGGAATACGTCTGCGCCGTGATAATGGAGAGCATATTCAAGACGAAATATTGGGATTATACCGGCCATTTCATGAATTTTCAGGGACGAATCTGTCTGGTAAGCTCCCTGTTCTGGGGAGTGCTGACCCTGCTTGTCATACACGTCATTCACGAGCCGATTTCGGGCTTCGTCACCGACAAATTGGGGCTGGCGCTTACGACCGTCATTGACGTGATTTTGCTTGTGATGCTCAACGTTGACCTGTACATATCCGCCCGCGCGGCCTTCGACCTGAACAAGGCCGCCGCCAAGCTGGAGGAGCTGGGCGTCCAGCTGGAGCTGGCGAAGATGGAGCTGCGGGACGCCGTGGAGGAGAAGGCTCAGGAGCTGGAGGAGCGGGTCAGCAGCCTTTCCGCCGGTCGGGAGGAGCTTGCCGCGCGGCTGCGGCTTGGTGTGCGCAGCCTTGTAAAGGGTAATCCCACCGCCGTACACAAGAGTTTCGACAGGGGCCTCATCGAACTTAAGGAACTGCTGAATAAGTAACCGTTCAAGGGTATAGAAAAACCGTCGTTTCAAAAACGGCGGTTTTTTTTCAATACTTATACTAATCCCAATTAAAAGCATCTAATAAAGCCTACCCCTTTGAGGGGACAGACATAGTCTGACGGTGGCCCGCATTAAGCTAACAATGACATGGACAAAGCCTTCCCCTTGAGGGGAAGGTGGCACGAAGTGCCAGATGAGGTGTAGCCGCCGTAGGCGGCGTTAGTTATACCGAGTGTGTTTTACAACGGACGCTTCGCGTCCTACACCTCATCAGTCGGCTTCGCCGACAGCTTCCCCTCGAGGGGAAGCCTTTTTTATCTGTCATTGTTACCGTAATAAATGCGCATAGTTATGTTTTTAATTAGGGAATAGTATTAAAATCTTCCCCTTTGAGGGGAAATCTGTGTGTTGCCTGTCATTTATAGTATTTGAAGCGGAGAGAAGCCTTCCCCTTGAGGGGAAGGTGGCACGAAGTGCCGGATGAGGTGTAGCCGCCGTAGGCGGCGTTAGTTTTACGAGTGTGTTTTACAACGGACGCTTCGCGTCCTACACCTCATCAGTCGGCTTCGCCGACAGCTTCCCCTCGAGGGGAAGCCTTTTTTATCTGTCATTGTTACTATAATATATTTATGATTTTGATTTGGGATTAAAATTGCCTCCCCCCTTTAATTACTTCGGTATAATCTTGCCGGAACCCATGCAGTTGGTACACATCTCGCTGCCGGCGCCTCCGCACCTCGGGCAGGGAGAGAGGGTCACACTGTCCCGCAAACCCGAGCCGTGGCAGTAATAGCATGTGTGTCGGCCGCTGCCGCCGCATATGGGACAGGTAGCCAGTACGCCCGTGCCGCCGGAACTGCCGCCGCTTGAACTGCCGCTGCCGGAACTGCTGCCGCCGCTTGATTTGCCGCTGCTTGAACTGCCGCTTGTGTTGCCGCTTGAGCTGCCGCTTTCATTGGAGGCGATTTCGATAATATTGTTGCCGTCGGGATCCATAATGTATATTTTAGCTTTGGAATAATCCGACGGTGTATCCCACTGGTGGTCTCTGTAGTAACGAAACGAGCTGAAACCGCTGCAGAAAACAACGCAGTTGGGGTCGTCGGTAATATAACGGTAAGAAATTTTGTTGGCATTTTTGCCTTCCGATTTTACGAGAATCTCTTCGATGCCGCTTTTTTTGTTTATCCTCATCAGACTGCCGCGGTCGGCATTTGAGTTAGTTACGTCATAGAACCACTCACTGTTGTTGATACGCGTGTAATTTGTATCGTCACAGTGGCTGTAGTATTCGTCTTCATCGATCTCGACGGCCTTATTTGTAACCGGGTCAAACTCAAGATAATATTCTCCGGAACTACTGAAAATAGAATTATTTCCGAGTTCCCTCATATAAATATTGTTTCCGCTGCTGAAAATTGAAAAGTCTTTTTCTCCGGTTTCCGGCACCCAGGGCGTGTCGGCGCCATAAGTAGCACCCATAATTCGATTATAAACAGTTTCAACCGTAAAATCGTTAAGGTCAATGGCGAACATTAAGTTGCCGTGAACACATTCTTCGTCGGTTTTTAAACATTTGTACCATGCTTCATAGGCCGCGGTGATATATAATTTACCGTTTTTAACAGTCGCGCCGTCACAGATGGTGGCCATATCAAAATTAGAAATTTCAGCCATATAATCATGGTCTCCGTACGGGCACGAAAGCTTTGAATTATACATTTTCAATTTGTTCATATACCGGCTCTCTCCGGTGGCAATGTCAAATTCGTACACGGGGAACTCTATGTTTTTCTCGTCTTTCGCGTAAAACCTGTTGTCGGCAAGGCCCTCGATTATGTAGATTTTTCCGTTGTAATACAAAAATTTCCTTATCGCCCCGTCGCCGGAATACAGGGGCTTTCTGCTTCCGGTGGTGAGGTCAAGCTGGTTGACGCTTTGGTTGTCCTCGTTTAAGTAATATAAGTAATTTCCGGATACCACTATATTGGAGGGTTCTCCCCCGGTGTTGTAGCTCCTTGTCGTCCCTCCGTCAAAGGCGAATATGGCCGGCCGTTCGGCAAATGAATAATAAATTATGCCGTTATTTATAAAAACGGAGGTAACAGCGGAATAGCTCTTATAATCAACAAATATTGGATCACCGTTGCTCTTATGTGACATTATGTCGGAATTGGCGCTACTAAGATATACATTTCTTGTGTTTGTCAGCACCTCGTTGGTGAGTATCTCTACCCGGTTCTCGTCCCCGAGCCAGTTGACCGTGGCGTGCAGAATCTCGGCCGCGGCTCTGGCGGGGACAAAGGTGCGTCCGTCGATTATTTGGGCAGGCACGTCAAGGGTGACCGTGTGCGAGC
The DNA here is from genome assembly GCA_947630975.1 of uncultured Clostridia bacterium. GTDB lineage: Bacteria > Bacillota > Clostridia > UMGS1883 > UMGS1883 > JAFLUQ01. Next base: position 9,568 of record CANRJP010000010.1, read on the forward strand.
CCTCGTGGTCTATCACCGTTACGTCGACGCTCCCTATCCGCATTTCGCCGCTTACGTTGTTCTTTTTGAAGTAGACCGTCTGTGTGGCGTTGTCCCACTCCACCAGCGCGCCCAAAGCCTCGAAGATGGCCCGCACGGGCACCAGCGTCCGGCCGTTGACGGCCGTGGGCGGTACGTCAAAGGTCACCGGCCGTCCGTCAACGGTGACGGATATTTCCCCCGCGGCCAGAGCCGCCGCCGGCATAACGGCGCAGAGCATGGCCGCGCAGACCAGCAGGGCCAGCAGTTTGTGTGTGTGTTTCATTTTGTTTTCCTCCTTATAAAGTGAAATATGGTTTATTACGGCGCAAATAAAAAATGCGCCGCAGAGTTGAAGCGGCGCAAAAAAACGCCTGCTTCGGTCTATTGCTGCGACACAACCATTTCATAGTCCTCAGGGCAAGAAATGCAACCTTAAGCATACGTTTTTTTCAAACGTATACTTGTCCTAAATAAAAAGATATATTCAGTTGTGTCGCAGTTTTAATATATCATATTTGAACAATTTTGTAAAGGGGTTTTCTAAAAAAACTGTATATTTTTTTCGGATAAAAGTCTTGACAAATTAAGTTAGTTATGCTAAACTAATTATTGTAATTAAAACTAACAAGAGGAGTTGAGAGCCATGCCCTTGTTGATGCTGGATTCGGGAGTGAAAAAACACATTGTCAAAATCAGCGGCAAGGATAAGGTGCGCCGGTTTTTGGAGAGTCTGGGCTTTGTGGAGGGCGCGGAGGTGAGCGTCGTCTCGGAAATGGCCGGGAACGTCATCGTCAACGTCAAGGAGTCCCGGGTTGCGCTGGACAGAGATCTGGCAAGATGTATAATCGTATGATTTGGAGGAGGTTTTGATATGAAAACACTTAGAGATGCCGGTATAGGCGAGACCGTCACCGTGACGAAGGTGGGCGGCGAGGGCGCCGTCAAGCGCCGCATTATGGATATGGGCATAACCCGTGGCGTTCAGATTTACGTCCGCAAGGTGGCTCCCTTGGGCGACCCGGTGGAGGTCAACGTTCGCGGCTACGAGCTTTCGCTGCGCAAGGCCGACGCCGAGAATATTCTTGTGGGTTAAGGCAATACCGCACAAAGACCGCCAATGAGCTTTGCACCCGTCTTGCTTGCATCTTTTCCGACGTTTCTTACGAAAACTCCTTGAAATACGACAGTATTCCGACGTCGTTTTCGTAATTCCGTCAAAAAATCTGCGGCGCAATACGGGCACAATCTCTGTGCGGTATTGCCTTAATTTTTTTGAAAATTAGTTAGTTTAATATAATTAAAATAAATCAAGCTAACTAAATATTACCGCATTACGAAAAATAAATTGAGGAGGATTTTACAATGGCTTTGACAATAGCCCTTGCGGGCAACCCGAACAGCGGCAAGACAACCCTGTTCAACGCGCTGACCGGCGCAAATCAGTTCGTCGGCAACTGGCCCGGCGTCACCGTGGAAAAAAAGGAGGGCAGGCTGAAGGGGGAGAAGGACGTCACTATCATGGACCTGCCCGGCATTTATTCCCTTTCGCCCTACACCCTTGAGGAGGTAGTGGCCCGGAATTATCTCATCAACGAGAAGCCCGACGCCATAATCAATATAGTCGACGGCACCAATCTGGAACGCAACCTCTACCTGACTACCCAGATAATGGAGCTGGGCATACCCGTGGTTATGGCGATAAACATGACGGACATTGTTGAAAAGCGGGGGGACAAAATCGATGCCAAAAAGCTGGGCGAAAAGCTGGGCTGCACCGTCATTCCCATTTCCGCCCTGAAGGGCACAAATATCGACAAGGTGACGGAAAAGGCCGTCTCTCTGGCACGGAACAAGACCAAGACCCCGGCGGTTCACAGCTTTGACAAAAAGGTGGAGGGTTATCTGGACGAGATAGAAAAGCGCCTTACCTCCGTGCCCACCGAGCAAAAGCGGTTTTACGCCGTCAAGCTCTTTGAGCGGGACGATAAGGTGGACGTCAAGGCGAATGTTTCCGACATAATAGCCAAGGCTGAGAAGGAAATGGACGACGACAGCGAGAGCATCATCACCAACGAGCGCTATAACTACATAGCCTCCATAATAGACAACTGCTACACTAAAAAGAACAGGGAAAAGCTCAGTGTTTCCGACAAGATAGACAAAATCGTCACCAACCGCGTTCTGGCTCTGCCCATTTTTGCCGTGGTAATGTTCATTGTGTACTTTGTGTCGGTTACCACCGTGGGCACTTATGTGACCGATTGGACAAACGACGGCCTTTTCGGCGACGGCTGGTTCATGTTTGGCCGTGGCCGCGCCGCCTTTGACGAGGCTTCCGAGGAGTTCGCCTCCTCCGACGCGATTACAGCCGCCTTTGAGGCCGCCGCTGCCGAGGCGGGCTTTGAGGACGCTTCTCAGGCTGTGGACGTCACCGCCGAGGTTGACGTTTATGACGAGGAGGGCGGCGTCGAGGTAATTCCCGTTGATTACGCCGCGTATATGGCCGAGACGGCCAAGGGCCTTGAGGAGCCCGACCCCGCCGACTACGGCCCCTGGGTGCCGGGCGTTCCGGTGATAATCGAAAAGGGCCTGACGGCGGTAGGCTGCGCCGACTGGCTCCAAAGCCTGATACTGGACGGCATTGTGGCCGGTGTGGGCGCGGTGCTGGGCTTCGTGCCCCAGATGCTGGTGCTGTTCATCTTCCTGGCCTTCCTCGAGGGCTGTGGCTATATGGCGAGGATAGCCTTCATCATGGACAGGATATTCCGCCGCTTCGGCCTGTCGGGCAAGTCCTTCATTCCCATGCTCATCGGCAGCGGCTGCGGAGTTCCCGGCGTCATGGCTTCGAGAACCATAGAGAACGAGCGTGACCGCCGCATGACAATAATGACTACCACCTTCATTCCCTGCGGGGCCAAGCTCCCCATCATCGCCCTCATCGCCGGCGCGCTGTTCAACAACGCGGGCTGGGTAGGGGCCAGCGCCTATTTTATCGGCGTGGCGGCGATAATCGTCTCCGGCATAATCCTTAAAAAGACGAAGATGTTCTCCGGCGACCCCGCCCCCTTTGTTATGGAGCTGCCCAGCTATCACCTGCCAACCGTGGGCAGCATACTCCGCAGTATGTGGGAGCGGGGCTGGTCCTTCATCAAAAAGGCCGGCACCATCATTCTGATTTCCACAATTTTCGTGTGGTTCACCTCCAACTACGGCTTTACCGAAAGCGGCTTCGGCGCCGTTGACGAGATGGGCAGCCAGAGCATACTGGGCATAATCGGCGGCGCCGTGGCCTGGATATTCAATCCCCTCGGCTGGGGCGACTGGAGAGCAGCCGTGGCGGCCGTTACCGGACTTGTCGCCAAGGAGAACGTGGTCGGCACCTTCGGTATTCTCTACGGGGCCGAGGTGGCAACCGAGAGCGGCGCGGAGATATGGAGCGCCATACGTTACGGCTTCAACGCCTCGGCGGCGGGCTTCGGCGGACTTGCGGCCTACTCATTCCTGATATTCAATCTGCTCTGCGCCCCCTGCTTCGCGGCCATCGGCGCCATCAAGCGGGAAATGAACAGCGCCAAATGGACTTGGTTCGCCATCGGTTATCAGTGCGTGTTCGCCTATCTCGTTTCCCTCTGCGTGTTCCAGATAGGCAAGGTAATATCCGGCGGAGGCTTCGGTATAGGCACCGTCGCGGCGGTTATAGTGATGGCTCTGTTCGTCTTCCTGCTTTTCAGAAAAAACAGTTTTGAGCAAAACAGGCTTGACAACCGTGCTTTTGTGCGGTAAAATAAGCACGGGAGATGTTCTGTATGGGTACGGTCTTAGTATTGATAATATTGGCGGCGCTGGTGGGGCTGGCGGTGTTCAGCCTTGTGCGGAAGCGTAAATCCGGCGGCTCCTGCGGCTGCGGGTGCGGCTGCGGAGGCTGCGCCATGGCCGACGCCTGCCATAAAAAGTGCGGCGATACGGCGGCAAAATAGACTTTAAAAATCGTATACGCCTACGGCGGCATCACCCGATGCCGCCGTTAAACGTTTGCAGCGATAATAATAGATGAAATAATATGTTGCTTATTTTACCCAACCTTTTTTACTCTTTCTCTGTCTATCTTATGAAAGCTTTCAAAAACGAAAGGATGATTAGAATGGCATATCCCGATAAGAGCGACGGCACCCTTGTGCTGCTGACCCTGGCCGGGGACGAAGGGGCCTACGGCGCCCTTGTGGAGCGGCATCAGAGGGGTGTGCTGGCGGCGGCAAGGGCGGCTGTGAACAACCGCCATCTGGCCGAGGACGCCGCACAGGACGCCTTTATCGCCGCATGGATGAAGCTGAACCTCCTGCGGGAGCCGGAAAAGTTCGGCTCGTGGGTGCGGCGCATAGCCAAAAACTGCGCCCTGAACACGGCTTTACGGTTCCGGAGCTACATAAGCCTTGAGGACGCTCCGGCCCTGAGGGAAATGTGCGACCCCCACGGCGGCCCGGAGGAAATGCTCATGTCGTCCGAGGAGGCACGGCTGGTGCGGAGCGGCGTCGACCGCCTGCCCGAGCGTGCCCGTCAGGTGGTGTACCTCCACTATTACGGGGATTTGACCGTGGAGGAGATAGCCGCTCGGCTGGGAATTTCCGAGGGAACGGTCAAGTGGCAGCTCCACGACGGAAGAAAGAGAATAAGGAAGGAGTTAAGCGCAATGGACGAAAACATAAACGATACATTGGTAAGAAAGGTAATGAAAAAGGTAAACGAGTTAAAGCTGTGGAAGCTGAAAAACGACAAGACCGGCTTTGAAAAGGAATATAAGGACGTGATGGCCGACATCGAGGCCATGCCCGAGTGCGGCAAAAAGTACCACGCTTTGGCCGACGTGCTCATGCGGGGCTACTGGTGGCTGCCCGGGGCGGAAAACGACGCCCTGTTCGAGCGGATAAGAGAAGCCGCCGAGCTGGGCAAAAACGACGAGGTAATGGCCTTTATCGCCAGTCGGGAGGATCGCCGCCGCTGGGATAAGGACAGGATAAAATTCATCAGGGAGGTTCAAATACCGAGGCTGGAAAAGGGCGGCTTCACAGGCGCCCTCGGGCGGGAATGGCTCCAACTGGCCTGGGATCTGGCCAACGCCGGCGAAGCCTTGGAGGCGGAGGCCGCCGTGGATACGGCCCTGAATATCCTGCCCGTCGGCGACTGCAATTACGCCTGCGCTATGGCGTCAAGGGCAGTGATACCCACCGTCGTCGACCGGAAGTTTCAAGACGACAAAATTCATCGGAGAGCGACGGCTTTCGGGGCGGAAATCAGGCTCGACGGCGGCGCCCTCCGGTGCTGGGATTACAGCCATCGCTTTGCCGGATGGATGCGTTCGGGCGACGACCTTGCCGAGACCCTCATATTGACCGCCGCCCTCTGCGACAGGTATCTCACCGTTCCCGGCCTAAAGGTTGGGGAGGCCTACACGGGAACCGACGGGTCGTCCCTGACCTTTGAGAGCGATAACGCCACGGTCGGGACTCCCTGCGGCGTCTTTGACGGCTGTCAGGTCTGGGTCACGGTGAAAGGCACCGAGCGCGTCAGGGCCTGCTATAAGGAGGGAGTGGGCCTCGTCCGGCTGGAGCACCGCCTTGACGGCGTCACCGAGGCGCGGAGCCTTAAGTCCTACAAGGTGCGAGGCGAGGGCCTGCTGCCCATGAACCGGGGCAACCGATGGGAGTACGTGTCCGGCTTCGATCCCGAGTGCGTCAGCTATGACACGGAGATGGAGGTAATATATTCCGACGGCGAAAAAGCGCTTTTCACTCAGGTCAGCCATATCCGCCGCACGGGTTATGACGAAAATTCCTGGACGGAAATGATGATGCAGATACGCAACGAATATTATCACTTTGAAAACGGCGACGAGCATATATGTGACGTGAGCCGTGCCGTGGAGCGGGCGGAGCTGCTGGCAAAAACGCCTCTCGAAAGGGCCCACACCCGTCTCGCGGCATCCACTGCCAGACGGATAATGGCTACCGACCCGGACTTCAACCCCGGTTGCGCCTCCGTCGGCCACTGGAACTTTTTCCAGCGCAATACGGCCGTGGAGCGGGACGGGAAGGTGATTTTGGAGAACAGCCACCGCTGGAGCTTTGAGTGGAAGCTGGGCGCCAAACTGGGCGCCGCCGGTGAGCCCATCCTCTGCAACCACATTTACGGCATACTTTTCGACGCCTGCGGCTGTCTTTGGGCCGAGGGCTGGCAGTCCGGGGTCGAGCTCACCGAAAACCGCTTTTGCTACGGCGAGCCAACTACCACACACATGAAGTTTGAGGACGCCGGAACGGTGTCCGTCCTGGCCGGTGAGTTCCGCGGCTGTCTGCGGCTCAGTCTGGACATCAAAGGCATGGGCGAGTACACCCAGTATCGGGCCGGGAAGAAGGAATACTATTTCGCCCCCGGCGTCGGCATTGTGAAAACCGTCAACCATAACCGGAAGGACGGCAGCGCCTCGTCCTTTGAGCTGGCGTCCTACGAGGGCGGGGGAGAGGGTTACATGCCCTTTGAGGACGGGCTTGTCCGCCGCTATGAGGCGGTGGGCCTCACCGACGGCTTCACCGCCGCCGCCGAGTACGCCTATGTCAGGGACGGGGACGGGAACATCGTCATTTTTGAGGAGAATGTCGGCGTCCGCACGGCGCCCCGGGGCGTGACCCGCTACGACTCGATAGAGGCCGAGCAGAGGGAACGGGCCCTGAACGATGAGGAAAAATACAAGGAAGGCGCGGCTTTGGGCGCTTATAACAACTTTATGGTGCTGTACCACGAGCTCCGCCGCCTGCCCTGCGGTGAAAACACCCTCCGTAACGCCGCATGGCAGAAGTACCACCTCCGCCGCTGCGAGGCGGCGGGAGAGGACGGCCAAGTCCCGCCCGCCCTTCTGGGCTTCTGCACAAAAATGGCCCTGTGGGCGGCCTCCGATCTGGCCGGCGGCGGAGAAAAGGAGGAGAGCTACGCGTATATTGAGTGCGCCATCGAATATGAGAAGCGGTGGACGGCCTTTCCAAAAGGCGCAAAGCTGTCTGTGGGCGATCCGCTGGTTTTCGGCGGCATAAAGTATGTTAAGGGCGAAGGCGTTATCGAGCTTCCCGACGGCAGCCGTAAGCAGCTTGACGACGACTGGTTCGTCGATCGGAACTGGAATATGGAAGCTCTCGCCGTGTATTACGCCCTCACCGCGCCACGGGGCTGGGAGAGGTTCGACCTTATGCGGGACGAGGAGCGGTATAAGGCTCTTGTGGAACGGGCGAAAAATCTGATATGAAAAACGGGGCCGTAAAAAGTGGCAATGCGTGATGATTTGGGCCTTTTCCGTTGAGGGGAAGGTGGGTATGTTATCATATCAAGTTGGATCAATGTCAATAAAGTGGACAAAGCGCTGCGCGGCGGCGTGAGCACCGAGGCTTTTGAGACGGTGAGAACGGATGCGGAGCGGACGGCGGCGGTGCTTTCGGCCTGTGAGAGAAGCTGGCGACAGCGTACGATATGTTTGTTAAGGCGTTCCCGGTATTGAAGAATTTCATCACCGTGGATGAGTTTTCGTCCCTCGTTGACGAGGCTCTTGAGGATATGCGGGCCATGCTGGCAAACAACCGGAAGATAAACGATATAGTTTCGGGAGAAGGCGCCGGGAATGAAACGTAAAGACCCTTTCCGGATTAAATTTTGTATTATGTGCGGCAAGCGCATACCGCCAACCAGCGACCGGCAAAAGCTGTGTTCCGAACGCTGCGCCAAAAAGCGCAAGGTGTTGCACCGGCGCGGCCTTCCGGCACCGTATGAAAACTGCACCGAACCGCCAATGCAGACCTACACCCTTGGCGAGGTGAATGCCGAAGCCCGCGCACACGGAATGAGTTATGGGCAGTATATGCTCAAACGCAGCCGGGGCGAGCTGTGACGGTAATACAAATTCGTGTTGCATTTTGTGTTGCATGGTGGCAAAAATGTTGCATTAAAACATAAAATTTATTTTAGAAACATAAAATCAATAATTAAAAAAAATCCCGTGATTACGCGGAAAACCTGACGTTTCCCATAATCACGGGACTTTATTTTTGGTGCGGATAACAGGACTTGAACCTGCATGAAATTGCTCTCATACGGACCTGAACCGTACGCGTCTGCCAATTCCGCCATATCCGCAACTGCCTGATTATTATAGCACACTTTTCTCCAAATTGCAAGCCCTTTTTTAAATTTTTCTTGATTTTTTTTGGCCAACGTGCTATAATTACCGTGGTGATGCTGATGTACAGAAAAATCGACCAGAGCGAAGCAAAAAAGATCATGGACACCCGACCGTGTCTGGTGCTGGACGTGAGAACCGAGGACGAATACGTGCTCGGGCACATAGAAAACTCCGTCTGCATACCCGTCGACGACCTGGACAAAAGGCTGGACGAGCTTCCGGACAAAAAACAGCTCATACTGGTCTGCTGCCGAAGCGGCAAGAGCAGCGCACTTGCGGCGGAATATCTGGACAAAATGGGCTACGAAAACGTTCTGGACTTTGGGGGGCTGGTTTACTGGAGGTACGGCTATGTGGAATGGGATTAAAAAACTGACGGTATGTGCAATCACAGCCGCCGCTCTGACAGCGACAGCCGCCGGCTTTCCGGCGGAGGCACAGGTCATAGCCCAGGTCACAGGCACGGATATTGTTGCCTATATCAACAACTATCCCGTTCCCTCGTACAACATAAACGGCTATACCGCCGTCGTCGCCTCCGATTTGGTGAATTACGGCTTCAATTACAAATACAGCGACAGCCTGCGCCGAGTGGATCTAAGCTATACCGGCTCTCCGCCCTCTCCACTCTCCTTTTGGCGGGACGAAAGCACCTACGGCGAACCGGTGGCCGACGTGCTGGCCACGGACATCGAGGTTTATCTGGACGGCGTAAGGATCGACGGCTTCAATATCGACGGCCTGACGGCCATATATTTCGACGCCCTCAGACGTTACGGCCCGGAGTACTACGACGACGCCGATAGGATACTGACCCTTACCATTCCGGGTATGTCAATGGGGACTTTCGTCACCGTTCCGGAACGCTCACAGGCCACGGCCGACATAAGGTGTAACTGGAGCAGCGACGGCCGGGGCTGGGAGTGTATTCTACGCATACCCGTGGCTCAGTACGACTATTACAGCTCCCTGCCAAGGGGCGGCGAATACGGGGAATATCTGACCTCGGGGGATAACCCCGGATATATCCGCTCTTTGGCGGAGGTTTTTGAAAGCATGGCCGTAAACTACGGCCTGTCGCGAAGAGAAGAACTGAATATGGTGGTCGAATTCGTCCGTTCCATAAGGTACGCGGACGACATGACCGCCAAAGGCGAGGCGGATTATGTGAGTTATCCGGTGGAAACCCTGTTTGAACAGCGGGGGGACTGCGAGGACACATCCATCCTTCTGGCCGGAATACTCAGGGAAATGGGCTTCGACGCGGTGCTGATGATTTTTCCAAAGGACGGGGCGGGCCACATGGCGGTGGGCATAGCCGACGACGGCGCCATGTCCGGAGCGGCTTACGAGTACAACGGAAAAATCTATTACTACACCGACACCACGGAACCCGGCTGGGCCATAGGCAGACTGCCCGACGAGCTTGCCGGACTTGTGCCGATTGTGGCCGGGCTTTGAGAGTGTCCGTGGCAGTTTGCGCAAAAAGCGAGAAATATTTGTCCTTTTTTTGGTAAAATTGACTAATTAATAATTTAAAAACCCTCTTGATAAAATCGGCAAAAAATGTTAAAATTATAATAACATATGCGAAAGGAGATCGTCAATATGAACTATTCAAAAGAAGTTGAGAATATGTGCTGTGTTGCCAAGGGCGTTGCCCACGAACCGGCGCCTATCCCTCAAGAAGGCGCTTGGACTTATTCCAAGCAGATCACTGATATCTACGGCCTTACCCACGGCATAGGCTGGTGCGCTCCTCAGCAAGGCGCCTGCAAGCTCACCCTTAACGTTAAGGGCGGCGTTATTGAGGAAGCTTTGGTCGAGACTATCGGCTGCTCCGGCATGACCCACAGCGCCGCCATGGCCGCCGAGGTTCTCCCCGGCAAGACCATTCTCGAGGCGCTCAACACCGACCTGGTGTGCGACGCCATCAACACCGCCATGCGCGAGCTCTTCCTCCAGATAGTATACGGAAGAACTCAGACCGCCTTCAGCGAGGGCGGACTTCCCATCGGAGCCGGCCTTGAGGATCTGGGCAAGGGTCTCCGCTCTCAGGTGGGCACTCTCTACAGCACCAAGGCCAAGGGCCCCCGTTATCTGGAGCTGGCCGAGGGCTACATCACCAAGATCGGTCTGGACAAGGACGGCCTTATCATAGGCTATAAGTTCGTTCATCTCGGCAAAATGATGGAATCCATCCGCAAGGGTATGGACGCCAACGAGGCCATGGAAAAGGCCAGCGGTCAGTACGGAAGATTTGACGAGGCGGTCAAGGTAATTGACCCCCGCGTAGAATAAGAGAGGAGGAAAATACAAAATGGCACTGTTTGAAAGTTATGAAAGAAGAATAAATCAGGTCAACGCCGCGCTGAACAAGTACGGTATTTCCTCTCTCGAAGAGGCCGAAAAGATCTGCAAGGACAAGGGTATCGACGTATACAGCATAGTAAAGGGCGTACAGCCCATATGCTTCGAGAACGCCTGCTGGGCTTATATCACCGGCGCGGCCATCGCCATCAAGAAGGGCTGCACCAAGGCCGCCGACGCCGCCGAGGCTATCGGCGAGGGCCTCCAGAGCTTCTGTATTCCCGGCTCCGTCGCCGACGACCGCAAGGTTGGTCTCGGTCACGGCAATCTGGCGGCCATGCTCCTCCGTGAGGAGACAAAGTGCTTTGCCTTCCTGGCGGGTCACGAGTCCTTTGCCGCCGCCGAAGGCGCCATCGGTATAGCCAAGAGCGCCAACAAGGTTCGCAAAGAGCCTCTTCAGGTAATTCTTAACGGTCTCGGCAAGGACGCCGCCCAGATAATTTCCAGAATAAACGGCTTCACCTTTGTTGAGACCAAATTCGACTACGCCACCGGCAAGCTGAACATCGTCAGCGAGACTCCCTATTCCGACGGCGAAAAATCCAAAGTACGCTGCTACGGCGCCGACGACGTCCGCGAGGGCGTTGCCATAATGGAGTATGAGAGCGTGGACGTTTCAATAACCGGCAACTCCACCAACCCCACACGCTTCCAGCATCCTGTGGCCGGCACTTATAAGAAACGCTGCTACGAAACCGGCAAGAAGTACTTCTCCGTTGCCTCCGGCGGCGGCACGGGCCGTACCCTCCACCCCGACAACATGGCCGCCGGCCCCGCTTCTTACGGCATGACCGACACCATGGGCAGAATGCACAGCGACGCCCAGTTCGCGGGCAGCAGCTCCGTTCCCGCCCACGTTGAGATGATGGGCCTTATCGGCATGGGCAACAACCCCATGGTTGGCGCCACTGTCGCCGTTGCTGTCGCTATCGAGACAGCAAAATAAAATTATACTAAAAATAAATAATAGGCTGCTCTTGACGGAGCGGCCTATTATTTGTTTACTTATCACCGGTTTTATACTAATTCCAAATAAAAGCGTCAATGAAGATTTTTTTTTTGGCGGACAAGGAATACCATACTGTATGTATTGGCAGCACTACGAACCCCGCAAAAACAACTCTGTTGTTTTTGCGATATGAGGCCAGCTTCGACGATACGTTGTATGGCGACGGCCTTTGCCTACTTTAATTCAAACAGCTTTTCAGCGGTAATACCCATTATGTCACATATACCAAATATCAAATCCATCGACGGGGCGCACTCGGCGGTCTCTATCCTGCTCATGTGCGTCCGGCTTATATTCAAAAGCTCTGCAAATTCTATCTGAGAATAACCGCCCAACTTTCTGTAGTAGGCAATATTAAGTCCAAGTCTCTTATAAAGTTCATAATATTTTGACTCCATTCGCATCACCCTTTATATTATTATATGACTTTTATCGCATCATATAAACAACGTGTAAAGTTAAAAATATAACTTGACAAGTTACGTTTTCGATGTTATAATAAAAATAAAGGTATTGCGTCCGACGCGGTACGATATTTGAAATCAGGGAGGATATTTATGAAAAAACCAGTATTTACAGCGGCACTTCTGGCGCTCAGCCTATCGTTGAGCGCCTGCGCCGGATCCGGCGGACAGACAACAAAAAAGGCCGGAGAATCGGACCATTCCGGCTCAGTCGAAAAAGCGGGCTCATCTACGGCAAGCACCGGCTCCGCAAAAATCGAGGAACAAGTCCTCATTGACGAGTCCGGAATCAAAATAACCGCCACCGGCCTCGATGACGGATTTATGGGTACCAATATAAAACTGCTTATCGAAAATAATTCCGAGGAAAATCTCACAGTACAAGCGCGAGATGTTTCGGTAAACGGTTACATGGTTGACTGTTCCATGTCCACCGACATTGCGGCAGGCAAAAAAGTCAACAGCGAAATTACAATTATGGATTCAAGCCTTGACGAATGCGAAATCGAAAACATAGCCGACGCCGAACTGTCCTTCCACGTTTTTAACGCCGATAGCTGGGACACTTACCTCGACACCGAACCGATTCAGATTTTAACCTCCATTCACGACAATTACGAGTACAAATTCAATGACAGCGGCACGGAAATATATTCCGAAAACGGTGTCAAAATAGTGGAGAAAGGTTTATCAAAAGACGAACTTTTGGGGCCGGAATTGAAGCTGTACATCGACAACGAGAGCGGCAAATACCTTACCATTCAAGCGAGAAACGTGTCCGTCAACGGCTTTATGATAGATTCATCAATGTCTGTTGATGTGCCCAACGGTAAAAGAGCCATTAACGGAATAAGCCTTCTAAAAACCAGTTTAGATGAAAACGGTATAACAGACATAACCGATATGGAGTTTTCACTTGTTGCCATCGATGAAAATTTCAACACCATATTTGAAACAAATATGATTTCACTGAACTTATAGGTTCTCAACAATTTTGTTTTTAGGCGTTGGTTCAATCCAACGCCTAACCTTTTGATGAAACGGCTTCGGAATCATCTGTCGTTTGTACTAATTCCTATTTAAAGCATCAACCAATGGGCAAGAATTTTTTGTAACAGGCAAGGAAAAAGCCTTGACAATACTCTATGTATTGTCAAGGCCGATGACACTGCACGGTGCGAAAAAATATCACCACGAATCAATGGTTTTAATTAGGAATTAGTCTTGGTAAGAAGCTTATACACCAGCGCCGCAAGCGCGCCGCCCACAAGAGGAGCAATTATGAACACCCAAACGCAGGATAGAGCCGAGCCGCCGGCGAAAATTGCCGGGCCAAGGCTGCGGGCGGGGTTGACGGAAGTACCGGTAAAATGTATGCCGATGAGATGTACCATTGTCAGGCTGAAGCCTATGACAAGACCGGCCACCGAGCTGTTTTCGGCTTTCGCGGTGGCGCCCAGAACGGCCAGAACGAATATGAACGTGAGAATGACCTCTATCACCAGAGAGATCGGCACGTTCTCGTGATACAGAGCGTTCGCGCCGAGGCCGCTGCCCGCGTCAAGGACGGTCAAAAGCAGAGCCGCGCCGGCGATACCGCCCAAAAACTGGGCCGCAACATAGCCGACAAAGTCAGTCAAACTCATTCTGCCGCTTATGAGCATGGCGATTGACACGGCGGGGTTAATGTGGCAGCCGGAAACATTTCCTGTCGAATAGGCCATGGCGATCACCACCAAGCCGAAGCAGAGAGCCGTAATGAGATAGGCCGCGTTTGCCGAAGCTCCGTTACATCCCACTGACGCGGCCGTGCCGCACGCGCAGAATACCAGCACGAGAGTGCCGATAAATTCCGCCAGGTACTTTTGGATTGACGTTTTCATAAAAAACCTCCTTACAATTTTCTCCTCCAACTCGATTATACCAATAAATAAAAATTTTGTCAATATTTTTTTCAACTTCTTGACAAAATACTAAAATGAGAGTATAATTATAATGAGATAATATATAGGGAGGGACATTTATGCCGGTATTGACCGAAAATCTCATGTGCTTTTTGGGTATGGCCCTGTGCGCCCTGCCGGGCGCGGCGTCCAACCGCTCTTTACTGACGGGAATTTTCATCGTTTTTTGTCTGGGACAGATACCCGTTTTTGAGGCCGCGTACCGAAAGCTCACCGTGAAGCAAATCCTGAGTTATGAATCCGTCTATCTCATGACGAATTTCCTCTTTGCCCTGGGCTTCCGTCTGCTGGTGTGGAAGTCCTTGCCCGCCTCGACCTCCGGCGCCGACGCCGGATTTATGTTCTTCTTAATTTTCAACGGAACCCATTGGCTGTATGCCGTCATCCGCCTCATCATTAAACGGATAATCGACGGCCCCGGCCCGAAAAAATACGTGCGCTACGGCATTATACAGGACGATGAGACCGAAGAGGGACTGTAAAAAAAGTTCAAGAGTTGGATCAAAGTCAATAAAGTGGACAAAAAAATGAGAAAAAGTAGAAGCTAAATATTCATAAAAGCCGCCTCCTTTTGGTTAGGCGTCAAACCGCCATTGTGAGAATGAGGCCTAACCGAGTTGTAAAAGCCATGAATGAAAATACAAACGATATGCCGAGATTTTTCTTAATACCCGCGAAATTTTGTGTAAAATAGAATAAAAGACTTCCAACCAGACAATACTCAAAACAGAGAAAAAACTGGAAAGGAAGTCTTTTATCATGGAAAAAACATCAAAGGAATTACTGCGCGAATTTGTCAACAGTCAGAGCTTCACGAGCACGACCGACATCTTCAACGCCATGAAGGAGCTGTTCAGTGACGTCCTTCAACAGGTTATGGAAGCCGAGCTGGAAGAAAAGCTTGGCTACGAAAAAAGCGAGCGTGTGTCGAGAGACGGCGAAAATATTTCGTCGAAAAACTACAGAAACGGGTACTCGAAAAAGAGCATAAAAACTCAGCTTGGCGAGGTTGATATCAAAATTCCCCGAGACCGGAACGGCGAATATGAACCCCAAATCATCGGAAAATACAGCCGCAACGCAGACGGTATGGAGGAGAAAATTCTCGCCCTTTACTCCTGCGCAATGTCTCAGCGTGACATCGCGGAGCAGATCAGAAACCTTTACAATGTTGAGATTTCCGATACCCTGGTGAGCAAAATTGTTGAGAAAATAACTCCCGAGATCTCCGTATGGCAGAATCGCGCTCTCAACCCGGTTTATCCATGCAGTGACCGCTGTGTGCGCAGCTGGGAAGAAAATTGGGATATTCTTACAACATTTTTTGCATATCCGGCGGAGATACGAAAAATAATATATACAACGAATATCATTGAGGGTTTGAACCGGCAATTCCGGAAAATCACGAAGAGCAAGCCGTCGTTTACGAACGATGATTCGCTGAGAAAAATAATGTATCCGGCGTCGAAAAATATTGTCGGACATTGGAGTGTCATATGTCGAAACTGGGACATGGTATCAAACCAGTTGAGCATAATGTTCAGCGACAGAGCAACGGCGTAAGTGGATTTCCTGTGAGTGTATAATTCCCGGAAATCGAACGGAGCATTCGCGCTGCGGTGTGCATACTCCGCCCGATTTCCGGGAGACAGATTGCTGTGAGGAAATCCACCGGTGGGCTCGACGGGCAAGCCACGAGTGTGTTTGGTTGGATGGTTTTTACACAGAATTTTATGGGGTGCCCACGTGAGCGGCTGCCTGTGATAGTAATGCGGTGTCAAACTTCTGCGCCCCTTACAGGTGTAAGCCTGTAATATCTCCTTTTAGGGGCTGTGCAAGCCACCGGTTCAACCGCTGGTCTTACTTATGTTTTTTAAAGATTCCATAATCGATTGTAGCATTATTTTTGAACCGCCTACCTTTAATCTGTACGCCACCTGCCCGTCAAACCATACGGCGGAATTGATTTCATTTCCGGTGTCTCCATTGACTTTCATAAAATAAACGGATTTTTCCCCGTCAAAGTTTTCGATGTAATCATAATCGCTGCGTTCCAGAAAAACAGACTCGTCTGAATTATCCGTATTTTTAGAAATGATTTCTTGAGAAAAGACAATCTCGTTTTCTCCATATTTGTATTTTAGCATTAAATTGTAATTGTTATCAAAGATGCCAACCAATTCGGTTCCTTTGGGAAGCCACCCGGGGATAAGAATTTTTTCTTTGAGGCGAAAATTGGAAATACTGTCATATTGTTGCCTGATGTCAGCTTCATCGGTCTCTATTTGCATAAATTCGCCGCGAATGTCAATATATGATTTAAACAGAAAAATACCGATTGCCGAGGCGTTAAGTGCCAGTGTTACAAGGAGCAGGGACATCGCAGCCGCGATGACAGCAATAAAGCGCAAGCTTTTCTTTTTCTTACGTCTCTTTTTGATATTCTTCTTTATAGAAGCATAGACCTCATCCATCATTTTTTCAAATTCCGGAGTTTCGGTAAAAGGGTCGCTCTCTCCATAGTCATTTAACTGATCGATGTTTTGTTCGGCGGCCTTTTTTATATCATCGGAGTCAACCTTCATTTTTACCCTTCCTTTCCTCAAGCATCGTGGCCAGAAGGCGCTTACCCCATCTTTTTTCGGAGCTGATAAACACTAAGCTCGTAATGAACAGCAAAATGGAAACAGGTATCCCCGCGCTAATTTCAATGCGGAGGCCTGTTTCTTTTTTTATGTTTATGTGTTGTTGACTGTTGCAATGGTAATCAGGAAGAGAATGAACCGGTTGCAGACTGCCGTCCGTTAAAGCACATTAAAAATGAATTATTATGAATACATGAAACTTGGTATGGAAATACTTGGATTATAAAGGAAGGAGACAAGTTATATGAGTGAAAATACTCGAAGCATTGATCGTTCTTCTCTTAGAGACATAAACGGTGTCGTGCTTGATCCGAGCCTGCCTAAAGAGGAGAGAATGAAAAGTTTTGTCGAGCAAATCGGAAACCCATATTGTTATCTCGATGACGGTGTTGTCGTGCAAATCGCCTATGCGGACACGCAGGTAAGCTTACAGGAAAGACTTGATACCTATGTCTGCTTTATCAGTGCCGGAAATTTGTTGCCAAAAATGTAATTTTTTAGCGTATTGACAAACAGCTCTTGAAAGTGTATAATTAATTTGTCAATGATTGCGGAGCGGTTCTCCGCATATGGTCACGCCGGAAACAAATTTCCTGAAATATTTTGGGAGGTTTGTTGTATGGGCGGCTTTATAACCGAAAACGGATCTGACAGCTACAGAGCCGTTGCATATTACCGTCTTTCCAAAGATGACGGTAACGGTCATGAAAGTGACAGCATAGTCAATCAGCGTAAGCTGATAAGGGAATATATAAAAAATCACCCTAACATTACTCTTGTTGGGGAAGAACAGGATGACGGATATACCGGAACGAACTTTGATCGTCCCGGCTTTTGTCGTGTGATTGAAACAGTAAAAGCTGGTGAGGCAAATTGCGTCATAGTAAAGGATCTCTCGAGACTTGGCAGGGAGTATATCGAAACGGGTAAATATCTGGAAATGACATTCCCGGCTCTGGGTGTGCGTTTCATTGCGATAAATGACGATATCGACAGCGAGCACCGCGGTTCAGGGGACGATATAATTATCCCTGTAAAGAATATAATGAACGAGGCATATTGCCGTGAGTTGTCAAAAAAGCTGCGCAGGCAGTTTAAAGTTCAGCGTATGAACGGTGAATTTATGGGCGCCTTTGCGTGCTACGGCTACCGTAAGTCGCCCGAGGACAAGCACAAGCTCGTGCCGGATGAATTTGCGGCCGAGGTCGTGAAAATTATTTTTTCGTTGAAAGCGAGGGGCTTCAGCCAGCAGCGGATAGCCGATTTCCTTAATAGTGAAGGAATTCTGCCGCCGGCTGAGTACAAAAAAAGCAAGGGATCTAATTACAAATCCGGCTTTTCCTCGGCATCAACAGGCGTTTGGACAGCGGGGACCGTCAGGGCGATACTGATAAACCCGGTGTACACGGGTACTTTGATACAGGGTAAGCGAGGAACGCCAAATTACAAGATAAAGAAAATGAGATCAAGAAATCCATCTGAGTGGGCGGTGGTTGAAAACAATCACGAGCCTATCGTTGACCCGCTTTTGTTTTCGGCGGTTCAAAAAGTACTCGGCCGCGATACGCGGACTTCTCCTACGCTTGACGGAGTGCTTCCGTTGGCGGGAATGCTTTTTTGCGGAGATTGCGGTAGAGCCATGTGCCGCCGGAGTGTGAACAGATGCGGAAAGAAATTCTACTATTATATATGTTCGACGAGCAAGGGCGGAGGCGAATGTTCCGGTCACAGTTTTGAACAGGGCAAGCTGGAAAAGGCCGTACTCCACGCTGTTATAGGACGCATTAAAGCGGTGGTCGAGGTGGATAAACTCCTTGAAGAATACGGGCAGAAAAATATAGCCTCTGCCAAGGTAAAGGGGCTTGACCTTTTGATTGCCGACAAAACAGCCAACATTGAAAAAAACAAGACCTTTCGCATGAAGCTTTACGAGGCGTACACCGATGATTTGATAAGCCGCGAGGAGTATGACCGTATGAGGGAGAAGTACTCGGCTCAAATCGAGGATGATACCTTGGCGGTGGAGAAAGCCGAGAGTGAAAAACGGGAGGTCATGGGCGGCAAAGAAAGAGACAGGGGCTGGATAGAGCAATTCTTAAGGTTTGACGGGGCTGAAAAACTGACCCGAGAGATGGTTTTTACTCTTGTTGACCGTATATATGTTTATGAGGATAAACGGATAAAAATAATTTTTAACTATTGTGACGAGTTTGCTGCAAGCGTGGAGCTTGCACAAAAGTCTAAGGAGGTTGGGTAATTGGCAAGGAAAAGCAGGGTGACGGCACCCACCGCAAATCATGAAAGCAACAAAGCGCCGTACCGTGCGGCGGTATATTTGCGCTTGTCGGACGAGGATAGGGAGGATATGGAGCAAAATTCCATAGGAAATCAGAAAAAGATAGCGTTAAACTATCTTAAATCTCATCCCGATATATCCCTCGTTGAAATATACGCTGACAACGGCTTTTCCGGCATGAGCTATGACCGGCCTGACTTTTTCAGAATGAAAGGCGATATAGAGCAGGGGAAGGTAAATTGCGTTATCGTTAAGGATATATCCCGTTTTGGCCGCGAATTTATACTGACAGGCGAATATGTGGAAAAGTTTTTCCCGGAGCATGGGGTTCGGCTTATCTGCATCAATGACGGCTATGACAGTATAGATGAAAATTCAGATGTTTCGGCGCTTATTATGCCGTTCAAAATGATAATGAACGATAACTACGCAAGAGATATATCTAAAAAAATCAGGACGAGTATAGCCGCGAAAATGAATGCCGGGGAATTCCTGCCCGCGTCCGGCAGTGTTCCTTATGGATATATTCGAAATCCCGATGAAAAAACCTACGATATTGATGAAGAATCAGGTGATATTGTAAAAGAAATCTTTATGATGCGGGCTTTAGGAATGTCCTTCTCCTCTATTGCAAGGACTCTCAACGAAAGAGACATTCCCAGTCCCGGAAAGCTAAGATTGATGCGTGGGCTGACCACCGCGGAAAAATATAGGGATGCCCTGTGGATAAGGGGGACGGTACGAAAAATCACCTGTGACCGAGCGTATATCGGCGAACGTATTCACGGAAAACTCAAAAGTGACAAAATCAAAGGAAAAAAGGAGAGGAGAGATGAGGATGAATGGCTGGTTGTTGAAAACGCTCATCCTTCCATAGTACCGCGTGAGCTGTTTGAAAAGGTTCAAGACGTAAACCGCGATGAGCTTGAAAAACGCTCTCAGTTCAAAACAAGAACAGATCCGGGAGCCGATTACAGAGAATTGTTGCGGAGTAAAATCTTTTGCGCCGACTGCGGCGGGGAGATGACCGGTATTAAGCGGTGCGCCAAGGTTGGGGCCAAAACCCCAAGCGGAGTATACTATGATTGCCGCGAGTACAAAAATTCTTCCGGGATAAGGTGCGGCTGCCATTATATCAGCCAGGAGACTGTCATGAAAGTGTTGACAGAACTTTTGAACAGTCAGGTAGCCTTGAGTGTGGATGTTGAAAAGCTGGCATATCAGCTTGAGCGTATTCCTAAAGTCAAAGGACATAATGACTTGCTGAAGCAGAAGCTTGCGGCTGTATCATCAAAGAAACGAAATATAGAATCAAAAATTGAACAGTTAATTGTTGATTTGGCAGAAAGACTTATAGACAGAGAGGAATATGAGTATATCAAGAGTCACTATGAAATACAGCTTGACGGTTTTCGCGCCGAAGAAAACCGCATCTTATCAGATCTGGATAAGGTGAGATCGGTAACCTCTGAAACTGAGCGGTGGGTCAAAGCCTTAAAAAAGTATCATCGGCTGTCGGAAATAGACCGACCCCTTTTGGATATGCTTGTGAATAAAATATTGGTTCATTCAGATAGAAATATAGAAATAATTCTAAATTACGCTGATCCCTTTTGTCCTATTACGGATTATTTGAATGAAATTGAGGCGATAGACAATGCGGTATAGAGATTTTTATTATCTAAGACTGTCAAAGGAGGACAGCGACGATGGGGAAAGTAACAGCATAGCGTCACAGAGAAGCTGTATTCGGCAATATATAAAGGAAAATTTCGGCTCGGACAGAGAGTTTGAAGAGCTTTCTGACGATGGATACAGTGGAACGAGCATGGAGCGGCCTGCTGTGAAAAGACTTCTGCATTATGTTATGCTTGGTGAGGTGCGGACGGTTATCGTCCGCGACCTGTCCAGATTTGCGAGAAACTACCTTGAAGCCGGACATTATCTCGAATATGTTTTCCCATCTTGCGGCGTTCGTTTTATATCGGTGAATGACCGTTATGACAGCGATTTGCTCGGCGAGGATACCGGGGGTCTTGAGCTTGCTGTAAGGAATCTTATAAATCAAATGTACAGCCGTGATATTTCGAGAAAAATCAAAAGCGCCGTGGATTTAAAAAAGCTGAGTGGGGAATATGTTTATGGGAGTGCGCCATACGGGTACAGGAAGGGGGAGAGGAAGAATACCATTGTCATCGACGAGGAGGCTGCCCGCGTCGTTCGGGAGATTTTTTCTCTCGCCGCCGGATGTGCGACGGTTACGCAGATCGCCGCCACTCTAAACGATAGGGAAGTGCCGACCCCGTCTGTGTATCTCGCTAACGTTCGGGGTAAGTACAAGACCAGAAAATACTGGAGCTTTGAATCAGTTCGGAATATTTTGACGAACCGCATATATACCGGCGACACGGAACCGTTTAAATCTCATGTTATCCGGGTTGGCAGCAGTAAAGTCCGACAGATACCGGAGGAGCTTCGGCAGATCATACCAAACACTCATGAGGCAATAGTTTCAAGGGAGCTGTTCTATCAGGCGAGGACGACTATTAAATCAGTAAAAAGAGTAAAAGGCGTCCCATCCGCCAATCCTTTTGCGTCGCTGCTCGTGTGCGGCTGCTGCGGAAATAAACTGTTTAAGGGAAAGGAACGGAATAAAAGTTGGCTTTGTCAAACTGCGAGGTATGTCAAGAATAACGGTTGCGAACTCATCAGAGTTGATGAAGGACGGCTCAGAAGTATCGTCCTGAAGGCGATCAATACCCAATGCCTACTGTTTGAAGCTCAAATCCGCAGCAGACTTCAAAAAAACATTAAGCATATTAATGAAAAGGAAGCCATAGAGAAGAAGCTTAAAGATTATAAGAGGGTACTCGATAAAATCAGGAGAGATAAGCTTAACTTATATGAGGCTTATGCGGAAGAGCATATTATAAAGGAAGAGTTTCGGTTAAGACGAAAAAAGCTTGATGAAACAGAGGCAGATACAGAGAAATTGATTTTGACCGCAGAAAAGCGGCTTTCAGAGTTGAACTCGGCGTTGGATAGTAACAGCGGTGAAATATCAGAGCTTAAAAATGTAACGAAATTTAAGGATGTCACCGAGCTGACCCCGGAATTGGCGAAGGAGTTTATAAAAAAGATCACCGTCTATCCTGACGGAGGACTGACTATTGAATGGAACTTCAAAGACGAATTACAAATTGCGCAATAAATATTAAATAAATTTAATGTTTATTGCTGATTAGCTGCTTTTTGGAAAAAATTTTGTTGTCCCTTATTGACATCACCCCTGAGCGGAAGCCCCATAATCCAAAACGGACGTTTGGTGGGGGCGGTGACTCATGTGCTGGTAAACGACCCTACCTGCGGCTACGGGGTATTTGTGGAAAATATGCTGCAATATGTCAAATGACCGTCGGTGAAAAAAGGCTTACCGTCCGTAAAACTATGGATGGCAAGCCTTTTTTATAATCAGAGTTCCTTTATCATTTTTACGTGTTTTACACCGGCCTCAATGAATACGTCCGAGACCCGCCGGCAGCCGCACCTCTCATAGAAGGGAAAGACCTCGTATTTGGAGTCGATCTCCATGACCCTTATACCGAGACCCCGGCAGTAGTTTTCGACGTGTTCCATGACGCTCCGCCCCAGACTCAGGCGTCGGAATTCCTTCAAAATACAGAACCTCTGAACCTTGACTGTGCTTTCAGATATGCGCACAAGCCTGACCGCTCCCGCGTCTTTGCCGCCGTATGTCAGCAAAAAGTGAGCGCAGTCCGCTCCGAGACGGTCGTTCCCGTCCGTTTCAATTTCTTCCGAAACGCCCTTTTCCACCGTGAAAACCTCTCTGCGTATCCGGAGACACCGGGCGAGGGTGCCGTCCGTTTCCGCCTTTATTATTTTTATCCGATTCATAGTGTCACACATCGGCGGCGCTCTACTTTCTTATGGTCGTGCCGACTTTTTTTGCGGAGATCAGGCTGGAAATAAGGTTGTTTTTTACCTTGCCGTTGAGTATCTCCACTTCGGAGACCCCGTTTTCCACCGCCTCCACTATATTGCTCAGCTTCGGTATCATGCCGCCGCCCACAAAACCGTTTTCGATGAGGAGCCTTGCGCGGGAGGAGTTGAGGGTCTCGACTACGGTTTTTTCGTTGTTTTTGTCGATAAAGATGCCGTTCACGTCGGTGATAAACACCAGCTTGTGGGCACGGAGCTGCCTTGCCACGGCGGTGGCGGCGTCATCGGCGTTTACGTTTAATGGTTCGCCCTCGGGGCCGGAGCTCACCGGCGAGACCACGACGACATAGCCCGCGTCCAAAAGCTGACTGACGAGGTGACAGTTCACCGAGGTTATCTCGCCCACAAAGCCCAAATCGATCCCGTCCGCTGTCTTACGCGCGGCGGAAATTGTGCCCCCGTCCCGACCGCTGATGCCCACGGCTTTTACTCCGCAGGCGGATATGGCGCCCACAAGCCGTTTGTTCACGCTCCCGCTGAGTGCCATTTCCACAAAGCCTATTTCCTCCTCGCCGGTGACGCGGTAGCCGTTTACAAACCGGCTTTCAATGCCGAGGCGGTTCAGCAGGGCGTTTATCTCCTTGCCGCCGCCGTGTACCACGGTAACTCTCGCGCCCACCATGGACAGGAGGGAAATGTCCTCCATCAGTGAGCGGGTCAGTTCGCGATCCTCCATGACGCTGCCACCCAGCTTAATTACCACGTTCCGACCGTACAGCCGGTGGAGAGCCGGAAGTATGTCCTGAAAGCCCTTTATCTTTTCGGTGGCGTCGATTTCGTGTTCGATGTCGTACTCGTCCAGATATTTTTTTGCGTATTCCACGTCGCTGGGACAGTCGATGTACTGTATGCCCCGCTTTTGCCGAGTCTCGTCGCCCTTGCCGGTGACGAGCACGACGGTGGGTTCGTCACAGTCCATGATAGAGCGGCGAATGGCCTCGCCACGGTCGTCGATTATCTCGTATTCTCCGCCGACGGCCTTTACATACTCCGCTATCTCGGCGGAAATCCGGCCCACAGGCTCCTCGCCGGGATCCTCCTCGGTGATATAGACCTTTTTGGAGTACCGCCCGGCTATGGTGCCAAGATCACGGCGGCGGTCAAAGGCTTTTTTCCCCGGACAGCCGAAAACGGCGGCGATGGCTCTGTCGGGGTACTCCTTACGGACGGATGAGAACAAATTCTCGAAGCTCAGCTTGTTGTGAGCGTAGTCCACAATGACGGTCACGGTCTTGTCTGCGTTGGCGTAGACCTCCATGCGGCCCTTGCTCCGAGCTTTCATGAGGCCGGTGAGCATATAACGGCTGTCGATGCCAAGAGCCATGGCGATGCCAATGGCGGCAAGAGCGTTTTCCACATTGAAAAGGCCGGGTATGGTAAGGGTAAACTCCATGTCGAAGTCCTTCGTTTTTACCATAAAAGCCGTGTCGCTGTTGGTTTTATGGATCCCGTAGGCGAAGATGTCGGCGTCGGCTCTTTTTTGAGAGAAGGTTATGACACTTCCGGCGGCCTTGGCGGCCTCGGCCACCTCGTCGGCGCGGTCGCAGTCAAGATTGATGACGGCGGTTTCACAACTCTCGAACAGCCGGAGCTTGGACTTGAAATAGTCCTCAAAGTCAGGGTGCTCTATGGGACTTATGTGATCCACCCCTATGTTCAGGAAGCAGCCCACGGTGAAGCCCACGCCGAGAACACGGTCGTATTTCAGGGCCTGGCTTGACACTTCCATCGTCAGGTAGTCGATACCGCTTTTAACCGCGTTGCTGAAGTGGCGGTGAAGGTCGAACGGTTCGGGAGTGGTAAGATGGCTCTCGAAATTCTCGATGCCGTCATAGGTGTCTATGGACGAGATTATGGCCGAGTCTTTTTTATCTTCCGCCCGCAGCGCCTCGTCAAGAATGTACTTGACAAAATAGGCCGTGGTGCTTTTGCCCTTGGTTCCGGTAATGCCCACAAGGTTCAGCCTGCGCCAGACGTCGCCGTAGTAATAGTTGGCCGTCAGCGCCATGGCGCGGCGCACGTCGTCCACAATGATCGAGGGCAGCTCCACGCCCATATCCCTTTCGGCAATATAGGCCACGGCCCCCTTTTTTATGGCGTCGCCGAGATACTCGGGTTTGAAATGGGCGCCCTTGCAGAGAAAGAGAGTGCCACGGCGAATGTCCGCCGAGTTGCAGGAGATATAGTCTATGATTTGATCCGGCAGTCCGCGGACTTCGGTCTTAAGGCCGTTTTTTTCAAACAGCTCCGCAAAATCTTTAAGTGTCATTGTCCATCACCTTTCAACTTTCCGCCGCAGAGGGTCACGCACCGCTCCGCGAGCACTCCCATGGCGTCTATATAATAGCTGTCCAGCTCGTGATTTGCACGGAACACGCTCAGCTCCGTACAGCCCAATATCGCCCCGTCGCAGCCGTTCTTTTTCAAAAACAGATCCACGGCGGCAAAGTCGTCGCGGTTGCCCTTTTGTCCGGCCTTGATCTGGTCATAAATTATGTTCATTACGGTTTTTTGATGCTTTTCGTCCGGAACAAAGGCGCTTATGCCCCGGCTCTCCAGCGCTTTTTGGTACAGGCCGGAGCGTACCGTGCCGTCGGTGGCGAGGATGCCCGCTTTCTTTATCTCGGGCCTCATGGCGCGGATAAATTCAGCCGTTTCTTCGATCATGTTCACCACGGGTATGTCCACGGCGTTTTCAATGTCGGAGATAAAATTATGGCTGGTGTTGCATGGCACGGCCAAAATGTCCGCCCCGGCAAGGCGCAGCTTTCGGGCGTCGGCGGCCAGCAGAGCCCTGATCTCGGCGGTGTCGCCGCTTTCGATGGCGGCGGTGCGGTCGGGCATGGACGCGTGGCTGTATATGAGAATATCGATGTGATCCTGGTCGCGTTTCGCGTCCGTGCGGTCGATTATTTCACGGTACATTACTTGAGTTGCCTCGGGGCCCATTCCGCCGATAATTCCAAGTGTCAGCATGGCAAAACCAACTTTCTCAGGCCTTTTTGCCCAGATATTTTTTGTATTTCGCATAGTGGGAATTGTGCTGCTTAAGAAGCCTCAACAGCCGTCCGGGTTTGTTGTCGCCCTTGCAGAACAGGGGATTTACCACCCGTCCCTGACGGATGAGGGACTTCATGCGGGTCTTGTATTCGGTGGGGGCTATGTAGTCGAAGGCCACCTTTTCGGGTACGACGAGCCAGAGGTTTTCCCTGTCGGCAAAGACTGTATCGCCAAGATCCTCGTTTTTAATATGATCCCTTACAACGTACTCGGCGATGTTATAGCCCGCGCCGGTTACATAGAAGTTGCTGCGGCCCTGACGGACGTTTATCTCGAACACCTTGAATTTCCCGTCCCGCCGGTCGTACTTTATGTCGAAGTTTGAGAAGCCGGTAAAGCCTATCTCCTCAAGCAGAGCCTTGAATTTCTCCATAAGCTCCCGGTCGTATTCGTTGATTATGACGGCGTGGTTGCCGATGCCGTAGGGCGTGTGCTCCTCAAGAAGCACATGACCCAGACACATGAGCTTTACCTTACCGTTTTTGTCGGAATAGTTGGTGAGGACGCGCATATAGGTGTCGTCGCCGGGTATGAAGTCCTGGACGATGAGGTTGTCCTTATATCCGCTGTTGTATACGGCGGCCACTGTTTCCCGCAGTTCACGGAGGCTGTCCAGCTTAAACACCTTTTTCTGGCCCTCGAAGGGGTGGGCGAAGTACTGAGGCCCGTTGCAGGGTTTGAGGATATAGGGTGCGCCGAAGTCGGGAGCGACCTCCATGGTGTTGGGGGTGCAGACATAGGTGGCGGGGTACTCGATGCCGTGCCTGTCGCAAAGCTCGTAAAACCTTTCCTTGTCCATCAGGCTGTTCAGCAGCTCGCCGCTGCCGTAAGGGGCCACGATATTGGCGGCCAGCCTGTCCTTATTTTCGGCTATGAGCCGGACGTAGTTGTCGCCGCAGCCCATGAGCAGCACCGGCTTGTCCCGCCCGGCGGCGAAGCCGTTCACCGTCCTGACAAACACCTCCGGGTCGTCTATATCCGGCACGGTGGCCTGATCTATCATTTTGCTGTCGGCGCAGGGAGCGCCGGATTTTTTGCCTATGGATGCGGAGCGTATACCGTAAGCCTCGTGAAAGGCCCGTGCCACGCTGTAAACGTTTATGTCGTTGCCCATTAGAAGGGTGACGAAGTCCTGTTCTTTGAATTCCATTAAATCAGCCCCTAAGACAAATATCATAGGCAATACCGCACAAAGACCGCTAAAGAGCTTTGTACCCATCTTGCTTGCATCTTTTCCGACATTTATTACGAAAACTCCTTGAAATACAACAGTATTCCCGCGTCGTTTTCGTAATTCCGTCAAAAAATCTGCGGCGCAATATGGGCACAATCTCTGTGCGGTATTGCCTATATCAATTTATTCTATCATAGATTTTATAATAATGCAAGAATTATTTCAAAAAAGATGGCCGACATTTCCATATTCGTAAATTTTTTGTGACATTTAAAAAAAATCTTGTAAAAATTTTAATAAAGGTGTAAAATAAATGTATGGGCGCACTTGACATGGACGGCATGGCTGCGAGGCCCGTCGGCGGTTTTTGCGCATTACAAAAGAGGGAGTGGTAAAAAAGTGAAAAGGGTAATTTTGGCATTGACGTTGGTATTGGCGCTGCTGTCCTTTTCCGCGTGCAATAAAAACACCGTTCCGGATTCGGACGGAAAGCCCGTTGTGGACGTTTCAAGCGAAAGCGATATACGTGTGGGCGTTATCCTCAGCGGTGACGCCGGTACGGATAACTCTTATATTCAGTCTCATATTCAGGGAATCGAGGCCATGCGCCGTGCCCTGGGCATGGCGGAGGAGCAGATAAAGTGGGTGAACAATGTCTCCACGGAGGACAAAGAGAGCATAAAATCGGCCGTGGAGGCTTGCGTCGCCGACGGCTGTAAGGTCATATTCGCCACGGAAAAGGAATACGCGCCGGCAATGAAGGCCGCCGCAAAGAAAAATCCCGAAATCATATTCTGCAACGCCCTTGTTACCAGCGGCGAGGAACCGGCCAATTACAGCGGATATTCGGCGGATATGTACGAGGCCCAGTACCTCGGCGGAATCGTGGCCGCCAGCCGCACAAAGACCGGAATTATCGGCTATGTGGGTTATGTGGGCGAGCAGTCCCTTAAGGGCATAAACGCCTTTGCCCTGGGCGTCGAGCGTGTAGACCCGTCCTACAAAGTATATCTCCAACGCGTGGAGGAACGCTTTGACCCCGAGGAGGAGGGCGCCGCCGCCGCCGAGCTTTTTGGCGCCGGCTGCGACGTGGTGGCCCAGAACACGTTCTCCTCCGCACCGCAGCTTGCGGCGGCGGAGAGGGAGCTTTGGAGCGAGGGATTTATGACCGACATGACCGCCGCCGCGCCAAAGGCTCACCTTCAGGCTCCCGTTACCAACTGGGGTATATATTATACCAAGGTTGTGAAGGAGACCATTGAGGGTCTGTGGGGCGGTTACAGCGCCAAGGAGGTCGACGGTGAGATTCAGGTCGTACATGAGAGCAACGACGTTAAGGGCGGCCTGTCCGACGGACTTGTGGCGCTTTCGCCGGTAAATCACAACTGCGCCAGAGGCACCACGGCTGCGGTGAATGAGGCCGTGGATGAGTTTTTTGCCGGCAGACCCATTTTTACCGGCCCCCTTTATGACAATGCCGGCAACGAGGTGTGCCCCGAGGGAGAGGTGCTGACGGAAAAGGATATACAGAGCATGGACTGGTATTACAGAAATATTCTGACTCAGTGGGCCGTCGGAGGCGTCGGCCCCTTGCCGTTGAAGGTTCCCTCGGACGGCGGCGAAAGTTCGGAGGGAAACATATAAACCAAGTGAAGCCGCACTTTGCGGCGGCTTGTAATTTGGAGCGTGCCGATTTTTTTCGGTGCGCTCAAAGCTATATGAATATTTGGGAGAGGTAAAGGAAAATGAAAAAGGTGCTTATAGCGGCTATGGCGGCGCTCGGTCTCATGGCGCCCGCCGCCAGGGCGGAAGTCTCCGTTCACGATCCGTCCGTAATCAAGGCCGACGGGATATACTATATATTCGGTTCACACTTAACGGCGGCTAAATCCACCGACCTTATAAATTGGACGGTGTTCACAAACGGCTACGCCGAGACGGATAATGTCCTGTTCGGCAATTTGTCCGAAAATCTTGCGGGTTCCTTCGCATGGGCCGGAGAGGACGACATGGACTGCAAGGGCGGCTTCGCGGTCTGGGCTCCGGATGTGTACTATGACGCCGAATACATAAATCCCGACGGCACGAAGGGTGCGTATTTGATGTACTACAGCGCCTCCTCAACGGCCATACGCTCCTGTATAGGTCTGGCCGTCAGCAAAAATGTGGAGGGCCCGTATACCTATGCCGATACCCTTGTGTATTCCGGCTTTACGCAGAATGACGCGTGGGACGAGGGCAGCGGGATAAACAAAAATTACCGAAACACTAACCTTGGACGGCTTATTGACGAGGGAAAGGTCAGCGGCTACAGTACGAACTGGGGCAAGGGTACAAATTACAATAACAGCTATGCCCCCAACTGCATCGACCCCTGCGTGTATGAGGACACGGACGGAGGTCTCTGGATGGTCTACGGCTCCTGGTCGGGCGGTATATTCACTCTTGAGCTTGACCCCGCTACCGGACGGGCCGTCTATCCCGGCGTCGACGGCACTACCGCCGGCGGCAACCCCATTGACAGATATTTCGGCGTTCGTTTGGCCGGAGGCAAGGCATGGAGCGGCGAGGGCCCGTTTATCTACTATGACAGCGAAACAGGTTATTATTACCTTCAGGACACCTATGAATGGCTGGGAGAGGACGGCGGCTATCATATCCGCATCTTCCGCAGCAGGAACCCCGACGGCCCCTTTACCGATACAATGGGACGGAACGCCCTTTACGGCGGGGATCTGGCTTATCAGGGACTTAAGCTCTTCGGCAATTACCGCTTTGATGAGATGACCCCCGCCTACAAGTCGGGCGGCCACAGCTCCGCACTCATTGACGACGACGGCAAACGCTATCTCTTTTATCACACCCGTTTTTCCGATCGGGGCGGATACTTTGAGTCAAGAGTCTGTCAGCTTTTCATGAATGAGGACGGATGGCCCGTGGCGGCGCCTTACCGCTATTCCGGCGACAACGACAGCGGCGGTTTTTCCGCCGGAGAGATCGTTGGCGGCTATCAGTACATAAATCACGGCAGCGCCACCGGCGAAGGCGGCGGATACAGAAATCCCATGGGCATCTCTTTGAACGTGGACGGTACGGTGACCGGAGCCGAGACCGGGAGCTGGATCTGTGACGGCAAAAATATTACGCTAAATCTGGGCGGTTATGTTTATAAGGGCGTTTTGCACCGGCAGAAGAACGAGTCCGGGAAGATAGTACTGACCTTTACGGCTGCGGGGAAAAACAACTGCTGCGTCTGGGGCGTGAAGAATGAGAGCGCGGCTCTGCCCGAACCCATACTGACCGCCGCCCTCGATGGAGATCTGGAAGGGGCGGTGACCGTCGCCCGACCTGGAAACGGCAGTGAGATAAATCCTGTTGAAATTTCCAAGTCAGTCACTTACGAAGAGGGCGTCAATGGCAAAGCCCTCCGCATGGATGGCTCCTACGGCCTTAAGCTGCCCGATGTGGGGACGCTGAAAAGTTATGCCGTCAGTCTGTGGATACGTCCGGACAGCCTGAGTCAGTTTGGCCCAATCGTAGCTGCGTCGCCGGACTTTGTTTCGGGCGTATGGCTTAACATGACGACCGTTGAGGACGACCATAAATCGAGAATTTGGTCGCGGCGGCAGGATCTGGATATATGGCCGTGGGAGGACAAGGCGGACGTGTTTACCCTTGGCAGATGGCAGCACATGATAATCAGCGTGGACGGCGACAGAAACGGCCTTGGCTCAAATTCGATCCGGGGCTCCCTTTACATCGACGGTGAAAGGGTATCGCAGGGAGATGTGGCCGTGGGCATTCTCGAAAACGGCGGCGCGGTCTACATAGGAGCCAACGCCTGGGATCCGTATTTTGACGGTCTTGTGTCAGATGTGCGTGTATATGACAAATCGCTTACCATGGCTGAGGCCCGGGAGGTCTACGAGGACAGCCTTCCCCTTTCTCTTGAAACCGGCGGCTCCGGCGGTTCCGTCTCAGTCAGGATAAAGGGCCGTCTACCCTTGGGGGCGAAGCTTGGCGCGGCCTCGTACACGGACGGCGGACTCACGGCTCTGGATATTGCGGATGTGACCGGCAGGGATTATGAGTTCAAGCTGCCCTCCGGCGGCGCAGAAAAAGTGAAGGTGTTCCTTTGGAGCGATATTCCCGGAATGGAGCCGTTGACCCCGGCAAAAATTTGGCCGGACAATTAAGGTGCAAAGGTGACTTTGTTGTCTGAACTATTGACAAAGAGAAAAAAATATAGTAAAATTAAGTTACAGTAATCACAGGGAGGAAAATCAAATGAAAAAACTCACTTTCATCTTGGCGCTGGCGCTGGTTCTTTGTCTGGGAGCGTCGGCCTTTGCCGCGGACATTTCCGTGGTGCTCAACGGCCAGGCCATAGACACCCGCGACGCCGACGGCAATCCCGTGGCGCCCTTTGCCGAAAACGGCACCACCTATGTTCCCGTCCGTGCCATAGCCACGGCGCTGAATTTGGATATAGAATGGGACGGCGAAACCGGCACCGTTTTTATCGGCGGCAGGGGAGAGACTCAGCCCGAGTTGGGCGATAAAATAAACATCTATATCAACGGCACAAAATTCATACCCCGTGACGCCGACGGCGACGAGGTGGCTCCCATCGCCATGGACGGCACCACATATCTGCCTGTCCGCGCCATAGCCCAGGCCTTCGGTAAAAAGGTGGATTGGGACGGAGCCGCAAGCAGCGTCCTCATTAATGACGCCTCCACTGTGGACACTGAAAAGACCTATAAGATAGTTGCTCAAGGCACTCAAAGCGCCGTAACTCCCGACCACAGCGGCAGCGGCAGCGGTCTTTCCGCCGTCACATTCACCGGTGCGCCGGGACAGATCTGGAGATTTGAGCCGGTGGAGGGTCAGGACGGATTTTATTTCATAATTAACGCCGAGAGCGGTTGCGCCATGGACGTGAACGGCCAGAGTCGCAAGCCCGGCGCGACCATTCTTCAGTACAACAAGGGCGACGGCGACAACCAGAAGTTTATGCTGGTGCAACAGGCCGACGGCTCCTACAAGATTTATTCCAAAAATTCCATGCTGCTCTTTGAAAATTCCGCCGGTGTGATAAGACAGGCCGCCGATCGGGACAGCTCCGTTCAGAACTGGATTATCGAGGAGGCCGCCGCCGCAGCGCAGCGCGAATATGCTCCCGCCTATAAGAAAATCGTCGTTAAG
This sequence comes from uncultured Clostridia bacterium, assembly GCA_947630975.1. Lineage (GTDB taxonomy): Bacteria > Bacillota > Clostridia > UMGS1883 > UMGS1883 > JAFLUQ01. The sequence continues at coordinate 42,017 of CANRJP010000010.1, forward strand.
GGCAGCGACACCGCTCTGACCTATTCCGCCGACGCCAACGCGCTGGGCTCGTCCGCCTATACCGGCGCCGATACCCAGAAGTGGCTGTTTGAGGCCACCGCCGAGGGGTATTATGCCGTAAACACAAAGAGCGGCGGCAAGAGCATAGACGTTGCCAACAACTCTACCGCCGAGGGCGACCCGCTTATCACCTACACCTCGTCCACCGACAACAATCAGCGGTGGATATTGGAAAAGCAGGACGGCGACGGATATAAGCTCCGCAGTCTGCACTCCGATCTGTATATGGCGGTTGCCGCCGACGGCGGAGCGGTGCAGACGGCTGCGGGCACCGTGTTTGAGATTGTTGACGCCGATTAAAAAGGAGGAATTTGCATGAAGCTTGCGGAAGCGCTTCAGGAAAGAGCCGATCTCAACCGCAATATTGAGCAGCTCAAGAGCCGCGTAAACAATAACGTTCTCGTTCAGGAGGGAGAGGCTCCCGCCGAGGATCCGGCAAAGCTCAAGAAGGAGCTGGACTCCTCATATAAGCGGATGATGTGGCTTGTTACCCATATCAATCTCACCAACTGCCGGACGGAGATAGACGGCCATACTTTGACCGAGCTGATTGCAAAGAGGGACGTTCTCACGCAAAAGATCGCTGCCTGTAAGGAGGTCGTGAACAACGCCAGCCAGAAGGTATATCGGGCCCGGGGCTCCGAGATAAAGATACTTTCCACTATTGACGTGTCAGCGTGGCAGTCGGAGATAGACAGGCTGTCAAAGGAGCTGCGGCTTCTGGACAACAGGCTTCAGGAGAGCAACTGGCTCACCGATTTGATAGAATAGACCGAAAGCAGGTAGCCGAGGCAGGGTGAATGTCACGCGGTGACCGCGCAGGTCATACATATGGTGCGCCCGGAGCGGGCGCGGGGTTCAAATCCCCTTGCATCGTTATTGCTCCGACTGTGTATATATGTATCATTTATGGTTTATCGTTAATACCGGGCATTGACTGCCGACGCGAGGGCGGGATCGGGGAGTAAATCAGGGACAGGGAACAGGAGTACAAAGGAATAAGAGACAGATGAAAAGGGTAAACAAAATATTTTTAGCGTTTCTTGTGTTGGTTTTAGCCGTCGGCGTGATTTTTATGGTCAACGCGTTCAGCGACAGGCCGCCGGGCAGCTATGACGAGATAAAAACTCTGAACAAAAAATTCGCGGTCAAGGACGGAACCGTTTTTGAGGATATTGTTTCCGCCGTGGATAAGGCCGTCAACAAAGACGGCGTATACGGTCTTTGCGAGGCCGCGGCGTGGCTGGACAGCGGCGGAACGGCGGAAAGTGTGGATTTGTATTATTACGCCGAAAATGAAAAATTTATGCAGCTTAAGGTTCACTGCGATCTGCCCAAAAAGAAAAAGGGCCGTATAAAATACGTGGAGTATTACAGATACGCCGAAAAGAGCTATTCCGACACCCTGGCCCCGCCGCTTATCGGCGAGTGTATCGGCGAGGTTCGTGAAAAATTCGTTAAAGATAATTCCAATGACGAGTTTTACGTGAATGTTTATGGGAACGGAAATATGTACGTAATGACGTCCGACGGCTCCGAGGGCGACGGCTATGACTCGGTTATAAGGTGCGACAGAAAAACCGACAGCCGGTGGGAAATCGATTACAGCAGGAGCACCGGGGTGGGGCGGCTGACCCGGCCGTTCCCGGATAAAGATAATTAATACTATAAAATCAAATTAACAAAAAACGGGCTGTAAAAAAACTCGCTCTGTAACACGGAGACACGGGGGCCGGTCGAAAAAATTGTGCAGAATGGACGAAAATCAGCTCTCGCAGGCGGCTCCTGCCGCCGAGAAAGCCCTCCCGACGGCGTACATAGGTACGCCGAGGG